>NZ_NRRW01000009.1 GCF_016583835.1 Thiococcus pfennigii | reverse complement strand
ACTACGAGGCGTAGGCTACGGCAAGGATCCCCCAGTGCCAGCTTCCGGGACGCAACGTGCACGCCACGAATGTCAGAAACCTGAAAAAGAACCCCTCCCTCGCGCTGCGCCAGGCCGAAGAGTCGCCGGGTCACTGGGGTCAGGTCTTGCAATCCAGCACCGCCCGACTACACGTCGCCCATGGCCAGACCCCTTCGTATCGAGCTAGCCGGCGGGCTCTACCACGTTACCTCGCGCGGCGATCGGCGTGAGACCCTATTGCGGCAGGCCATCGCCGAGCACTTCGGGATCAGTCGAATGACCGTCAGTCGGGCGGTCAAGCGACACGAGGACGCGGCCGCAGCCGATGGCGTTATAGGGGTGACCCCTGGGGGCTCCTGATCGTTCGAAACCGCGACTTGCAAACCTTTGAAACCCGTGACTTGCCCGACCGGATCGACGACCTGAGCCGAGAAGCGGAATCGGGAGGCCTGTCCATCGTCACGCGAGACGGCCGGCCCATCTTCGTTCTCTTCGCGGATGTCGATTTGAATCGCAACGGCCACGATGCCTTCGCCGGGTTCTGGTCGCTCCCTGTCCTGGATCAGCGCGGCATCGACACCGTAGACTACGAGGCGTAGGCTACGGCAAGGATCCCCCAGTGCCAGCTTCCGGGACGCAACGTGCACGCCACGAATGTCAGAAACCTGAAAAAGAACCCCTCCCTCGCGCTGCGCCAGGCCGAAGAGTCGCCCGTGCTTGTGCTCAAGGGCGATGAACCCAACGCGCTGATCGTCCACATCGACAAGTCGATTGCCGAGGGGGAGCGGTCGGTCAGACCAGCCTTGGCTGCGGCACTCTTCAAAGACGGTACACTGTCTTTGGGCGGAGCCGTCCGGCTGAGTGGTATGGTCACGCAGGCGTTTCTCCAGTACCTCGATGAATTGGGTATCGACGTCGTGCGCTTTGACGAAACGACCAGGCACGAAGCCGCGGACCTGGATCGATGGCTCGCGTCGTAATCGCCGACGCTGGGCCACTCATCGCCTTTGCTGGAATCGACGGACTCTTCATCCTGCGGGCGTTGTTTTCGCGGATCTGGATCACCGCGTCGGTGCGGAACGAATGCTTGGTGACCGTGGGAGTGGACGCTCAACGGATCGCTGCATCCATCCGGGACGGCTGGCTGTGCGTCGAGGCCCATGCAAGGGAATCGATCGCCTTGACCCCCAGCCTGGGGCTCGGTGAAAGCGATTCGATCCGACTGGCCCTGGAGGACCGGGAGCATTCACTGCTGATCATGGACGACCGGCTAGCGAGGCGGTGTGCCCTGCGCAAGGGGCTAAACATCGTCGGATCGGTTCGGCTGCTCGATGTGGCGCAGCGGCGAGGGTTGATCCAGAGCGCCGAGGGATGCGTTCGGCAGATGTCGGATTTCGGCTACCGGGTCTCCGTTGACCTGTTGGAGCAGATCCGATCCAGTTAGAAGTCTTATCGTTACCGCAAAAACGGGATCACGCAAAAACAAAAACGCAAACGCAACACGCCGGCAGCCTCAAGCAAGCAGGGTGCTTGAATGCAAGACCCCATCGCGCGCGTGTGACCCCATTGCGTGCCATTGCGTGCATTGCGGACGCCATCGCCGACTCGAGCAATCCGCGATCCCGAACATCGGACAATCCGCTACCAGCCGTTCGTGCAAAAGCATCGGGAGGTCGTCGGAAAGCCAGACAGGTTCCGTCACTTGGCCAACTCGCGCAGGGTATTGCGATACTTTCTGATGCCCTCCTCGGCGATCTCCATCTGCCGCTCGAACTCGGGATCATAGGGGGCCAGCCGATAGCCCCCTTCCGGGGCCTCGGTCAGAATCAGCTTGTCGCCGTCACCAAGATGCATGCGATTGAGCACCTCCCGCGGCAGCCGCACGCCCAAGGAGTTGCCGATCTTGACGATTTTCAGCTGAACCATGACGACCTCCAGAGTAGTTGCGGCTGCGAACACAAACAGGATCGCACCTTGCGAACCGCTCGGCAAAGCCCCGAGAACCGGTGTCTGTCACCGTAGTTGTCCGCTTTTTCACGCCGCTTGCCCAAGATCCGCGCCGCGCTCGCGGCACCGCCCGCCGCGACAGCGCAGGCCGAAGAAGCCGGCGAGCGCGTCCCCTTAGATGCCTATCCGTGCCCGACGTGCCGCACCGGCCGGCTGCGCGTGATCGCCCGCCTGAGCGCCCCGCGCCGCGACGGGCGAGGCGCCGCCTTGCGCGCCTGACACCGATCGCGTCGCCTCCTCCGGCTGGACCGACCCACAACGGTCGGCCCTTGTGCTCGCCTGAAATCCGGAGAATGGCCTAAGATTGCCCGCAGAGCCGTTGGATTGCGACCTCACGGACCGATGCCGATGCCCTTGATCAAGACATCTGCCCCTGCTCGACCCCTGGCCGCGCCCACGCGCCGTTGCCGGGCGGACCGGCCGCGACAATGCAATCCCCTCTTTCTAGAGCGTGCCCGAGCAGACGGACACGCCGTGCCGCGAGCGGATTAGTCCAACAAGCGCCTAAAGCCGACCATGTGCTGCGCCGTCGCACTCGGCGCGTTGTATTCGGCGTCATCATAGGCGCAGTACAGCCTGGCCTAGGCTTCACGTTCGGCTCTAGACAGAAATTGATATGCCCACTGTTCTAAGAATCAGAGGCTTGAGATTTCACTTTTACTCTGACGAAGGCACGGAGCCTGCTCATATTCATATTCGCAGCGCTGAGGGCGAGTGTAAGTTCTGGTTGTCACCGATATCGCTAGCACGAAATAGAGGTGTGCCCTCGCATAGGATCAGGGAAATCGAGAGAATCGTCTACGAAAATCAACCGTTTCTTCTGGAGAAATTCAATGAACACCATGGCGATTGAAAATGAGCCATGCGCCCTACGTGCTTGGGCCGAGGGCCGAATGATCTACCTCGAACTCACAGATGGACGTATCGTTGGCTTCCCGGCGGATCGCTTTAGAATTCTAAGTGCAGCCCCCGAGGAGAAACTGAAAGAAGTGAGCGTTGAGTTAAACGGATATGCTCTTCGATGGGAAGAACTTGACGAGGACCTAACTGTTGAGGGTGTAGTCGCCGGACGATTCCAACTCCCTCTTCCGGAACAAGCTGCATAGCGTTTCAGGCAGAAATTCGCGGAACAAGCGCACAAACTCCGCCCGCATGCTGGCTGGCCGTCGCCACGCTCTGGCCAGCCACCGGAGCGGCCCCGGCCCGGGGATATCGGGCAGGCGCAGCGTCAGCGCACACGGTCTTGGCCCGATCAATCGCCGCGACATGACACCGGCTTGCGCCTCATGCCGCGTAACCCAAGTGACGAAAAAACGGGGTCAAAAAACGGGGTCACAAAAAACGGGGTCACAAAAAACGGGGTCAGGTCTTGCAATCCAGCACCGCCCGACTACACTTCGGCCATGGCCAGACCCCTTCGTATCGAGCTAGCCGGCGGGCTCTACCACGTTACCTCGCGCGGCGATCGGCGTGAGGCCATCTATCGTGACGATGCGGATCGCAGCGCTTGGCTGGAGCTTTTAGGCGATGTCTGTGAGCGGTTCAACTGGCGGTGCCACGCCTACTGCCAGATGACGAACCATTACCACATCGTCGTCGAGACACCTGAGGCCAACCTGTCCAAGGGCATGCGCCAGCTGAACGGTGTCTACACCCAAAGGACCAACCGACGCCACGGGCTGGTGGGACACCTGTTGCAGGGACGCTTCAAAGCCATCTTGGTGGAACGCGATGCGTACCTGTTGGAGCTCGCGCGCTACGTCGTGCTGAATCCCGTGCACGCGGGCATGGTCCCGGCGGCGGAAGGGTGGGCATGGAGCAGCTACCGGGCGATGGTCGGGCGGGCGTCGGCGCCGGCGTGGTTGGAGACGGATTGGCTGCTCGGGCAGTTCGGCGAGGACCGCGGCGTCGCGCAGGCAGGGTATGCGGATTTCGTTCGCCAAGGGGTCGGCAGTGCGAGCATCTGGGAAGGTCTGCGTCATCCGGTCTTTCTCGGCAGGGAGGGTTTCGCCGAGCGCCATCGCGCGACGACCAAGCCCTTGGGACGGCTGCGCGAGGTCCCGCGCGCGCAGCGCCGGGCGTTGGCGGAGCCCCTCGCCGGCTTCGCGCGCCGGTATCCCAACCGTGACGAGGCCATGGCTCGGGCCTTCGCCACCGGCGTCTACACGATGCAGGAGATTGCCGCGTTCTTCGGCGTGCATTACTCGACGGTGAGCCGCGCCGTACGACGCCTCGAGGCCGCACCAGACTGCAACGCGCCCGCGCCGGCAGCCTCAAGCAAGTAGGATGCTTGAATGCAAGACCTGACCCCAATGCCCCTCAATGCCCCTGACCCCATGCCCTCGGGGTTCACTCTGCGGGTGCCGACACCGCGCCGCTGCGATGCTGCCGCTTGGCGGCCATCGCGGCACGCGAGGCAGCCGCCCGGTCGGCGGAATCCTGTTCCCATTGAAGACGCGCCTCCGACGACAGGATCTCACCGCAGACATTGTCCGGGATGCAGTACGACCGCTCCTCGAAGGGATCGTCGAAGCTGTAGCAGACCTGGCCGTCGGGACAGGAGCCGGGCGTGCAACCTTCGCGTCCGGCGCAGAGGGCGGGCGGCAGGCTGCGGCCGTCCGGGCACCGCACGTTCCAGCGTGCCAGGCACTTGGTGGCGCAGTCATGGCCAGAGAAAAAGCCATCACCCTGGAACGTGCAGGCGGAGCCAGCGGGCTGGCCGCAGCCGGCGGGCCACAGGCTCGCGCAAATCGCCAGTACAGAAATGAAGAGACGCCTCCTCATTCGCATGCCACCTCCACCCGGCGGTTGAGCGAGCGCCCGGCCTCGGTGCCATTGTCGGCGATGGGCTGTGCCTCGCCGGCGCCGGCTGCGGACAGGCGCCGCTCGTCGATACCGCGTTGCGCGAGCGCGGCGGCCACCGCCGCCGCACGTCGCTGTGACAGTTCGCGGTTGTAGGCCTCCGAACCCTCGCTGGATGTGTGGCCGACGATGACGATCCTCGACGCCGGCGCGTCCTTCAGGCCTTCGAACAAGGCATCGAGCACCGGCGCCGAGTCCGGGCGAATCAGGGCCGAGTCGTAGTCGAACCGGATGCCATGAACGATCGATCCGCAACCGGGCGGCCGCGTCTCGCGTTCGCTGCACTCGGTGATCAGTGTCGGATCGGACGCACCTGTATAGAGCCTGAACGGGGCGCGGTTGGTCGAGCGCACACCGATGACGGCGCCCTCTTCGTTCAGGCTCAGCACGAAGCTGCTGGGTACGCCGCTGTCGCGATGCCTGCCGGTGGCGTGCAGCAGGTTACCACTCACCGTGCCGCTCAGGTCGCCGGTGCCATCGTAGCAGCCGGACACGTTCGCGCCATCCTGCCGGAGCTCCAGCAGCAGGCCGCGGCCCTTCCACTTGCCCGTGAAGGTCTCCAGCATCGGCACCGGCTCCTGGCGCCCCTCGCCGATGATCTCGCTGAATTCGAAGAAGGTCTTGTCGCGTTGCACATCGATGCCGCCGCGCAGCCTGAGCTTCAACCAGGTCACGGGCTTCGCCGAGGTGGCCGGGATGCGCGTGATCTGTCCCTTCGCCGCGTGCGTCGCCAGGGTCGCGGCCGCGAGGGGCTCGAAGGGACCGTCCGGTCCCTCGCTACCGCCGAGGATCTCGACCTCGCGGAAGAAGGTCTGCGACGGGCTTGGCGTCTCGCGCACCTGCGGCACGGCGAAACCAGTGAACACCGTCGCCGCCGGCAGCCGGTAGACGAACCAGAGTTCCGTGTCCGCCGCGCCCGGTTTGGGCGTCACCACGAAGCCGGCCCCATCGCCATCGATGATCGCCAGCGCCGCGTCCATGTCCACCTTGAGTGCCTCCGCCATCCCGCCCACCCGCACGGGCAGCGCACCATTGGCGAAGTTCAGATAGTCGACGGCATGAGGGTCCTGAGCGGGGGATACCGTCGGTGTCGACAGCATCGCGGCCATGGCCAGGACATGATGCAGCCGAAGTCGTTCGTGAGAGGGCACGGCTGAACGCTCCTTCAGGTTGAGCGCTGGGAAATTCGGTCAGCACGGTCACGATGAAGCCGGCGCCGATCTCGATACGCAGGACGTCGCCGCGCAGGAGCACGAGCGGCCAGATCCAGGCTGCGGTCCCTGAGCGACACGTCGCCGATGCCGACCGCCGTCGGATCGAACCAGCGACCGCAACCCCGTAGACATGGGGGAAGTGATGATGGACAGCCGGCCATCCGTCACGGCGCCTGATTTCAAGAGACATGGCCGCGCCGGTCCACCGGCGCGGCCAGGGTCACCGCCCCGCCCGACGGACGTTGGCGCCGAGGTCGATGGAGACCCCGGCGGTCCGCCGCCAGCGATGGTCGCCCGCAAGCGGGCTCCTACCGGCGCAGGCGACGCCGGCGGAAGCAGCCGGTACGCCTCGCCTGCACTCGCCCGTGGATCAGCGATCCATCGTCTTCCGGCCGGGGTTCGGGAGTCGCGGCATCCAGGCCGTCGCCTCAGCGGGGACGGCCGTTGGGGTCCTGCGCGGTCGATGGCCCGGAGGCGTCGCGGTGGCGGGCGGCGACGCGGACGTAGTGCGCGGCCGAGTAGGCGAGGTGCTCGTGCTCCTGGTCGGTCAGCGGCCGCACGCGCCTTGCGGGCGCCCCGAGGTAGAGGTACCCGCCTTCGAGCACGGTCCCCGGCGCGACCAGGGCGCCGGCGCCGATCAGGGTGCGCGGGCCGACGACGGCCCCGTCGAGTACCCGGGCACCGATCCCGATCAGGCACAGGTCATGGACCTCGCAGCCGTGCAGCACGACCTGGTGGCCGACCGTCACATCGTCGTGGACGATGGTCGGCGCCCCGCGGGGCCGAAAGCGGCTGTCGTGCGAGACGTGGAGGATGGCGCCATCCTGGATGTTGCTGCGGGCACCGATCTCGATGCGATGGACGTCGCCGCGTACGACCGCGAACGGCCAGATCGAGGCATCGGCCCCGATGGTCACGTCGCCGATCAGGACCGCCGTCGGGTCGACCCAGACCCCGGGCGCGACCTGCGGTGCCCTGCCCTCGAAATAGCGCGTGCTCACTCGGCCACCCCCACAGCTGTTTTCCCGCCGATCGAATGTCCGTTCGCTAGTGCCTCGCTCCAGAAATACCGAGGCCGCTTTCATGTCGCCCTATGATGCGAGCGCCGTAGGGGCCCGCTCGCGGCGGCAAAGGGCGCCCGAAACCTAGACAGTAGGACCGCAAAGCGCGGCGCATCCCGCGATGCAGGTGTCGCCAACGCCTGGTGCCGACGCTCGCGCTGGACGCGACAGGCCCGTGCCATGCGCGGGGGGGCCGCCAAGGATGCCCGAATGCGCGATCGTGAGATCGTCAGCGGCGGGAGGCGTCGCGGTTTCCATCAGCGGCGGGATGCGCTGCGCTTTCCATAGGCGGCGGGATGCGCTGCGCTTTCCCGCCCTACGGCTACGCCTCCTTGGCGCCTCTGCGGTTGAACGGCCGGTCATCCGCAAAGGCTATCACAGCGCCGGCCGGGCTGAGCAGAGCGGAATTCTGGTATTCTCGAATCACGCTCCCTGCCATCACCATCGACCGCCGTTGTGCCCATGATCGAGCCATCCCGTCTTCTCGTTGCCCTGGTCCTGGGCACGCTCGCGGCGCCGCTGCCGGCCGCCTTTCGCGACGATGCCTTCGTCCCGGACCAGACGGCGCCGACACCCTCGAGCGTCCGCGAGGGCGAGCATTGGTCGGAGGGCGGCACGACTCTGCCGCCCTGGCCGCAGGACGCCGACCTGATCTTCTTTCCGGTCGATGGCCCGAAGGGCCTCTTTCGGTACGCGATCGACGGGCGCAACCTGGCGATCGGCGAGGACGAGGTGGTGCGTTACACACTGGTGGCGGAATCGGCGAGCGGCGCGCGCAACGTCTCCTTCGAGGGGATTCGCTGCACGGCGAACGGGCATTATCGGCTCTACGCCTATGGTGCCGCCGGGCGCTTCACGCCGGTCGCCGAGACCGATTGGCTGGCGATCGCCAAGAACGACCCGGACGGCTATCGCGACGACCTCTGGCGCACCTATCTCTGCGTGCCGCTGAAGTTCGTCCCCCGGACCCGACCCGAGATCCTGCGCGCGCTCGAGCGCGGCCGCGTCTCGCGCCTCGAGGGCACGGGCTTCATGGCCGATTGAGGCCGACCCGCGACGGCTCCATTCTGTCGATCATGTCCGTGCCGCATTGGCGCGGCGGGTGCCGTGCGCGCCCGCCCCGTCGCGCGGCCGTGCCCCGTTTCACTGGAGGTCTTGCCATCCCATGGACAATCCCCTGCTTTCGATGACCGGCCTGCCGGCCTTCACGCAGATCCGCCCCGAGCACGTCGAGCCGGCCATCGACCAACTCCTCGCGCGCTGCCGCGCCCGCATCGCCGAGCTGACCGCCCCCGATCACCTCCCGACCTGGGAGTCGTTCGTCGAGCCGCTCGACCTGGCCGACGATGAGCTGAGCCGGGCCTGGTCGCCGGTCAGCCACCTGAACGGGGTCATGAACAGCGAGGCGCTGCGCGCCGCCTACAACGCCTGCCTGCCGAAGCTCACCGACTACGGCACCGAGGTCGGCCAGAACGAGGCCCTGTTCCGCGCCTATCAGGCCGTCGCCGGCCAGGAGCACCTGGACGCGGCCCAGCGAAAGGTCCTGAAGAACGCGCTACGCGACTTCCACCTCTCGGGCGTCGACCTGCCACCCGAGAAGAAGGCCCGTTACAAGGAGATCAGCCTGGCCCTGTCGCAGCTCACGAGCCGCTTTTCGGACAATCTGCTCGATGCGACGAACGCCTGGAGCAAGCGGATCGACGACGAGGCCGCCCTCGCCGGGCTGCCGGCGTCGGCCCGCGAGCTCGCCGCCCAGACGGCGACTCAGCGCGGCGAGACCGGCTTTCTGCTGACGCTGGATCTGCCGTCCTACCTGCCCGTGATGACCTACGCCGATGACAGGGCGCTACGCCGCGAGGTCTACGAGGCCTTCGGCACCCGCGCCTCGGACCAAGGACCCCACGCTGGGCAGTGGGACAACGGCGAGGTCATGGAGCAGATCCTCGCGCTACGCCACGAGCTGGCCCAGCTCCTGGGCTTCGCCAACTATGCCGAGCGCTCGCTCGCGACCAAGATGGCCCGCTCGTGCGACCAGGTCGTCGCCTTCCTCGAGGATCTCGCGGCGCGCTCGATCGGGCGCGCCCGCGCCGAGCTCGAGGAGGTCGCGGCCTTCGCCCGCGACCAGCACGGCCTCGACCGGCTGGAACCCTGGGACGTCGCCTACTACTCCGAGAAGCTGCGCGTCCACCGCTACGCGATCAGCCAGGAGGACCTGCGCCCCTACTTCCCGCTGCCGCGGGTGCTCGGCGGGCTGTTTGGCGTCGTCGAGCGGCTCTTCGACATCCGCATCCGGGAGGTCGAGGGCGTCGAGACCTGGCACCCGGACGTGCGCTTCTTCGAGATCCGCGACGCCGGCGGGACGCTGCGCGGGCAGTTCTATCTCGACCCCTTCGCCCGCCAGAACAAGCGCGGCGGCGCCTGGATGGACGTCTGCACGAACCGCATCCACACCACGGCCTATGACCAGCTGCCGGTCGCCTACCTGGTCTGCAACTTCGCCCCGCCGATCGGCGAGCGCCCGTCGCTGCTGACCCACAACGAGGTCGAGACCCTCTTCCACGAGTTCGGCCACGGCCTGCACCACATGCTGACCCGGGTCGACTACCCGGCCGTCGCCGGCATCAACGGCGTGCCCTGGGACGCCGTCGAGCTGCCGAGCCAGTTCCTCGAGAACTGGTGCTGGGAGCGCGCCTCGCTCGACCTGATCGCCGCGCACTGGGAGAGCGGCGCGCCGCTGCCCGAGGACCTCTTCGCGCGGATGCTGGCGGCGAAGAACTTCCAGTCCGGGATGCAGATGGTGCGCCAACTGGAGTTCGCGCTCTTCGACTTCCGCCTCCACCGCGAGTATGACCCCGCCCGCGGCGGGCGGGTCTACGAGATCCTCGACGCGGTGCGCGACCAGGTCGCCGTCATCAAGCCGCCGCCGTTCCACCGCTTCGCCCACGGCTTCTCGCACATCTTCGCCGGCGGCTACGCGGCCGGCTACTACAGCTACAAGTGGGCCGAGGTCCTCTCCGCCGACGCCTTCTCGCTGTTCGAGGAGCGCGGCGTGCTCGATACCGAGACCGGTCGTTCGTTCCGCGAGAACATCCTGGAGCAGGGCGGCGCGGCCGACGCGATGGACCTCTTCGTGCGCTTCCGCGGCCGCGAGCCGCGCGTCGACGCCCTGTTGCGCCACGCCGGCATCGCGGCCTGAGGGGATGGCGATGGTCTATCAGGATCTGCGCGACTTCATCGCCCAGCTCGAGCAGCGCGGCGAACTCAAGCGTATCCGCATCCCCGTCGACCCCTACCTGGAGGTCACCGAGATCTGCGACCGCACGCTGCGCGCCGGCGGGCCGGCGCTCCTCTTCGAGCGGCCCAAGGGGTCGACGATGCCACTGCTCGGCAACCTGTTCGGGACGCCGCAGCGGGTCGCCCTCGGGATGGGCGAGGAGTCGGTCGAGGCGCTGCGCGAGGTCGGGCGACTGCTGGCCTTCCTCAAGGAGCCGGAGCCGCCGCGCGGGATGAAGGCGGCGTGGGAGAGCCTGCCGATCTTCCGCAAGGTCCTCGACATGGCCCCGAAGGTCCGTAACAGCGCCCCCTGCCAGGAGGTCGTCCACGAGGGCGGCGACGTCGACCTCGGCCAGTTGCCGATCCAGACCTGCTGGCCGGGCGACGCCGGGCCGCTGATCACCTGGGGCCTGGTCGTCACCCGCGGCCCCGAGAAGCCGCGTCAGAACCTCGGCATCTATCGGATGCAGGTCATCGGCCGCAACCGGGTCATCATGCGCTGGCTGGCCCACCGCGGCGGCGCGCTCGACTTCCGCGACTGGCAGCGCCAGCACCCGGGCGAGCCCTTCCCGGTGGCCGTGGCGCTCGGTGCCGACCCGGCGACCATCCTCGGCGCCGTCACACCGGTGCCCGATTCGTTATCGGAGTACGCCTTCGCCGGCCTCCTGCGCGGGCGGCGCACCGAGGTCACGGCCTGCCTCGGCAGCGATCTGCAGGTGCCGGCGAGCGCCGAGATCGTCCTGGAGGGCCACATCGCCCCGGACGACACGGCCCCCGAGGGACCGTTCGGCGACCACACAGGTTATTACAACGAGGTCGACCGCTTCCCGGTCTTCCAGATCGAGCGCCTGACCCATCGGCGCGACCCCATCTACCACAGCACCTACACGGGCCGCCCGCCCGACGAGCCGGCGATCCTCGGGGTCGCGCTCAACGAGGTCTTCGTGCCGATCCTGCAGAAGCAGTTCCCGGAGATCGTCGACTTCTACCTGCCCCCGGAGGGCTGCTCCTACCGCCTGGCGGTCGTGAGCATGAAGAAGCAATACCCCGGGCACGCCAAGCGGGTGATGATGGGCGTCTGGTCGTTCCTGCGCCAGTTCATGTACACGAAGTTCGTCATCGTCGTCGACGACGACATCGACGCCCGTAGCTGGCAGGACGTGATCTGGGCCATGACCACGCGCATGGACCCGGCGCGCGACACGCTCCTGATCGAGCACACGCCGATCGATTATCTGGACTTCGCCTCGCCGGTCTCGGGCCTCGGCTCGAAGATGGGCCTCGACGCGACCAACAAGTGGCCCGGCGAGACGACGCGCGAGTGGGGCCAACCGATCCAGATGGAGGCCGCCGTCAAGCAGCGCATCGATCGGATCTGGCGGGAGCTCGGGATCGACTAGCGAGGCGCGCGGGACGAAGAGTGGCCGTGCGTCCGACCGCCTGTTCCTCCCCGTGCGACGGGCGGTCTGCGCGGACCTCGCCGGTCCGGCGAACGCCGGCGCTTCAGGCCCGCCGGGTCATCCGATCGCCGCGCGGCCGCGCCTCGTTCACCATCACCTTGCGCCCCTTCAGCAGCAGCTCGTTGAGCTCGGCGATGGCCCGCTCGGCCTCGCTGTCATTGGGCATGTCGACAAACCCGAAGCCCTTCGACTGCCCGGAGAACTTGTCCTTGATGACCTCGGCGCTGACCAGGACGCCATGCTCAGAGAAGAGGTCGCGCAGCTCCTCGTCCGTCACGCTGTATGGCAGATTGCCGACGTAGATCCTCATCGTTGACTCTCGCGATTGGCGTGCATTGCTCCGACCGGCGCCCTCGACCCGCCAACGCACAAACGGATCGACGACGATACGGGAAACGGGTGCCTCAGCCCTCGGCCACGCCACCGGCCACGAACCGATCGCCGGGCATCCGATCGCTGGCGCGGGCGATCGCAATCCCTCGCAGCGAGGTGGACCGCCAATCGTCAGCGGCGGACGGGCGACCAGGCCTCGACAGCGGAGAGACGCTCGCACCTCGTCGCGCGCGGCCATCGGCGGCGAGGACGGGCACACGGCGTCGGATCGCGGGTGGGCGGCCCCTCGGGCGAGGGGCGGGCCTTCCGGGACGGTACTGGAGGTCGCGGGGGCTCGTCGGATGGGCGGGTCTTGGCCGTCGCTATTCACGTCTTGCTAAAAACCTAGACCATGGTCCAGGGCTCGTCAACGATGCCCGCGGTCACCGGCGGAGGCGGCAAACCCCGCGTCAAGATGGACTCGTCGGCGCCGCCTGCGCTGGAAGGCGCCCACTTGGGGGCGATCGGGGCGGGCCTATCTTGGCGGGCGCCGCGTTGCCGGCCGTCGGGTTACGCCCTCGGGGGCTAACCCGACCTACGGCCCTGCGGCCCGGCGACCATTGGCACGGCCTGCTATCGGGAAGAAGGGGTTGGGCGCGCTGTCATCCGACTCACCGCTTGGTTCTTGGTGAGCAGGTCACCTCAGGCAAGGGCCGCGCCTGTACGGGGGGCCGCCGGGGGATGGGGAAGGTCTGCGGGGAGATCGGAACCGAGGGCCGGCGCGGGACCATCGGCGCCAGCGGGGTACGCCCCGGAGGATGGCCGACGGGGGCGACCCTCCGGGGATGTCGTCAGTCGACGTTGCCCTTGTCGTATTGATCGAGCGCATAGCCGCTGATGGCGCCGACGCCGGCACCGATCAAGGCACCCTCGCCGGCCTCGCCGCTCAGCGACCCGAGCGCCGCACCGGTCGCGGCGCCGACGGCGGCGCCGCTGGCGGTCCGCGAGGTCGTCGTCGTTCCGCAAGCCGCCAAGGTGGCGGCGCCCACCACCACAACCATCAATATCATCAGATTTTTCATCGGCCTATCTCCTGCCATGCGATCTTCGATCGACCGGGTCGGCGGCCCGCCGGCGATTCGACGGCGCCACCCTTCGTCAAATGTACTGCGCGGCGCCGGTCGGCGAGCGCCGCGATCAGTGCCGCGCCAGCGCGCCCGCCAGCCCGTCCTCGAGGGTCGGGTAGGCCAGCTCGACGCCGAGCGCCGTGCGCAACTTGCGGTTGCTCAGCCGGCGGGATTCGCGCATGTAGGACTGCATGCCAGCCGACAGCTGACCCGCCATCTCGGAGATCGGGATCTCGGGCGGCCGCGGCAGACCCGCCGCATCGGCGATCTGAAAGAAGTAGTCGGTCATCGTGCTCGGGCGATCGTCGCAGACGTTATAGACCTCGCCATCGGCGCCGCGTTCCATGGCCGCGACGCAGGCCTGCACCAGGTCGTCGACATGGATGCGGTTGGAGAAGGGTGCCTGCGATTCGCAGACGAGCGGCAGACCTTGGCGTATGCGCTCGAGCGGCAACCGCTCGGGGCCGTAGATGCCGGCTACGCGCAGGATGACCAGGGTCTCGCCACTCGCCTGGCGCCACTGGCGCAGCGTCTGCTCGGCGTCCCAACGGCGCTGGGCGCGCTCGGCGCTCGGGCGCACCGGCCAGGTCTCGTCGACCCAGGCACCGCCGCAATCACCATAGACCCCGGTCGTGCTGATGTAGACGAGGCGCCGCGGATGCCCCTGGCGGGCGCAGGCGGCTACCAGACGGCGCGTCACCCTGTCCTCGACGCCCTGCCCCGGCGGCGGCGCCAGGTGGAAGAGCGACCGCCCGGCGAGCGGCAGCCGGCCCAGATCGTCGGCCGCGAGGTCGATGGCCAGGGCCGGGATCCCCTCATCGCTCAGGGCGCGGCGGCTCGCCTCGCTGGCGACGACCCCAAGCACGGCGGTGCCGCGATCGAGGTAGTGGCGGGCGAGCCGCCGCCCGAGGTAGCCGCAGCCCAGGATCAGGACCGCCGGATCGCGGCCCTCGATCGATTCGTCTTCGCAGCGCATCGTATCCCCTCCCGTACCGACTGGGTCGAAGGGCGATCATAACCCGGCCGCGGGCCGAGGGTCCGCAGTCCCGGAAGGATCCGAAAATGGGGGGCAGTTCGGCCGCGCCGCGGCGTGGTCGGGTGAGGCGCGCACGCACGGCCTCCCATGACAACGAACCGCTCGCGCGCGCCGTGACCCGACAGCGGCCTCCGCGGGCGCCGCGTGGCCGGCCGTCGGGTTACGCCCTGGGGGGCTAACCCGACCTACGGCCCGGGCGAACATCGGCATGGCCCGTAGACACCGTCTTTCCAGCGGCGGCCAGCGCGCCACAGGCGGCGAGGATCGATTCATCGTCGGCGCGCGCGGCGACTCCGACCTCGCCGAAGCCGAGTTGGCGTGCCAGGTCGGCGGTGCGCTCGGCGACGACGACCAGGGGGGTCGCGAGGAGCGCGGTGCGGCCCGCCGGGCCGACGAGGGTCAGCAGGTTCCGCAGGGCCTCATCGCTCGTGGCCATCGTAACGGCCACCTGCTCGTCCCAGCGCGCGACGAGGGCGTCGACGTCGCTGCTCGGCAGCACGCGCCGATAGACCTCGGCATAGACGACCTCGGCCCCGCGCCCGGCGAGGGTGTCGCGCATCAGGGTCCGGCCGCCCTCGCCGCGTACGATCAACACGCGCCAGCCGCGCACGTCGGCGAGCTCGGGCATCTCCAGCAGCGTCTCGCTGTCGTAGCGCCCGGCGGGCACCAGGTCCGGGGCACGCCCGGCGCCGGCGAGCGCCTCGGCCGTGGCCCGCCCGACCGCGGCCAGCCGCGGCCCGCTCGGCAGCGCACCGCCCGGCAGCAGCGGCAGGGCCTGCTCGACGGCGTTGCGACTGACGAAGATCAGCAGGTCCCAGCGCTCGGCGAGGAGGCGCCGCAGCGGGGCCGGGTCGGCGGCGGGCTCGATGTCGAGGACCGGCAGGCGGATCGCTCGCCCGCCGGCCGCCTCGATCAGGGCGCAGAGGCGTTCGGCCTGCGCCGCCGGGCGCGTGACCAGCACCCCGCGCCCGGCCAACGCGCCGGCGGGGGTCATGATTCCTGCAGGGCGGCGAGGATCTCGCCGGCACCCTGGGCGAGCAGCGCGTCGGCCACCGCCTGGCCGATGGCCTCGGCCTCGCTCGGCGGGCCGCTGCGCTCGGCGCGCAGCACCCGGGCACCGTCGGGCGTGCCGACCAGACCGCGCAGGAAGAGCTCCTCGCCGCGCCACACGGCGTGGCCCGCGATCGGCACCTGACAGCCGCCGTGCAGCCGCTCGTTCATCGCCCGTTCGGCGCGCACGCGGGCCGCCGTACCGGCATGGTGCAGCGGCGCGATCAGCGCGTTGACGCGCGGATCGTCGACGCGGCACTCGATGCCGATGGCCCCCTGGCCGATCGCCGGCAGGCTCTCCTCGGTGGTCATCCGGGCGCGGATGCGCTCGCCGAAGCCGAGGCGGATCAGCCCGGCCGCGGCCAGGATGATGGCGTCGTACTCCCCGGCATCGAGGCGCGCGAGGCGGGTATTGACGTTGCCGCGCAACGGCTCGATGACCAGGTCGGGACGGCGGGCGACGATCTGGCACTGACGGCGCAGGCTGGAGGTGCCGACCCGCGCGCCTTGCGGCAGCTCATCGAAACTCGCGTAGCGATTGGAGACGAAGGCGTCGCTCGGGTCCTCGCGCTCCATGACCACGGACAGATGGAGGCCGACGGGGAACTCGACCGGCACGTCCTTGAGCGAGTGCACGGCGATGTCGGCGGTCCCCTCGAGCATGCCCTGCTCGAGCTCCTTGACGAAGAGGCCTTTGCCGCCGACCTTGGCCAGAGGCGCATCGAGCATCTTGTCGCCCTTCGTCGTCATGCCGACGATCTCGACGGCGAGGCCAGCGTGGACGGCCTTCAGGGCGGCGGCGACGTGCTCGGCCTGCCAGACGGCGAGGGGGGACTTACGGGTCGCGATGCGGATGGTCTCGGACATGGGTCGCTTCCGGCAAAAAGCGCAAAATTACACCGCCGCGCGGCGCGGGGCAAATCGGCGCGGCACGCAGGGCCGGGCTGGTCCGTGCTGCGGCCTCTTTTCGAGGTGGTCGAACGGTTGCCGGCAATTGGCTGCCGGCGGCCCCTCCGCATCGCCCGCACCGGTCCCTTGCAAGCGGCCCCCCCTACCGACGCAGGCGACGCCGGCGGCCCCCCGGTGCGCCTCGTCGGCATCCCCCGCTGCATCAGAGGAGATCCGGCCTGGCACGCAGGGTCCAATCCCGCGGCAGTCCGGTCGGTTGTGCAAACGCGCGGCAACGGGTAAGGTTGCGCGCTTCGGATTACGAACAGCGCCCCAACGGCCGCCGACGGACGCGGCCGACGACGCTCCGCCGCAGCTCAGGAATCACCCGCCAAGCCATGCTCCAGGTTGTCGATCTTGCGTGTCGACGCGGTGACCGCCGCCTGTTCTCGGCGCTCGGCTTCGCCCTCGACCCCGGGGTCCTGCTGCATGTGCGGGGCCGCAACGGCAGTGGCAAGACGACCCTGCTGCGCGCGCTGTGCGGCCTGCTGCTCCCCGAGCAGGGTACGATCCGCTGGCGCGGCGAGGACATCCGCACGCTCGGCGACGAGTACCACGGGGACCTCCTCTACTTCGGCCATCTCAACGGCATCAAGGGCGACCTGACGGGGATCGAGAACCTGCGCATCGCCGCCACCCTCGACGGCGACCGGATCGACACCGACGACCTCTGGCGGGCGCTCGCGCGCATGGGGCTGGAGGGCTTCGAGGATCTGCCCACGCGGATGCTCTCGCAGGGCCAGAAGAAGCGCGTCGCCCTCGCCCGCCTGGTGCTCAGTTCGGCGCCGTTGTGGATCCTCGACGAGCCCTTCACGGCGCTCGACAAGGACGCGGTCGTGCTGCTCCAGACCCTGATCGCCAACCACGTCGATGCCGGTGGGTTGGCGATCCTGACGACCCATCAGGAGGTGCCGCTGACCTCGGGTCGGATCCAGCGGCTGGACCTCGGCACCGGTTTCGACACCGAGCACTGACCGATGGGCCGCGCCTTCCTCAGCCTCCTACGCCGCGACATCACGCTGGCGATGCGCCGGCGCACCGATGTCCTGACGACCCTGTTCTTCTTCGTCATCGTCGTCAGCCTCTTTCCATTCGGCGTCGGCAGCGAACAGCAGATCCTGCGCCAGCTCGGGCCGGGCGTCGTCTGGGTCGCGGCCCTGCTCGCGTCGATGCTGGCCCTGGAGCGGCTCTTCGCCGCCGACTACGAGGACGGCACCCTCGAGCAACTCCTCCTCACCCGTCACCCGCTGTCCTTGCTGGTCCTGGCGAAGGTGACCGCGCACTGGCTGCTGACCGGCCTGCCGGTGGTGTTGATCGCCCCCCTGATCGGCATGCAATATTATCTGCCGGAGACGGCGATCGTCGCGATGATGCTGGCCCTGCTCGTGGGCACGCCGGTGCTGAGCCTGGTCGGGGCGATCGGGGCGGCCCTGACGCTCGGGTTGCGTGGCGGCGGGATCCTGCTCTCGCTGCTGATCCTGCCCCTCTACGTCCCCGTCCTGGTCTACGGCGCCGGCGCCGTCACGGCCGCCTTCACGACGCCAGCCGAGAGCCAGCCCTACTTCTACCTGCTGGGCGCCTTCCTGGTGCTCTCGCTGATATTGGCGCCACTCGCCTCGGCGGCGGCACTCCGAATCTCGCTTGAATAGGCAGCGTTGCCTGCCCCTGGGTATCACGATGAAGGTCAATTGGTTCAAGTTCGCCGCGCCCGCCAACTTCTATCCGGTGGCCGGCTGGCTGGTCTCGGTGTTCGCGGTGCTCGCCGCCGCCGCCATCCTGATCGGCCTCTACTGGGGCTTCTTCGAGACCCCGTCGGTGCTCGGCGGGACCAACCCGCAGAAGGAGTACTACCGGATCATCTTCATCCACGTGCCGGCGGCCTGGATGTCGATGTGGCTCTATCTGGTCCTCGCCGGCTGGTGCGCGATCGGCCTGGTATTCAACACCCGCCTGTCCTACATGATGGCCGCCGCGGTCGCCCCGACCGGCGCCATCTTCACCTTCCTCGCCCTCTGGACCGGCGCCCTCTGGGGGCGGCCGAGCTGGGGGACCTACTGGGATTGGGACCCGCGGCTGACCTCGGAGCTGATCCTCTTCTTCCTCTACCTCGGCTACATCGCCCTGCACTCGGCGATCGACGACACCCGCCGCGCCGACAAGGCCGCCGCGCTGCTCGCGATCGTCGGCTTGATCTGCGTGCCGGTGATCTTCTGGTCGATCAACTGCCCGGATCCGACCCAGTGCGCCGCCCTGCATCAGCGCTCGTCGCTGTCGCAGATGGAGTCCAACATCCTCTCCTCGATGCTGATCATGGCCTTCGGCTTCTGGATGTACTCCTTCGCCGCGGCCTTCGCGCGGCTGCGCGGGATCATCCTCGAGCGCGAGGCCGATACGGCCTGGGTCCAAGAACTGGCCACGAAGGAGGCACGTCGATGAAAGAATTCCTCGCCCAAGGCGGCTATGCCTTCTTCGTCTGGGGCGCCTATGGTATGGCAGCGCTCCTGCTCATCGTCGAGGTGGTCGTGCTCGCCCGTCGGCGTCGAACCATTTTGACCCGCATCGGTCGATTAGTCCGGATGCGGGGCGCCAAGACGCCCTGAGCGGCGAGGCGCCGCGGCATTCGGGCGGAGGACCGCCGTCGCGGGCGGTTCGCCGAGGTCCCCTAGAAGAGGTAACTCATGAGACCCAGAACCAAGCGTCTTCTCTTCGTCGGCCTCGCCATCGGCGGTGTCGGCGTCGCTGCCACGTTGGCGATCACCGCCCTGCAGAGCAACATCTCCTATTTCTTCAGCCCGTCTCAGGTGATCGCGGCCGAGGCCCCGACGGACCGCGTCTTCCGCATCGGCGGGATGGTCGAGGAGGGTTCCATCGCCCGCCAGCCCGATGGGCTGACCGTGCTCTTCTCGGTGACCGACAACGCCGAGCGCGTCCAGGTGAGTTACACCGGCATCCTGCCCGACCTCTTCGGTGCCGATCAGGGCGTCGTCGCCCGCGGGCGCCTCGGCCAAGACGGGGTCTTCTATGCCGAGGAGGTCCTCGCCAAGCACGATGAATCCTACATGCCCCCCGAGGTCGCGGCGACGCTGAAGACCGCCCAGACCGATACCCCAACGACGGCGGTCGCAACCCAATGATCCCGGAGATCGGTCACTTCGCCCTGATCCTGGCCCTGCTGCTGGCCCTGGTCCAAGCCTCGTTGCCGCTCGTCGGCTCCTTCATCGGCAACCGCCTCTGGATGGCCTCGGCCCGCCCGCTCGCGTACGGCCAAGCCCTGTTCCTCACGATCGCCTTCGCCGCCCTGGTGCAGGTCTTCCTGGCCGATGACTTCTCGGTCATCTACGCCGCCTCGAACTCCAACAGCCTGCTGCCGCCCGTCTACAAGGTCTCGGCCGTCTGGGGCGCCCACGAGGGCTCGCTGCTGCTCTGGGCGCTGTTCCTCGGCCTCTGGGCGGCCGCCGTCGCCGCCTTCAGCCGGGCCCTGCCGCTCGCGATGGTCGCGCGCACGCTGGCGGTCCTCGGCATGGTCAGCATCGGCTTCCTGCTGTTCATGCTGTTGACGTCCAACCCCTTCGAACGCCTCTTCCCGGTGCCGCCCGATGGGCGCGACCTCAATCCGCTGCTCCAAGACCCGGGCCTCGCGATCCACCCGCCGATGCTCTACATGGGCTATGTCGGCTTCTCGGTCGCCTTCGCGCTGGCCATCGCCGCCCTGATCGGCGGCAAGCTCGACGCCGCCTGGGCACGCTGGTCCCGGCCCTGGACGACGATCGCCTGGACCTTCCTCACGATCGGCATCGTGCTCGGCAGTTGGTGGGCCTACTACGAGCTCGGCTGGGGCGGCTGGTGGTTCTGGGATCCGGTGGAGAACGCCTCGTTGATGCCCTGGATCGTCGGCACCGCGCTCCTGCACTCGCTGGCCGTCACCGAAAAGCGCGGCGCCTTCAAGAGCTGGACCGTCCTGCTCGCCCTCTCGGCCTTCTCGCTGAGCCTGCTCGGGACCTTCCTGGTGCGCTCCGGCGTGTTGACCTCGGTCCATGCCTTCGCCACCGACCCGACCCGCGGGGTCTTCATCCTCGCCTTCCTCGGCGTCGTCATCGGCGGCTCGCTGGCCCTCTACGCCTGGCGCGCCCCGGCGGTCTCCGGCGGCGGGCGCTTCACGCTCGTCTCGCGCGAGAGCTTCCTGCTCGCGAACAACCTGCTACTGGTCCTGCTGACGCTGCTGGTGCTGCTCGGCACCCTGGCCCCGCTCATCTACGAGGCCATGTCCTGGGGCAAGATCTCGGTCGGCTTCCCGTGGTTCAACAAGATGTTCCTCGGGGTGACGCCCTTCGTCGCGCTGGCCCTCGGGGTCGGCGTCCTGGCGCGTTGGAAGCAGGACGAGCCCGCTCGCCTGGCACGCCAACTGGCCCTAGCCGCGGCGCTGAGCGCGGCGGTGCTGCTGGTGTCGTTCTGGCCACCCTTCTCGCACGGCGCCCTGTGGGTGCCGGTCGGCCTGGCGCTGGCCGCCTGGGTGCTCTTCTCGCACCTGACGAGCCTCTACGAGCGGCTGCGCCACAAGACGCGCCTCGGCGGCGGTCTCCTCGCCGACCTGACCGGCCATAGCCGCAGCTACTACGGCATGCTGATTGCCCATCTGGGCGTCGCCGTCTTCATCGTCGGCCTGACGATGCTCTCGAACTTCCAGATCGAGAAGGACCTGCGCATGGCGCCCGGCGATCGCACCGAGGTGGCCGGCTACCAGTTCCTGTTCGAGGGCTCCGGGCCGGTCAAAGGCCCGAACTACGACGCCCAACGCGGCCGCGTCCTGGTCTTCGACGGCGATCGGCAGGTCGCGGTCCTGACACCGGAGAAGCGGACCTACCTGGCGAGTTCGCAGACGATGACGGAGGCGGCCATCGACGCCGGCCTGCTGCGCGACGTCTACGTCTCGCTCGGCGAGCCGCTCGCGGGCGGCGCCTGGAGCCTGCGCATCTACTACAAGCCCTACGTGCGCTGGATCTGGCTCGGCGGGCTGCTGATGGCGATCGGTGGGGTCCTCGCGGTCACCGACCGACGCTATCGCACGGCGACCCAGGCGGCGAGCGTGCCGTCGGCCGGCGCCGTGGCCAAGGCCTGATCGATCGGGAGCCAAGCACATGAGCCAATCTCGCGCCAAGAAGACCCTCAAGTTTCTGATACCGCTCGGCCTCTTCGTGGTCCTCGTCGGGTTCCTCGGCTACGGCCTGACGACGGATCCGCGCAAGGTGCCCTCGCCGCTGATCGGCAAGTCGATCCCGGACTTCACACTGCCGACACTGGCCGACCCGGATCGCCAGGTCACCCAGGAGGCACTGAAGGGCACCGTCTCGCTCGTCAATGTCTGGGCCTCCTGGTGCCCGTCGTGCCGTGCCGAGCACCGCATGCTGATGGGCATCGCCCAGGAGGGCATCGACGACCTCCAGATCGTCGGTTTGAACTGGAAGGACGAGCGCCCGCAGGCCCAGGACATGCTGCGGCTGTTCGGCAATCCGTACGTCGTGAACCTCTTCGACCCGGACAACCAGGTCGGTCTCGACTTCGGCGTCTACGGCGCCCCCGAGACCTTCGTCATCGATCGTCACGGCATCATCCGGTACAAGCACATCGGGCCGGTCGACGCCGAGGTCTGGGAGCAGACCCTGCGGCCCCTCGTGCAGCAACTGAAGGCGCAAAGCTGATGTCTCTTCGTCTGTTCGCCCTGCCGGCCGCCCTGCTCGCCGGCCTCCTCGTCGCGGGCACCTGCGGCGCCTTCACGCTCGAGGAATACACCTTCGAGGATCCAGCTCGCCAGCAGGACTTCCGCGAACTGATCGGCGAGATCCGCTGCCTGGTCTGCCAGAACGAGTCCCTCGCCGCCTCCCAGGCCGACCTGGCCCAGGACCTGCGCAACGAGATCTACCGGTTGATGCAGGAGGGGCGCCCGCGCGACGAGGTCATCGATTATCTGGTCTCGCGCTACGGCGACTTCGTCCTCTACGAACCCCCGCTGAGGCTCAACACGCTGCCACTGTGGCTCGGCCCCATCCTGCTCGCCATCGTCGGCGTCGTGCTCCTACGCCGTGCGATCGCGCAGAAGCGGCCGCTCGCCGACGAGGCGCTGAGCCCGGAAGAGCAGGCCCGGCTCGAGGCCCTCCTCGCTCGCCAGCAAGACCATCCGGACCAGGACCCGCGTACATGACCATTTTCTGGATCTTGGCCGGCGGCCTCACGGCCCTGGCCCTGCTGTTCGTCGTCCCGCCCCTGCTGACGCGGCGCGCGGTCGCCACCGGCGTCGACCAGGACGACCTCAACCTGACCCTCTTTCGTGAGCAACTCGCCGAGCTCGACCGCGACCTGGCCGCCGGCAACCTGGAGCAGGCCCAATACGAGGCCGCCCGTCACGACCTGGAGCGCGAGCTCCTCGCCGACGTCGATGCCGCCCAGCCGAGCGGTCGTCGCTGGCGCGACGGCGGTCGCTGGATGGCCATCGTCCTCGCCGTCGTCATCCCGGCCGGCGCGATCGGGCTCTATCTCGAGCTCGGCGAGGCCGAGATCATCCCGCGGCTCCAGGCGGCCGCCACCCAACAAGGCAGTGGCGGCACGGGGCACGCGGGCGGTGACCTCGCGTCGATGGAGGCACTGGTCGAGCGCCTGGCGGCGCGGATGGCCGAGAACCCGCAGGACCTCGCCGGCTGGCTGATGCTCGGGCGGTCCTACTACGCGATCGAGCGCCCGGACCGCGCGCTCGAGGCCTTCGAGCAGGCCTACGAACTGGCCCCCGACGATCCCGACACCCTGTTGGCGCTGGCCCAGGGGATCGCGGCCGTAGACGATGGGAACCTCTCGGGTCGCCCGGCCGAGCTGATCGAGAAGGTCCTCGCCATTGACCCGGACAACCTCGGCGGCCGCTGGCTGAGCGGCATGCTGGCCTTCCAGCAGCACGACTACGAGGCGGCTGCCGCCCTTTGGGAGGGCGTCCTGCCGCAGCTCGACCCGAACGGCGACGAGGCCATCGAGCTGCGCCAGTTCATCGCCGAAGCCCGCCGCCGCACCGATGAAGCGGGGCCGGCGGCCCCGAACACGACCGCGGTGGCGGGCGCGCCGGCTGAAGCCGAACCAGCCACGGCCATGGCGTTGCCGGAAACCGCCGATGCGCAGGTCGCGGATGCCCGGGTCGAGGTCACCGTTCGCCTTGACGAGGCGCTGCGCGCCGAAGTGGGCGACGACGACACCCTGTTCGTCTATGCCAAGGCCGCCGGCGGCCCATCGATGCCGCTCGCCGTCGTGCGGGCACGGGTCGCTGACCTGCCGCTGACCGTGACCCTCGACGACAGCTTGGCGATGACCCCCGAACAGCGGCTCTCGGGCGCCGAACAGGTCCTCATCGGTGCCCGCATCAGCAAGGCCGGCGAGGCGATGCCGCAAAGCGGCGACTTGGAGGGCGAGACGGGTCCGGTCGCCGTTGGCGCCGACCCGACCCCGGTCACGGTCGTCATCGACCGCGCGCGGCCCTGACGAGGGTAGCCCGCGACGGGCCGACCTCGTCGGCCCCTACCCGTCCCCCTTCTGATAGGTGCCGACCAGCTCGGTACGGGCCAGGATGTGCCCGTCGATCGCGAGCAGGAGCCGATCCTTCGTCGGGTGATCGAGTCCATCGACGACGGTATCGAGGGCGTAGAGGCGGTGAAAATAGCGGTGCCGGCCGACCGGCGGGCACGGCCCCCCGTAGCCGGTGCGCCCCCAGCTGTTGACCCCTTCCCCGGTCCCCGGCGGCAGGTCGTCCGACGCCACGCCAGCGGGCAGGCCGGCGCAGTCCGCCGGCAGGTTGTAGAGCAGCCAGTGGTCCCACACCATCTTCGGCGCCGCCGGATCCGGGGCATCGGGGTCGTCGACGATCAGGACGAAGCTGCGCGTGCCGGCCGGTGCACCGCTCCAGGCCAGGTCCGGCGATACGTCGTCGCCCTCGCAGGTGAAGCGGCACGGGATCGATTGGCCCTCGGCGAAGGCCTGAGAGGTGATCCTGAGAGTCATGGCAACCTCCTCGGCAGAGACGATCTGCCCCCCATTATGGCGCATCCGCGCGATGGCGAAACCCGGAGATCGTGGCTGAACCCCGACCGTCTGCGGACGCGGCCGACCAGCAAGGGCACTCCTCCCAAGCGGCGGGTCGAGACAACGCCACGATCGATCGCCACCGTCATCGCGCCCCTTGAGACTGACCCGCGACGGCCTGATGTTCGCTCTTATGCGAGGTGCACGGCCGCCTTGGCGACTCCGTCACAGAGGGCCTGGTTGGCCCTCGCACTGATCACGGAAATAGCCTATAGTCTGGCTTAAGAAACGCCTACGAGAATTGGGTCGAGGCGCCGCAACGAGAAGTCCCTCCCGCCGACGAGGGGCCGGTGCGGTGCCCGGATTCGACAAGACCCTACCGAGCTGTGCGTCCTTCGGCGGCCCAAGTGGCCGCCTTTTTTATTGCCCCTCTCATCGCGAACGCCCCGACCGCGCTGCCCGAGCGACAGCGCCACGGCGCACCCACGGCCGCCGAGGCACCCTGGCCAAGCTCAGCCGACGGCCGCGTCCGACGCCTTCTCAGGCGCGGGCACACGACAGGCGCCGAAGAAGTCGTAGTGCTCGAGCGCCTCGAGGATGCCGGCCGCGAAGGGCCGCTCGGCGAAGTAGATGCTGTCGATGTCGGCGAGTTGCGAGAGCTCCTCGTGATGACGGTTGGCGACAACGACCGCCAAGGTGTTGCCACGCATCATATCCTCGTCCGCGCCGGAGCCGCCGGCGGTCAGG
Organism: Thiococcus pfennigii; assembly: GCF_016583835.1. Classification (GTDB taxonomy): domain Bacteria; phylum Pseudomonadota; class Gammaproteobacteria; order Chromatiales; family Chromatiaceae; genus Thiococcus; species Thiococcus pfennigii. The sequence goes on along the minus strand of NZ_NRRW01000009.1, from coordinate 67,327 downwards.
ATGTGCTCCAACGGAATGTCCCACTGGTGGGCGAAGTAGCGCAACGCGAGCCCCTTGGAGGCGCGCACCGGCACGATATCGAGGAACTGGCCGAAGGCGACGACCAGGTTCACGGTCAGGTCCGCCTGGTGCAGCAGCCGGGAGATCTCCTCCAGCGGCGGGGCCTCGTTGGCATCGATGTAGTAGCTGACCTTGAAGCGCCCCTGCTCGGTCTTCGGCTGGAGGCGCAGGCCCGGGACCTCGGCGAGGACCTGGCGCACCCGGGCCGGGTACCAGAGGTGGTCGATATGGCGCGTCCAGGCGCGGTCGAGGGTCAGCTGCGGGGCGTACGCGATCTCGGTGCCGAGCCCCGTGATCAGCACATCCGGCTGCGGGATGCCGTAGCGCTTGAGCACCGCGAGCGCCGAGTCCAGACGCCGGCCGGTCGCGATGCCGAAGGTCGCGCACTGGCGGTGTTCGCGCATGACGCGGATGAAGTCGGCCAGCGAGGCTGGGTCGCCGAGGAGGTTCTGATCGAGATCGGTGAAGATCGCGCGGTCGTGATAGAGCATCGGCCGGCGTGCCGGGACCGCGCGCAGCGGCGCCACCGTCTTCGTGACGATCGGTTCGATCGCCTCCATATAGCGCTCCGCGTGGGCCGACCAGGAATACTGGGCCTTGACCCCCTTGAGACCGCTCGCCGCCATCGCCCGCCAGCGCGTCGCCCCGCACAAGACCTGGAGCAGGGCCTTGGTCATCGCCGCCTTGTCGAGCGGATCGATCAGGATGCCGTTGCGGCACTGGGCGACGATGTCCTGCGGGCCGCCATCCTCGGTCGCGACGATCGGTAGGCCGCTCGCGGCGGCCTCGATCAGCGTCAGGCCGAACGGCTCGGTCAGGGCCGGATTGATGAAGACGCCACGGCGCGCCGCGGCGAGCCGGTAGAGGATCGGCACCTCGTCGGACCTGTGATGCTTCGGATAGGCGACCAGGCCGTAGAGGTCGTAGATATCGATGGCCAACAGCAGGTTCGTGAGGACCGTCTGGGCACCCGAGTCGAGATCGGCGATGTCGTCGCGATTACCGGCGACGATGACCAGATTGGCCGTCTTCTGCAGTTCCTCGGACTCGCCGTAGGCCTCCACCAGGGTCGCGATGTTCTTGCGCTCGTCGGGACGCGAGAGGGCCAGGATCATCGGCCGCTCGGGCTCGCGGAGGAACCGGGCCAGCTCCTGGGCGATCGGCGCATCGGCCTCGCTGCCGTCCGGCGGGCGGAAGCGCGCGAGGTCGGTCCCGGGTGCGATGACCTGCATCCGCTCGGGCTGATAGTGGTCGTAGAGGCCGTACTGTTCTTCGATCTCGTTGGTGGTGCTCGCGATGACGAGGCGCGCCGCGCCGAGGGTGTCCTCCTCGGCGTTGATGCGCCGCGACATGTGGTAGCGATCCTCGATCAGGTCGCGGCCGACGCCGGAGGCGAGCAGGCGCCGACGCTTGACGCGGCCGAGCGAATGACCGGTATGCACGAGCGGCAGGCCGAGCTGGTGGGCGATGCGCGTCCCGACATAGCCGGCATCGGCATAGTGGGAATGGATCAGGTCCGGTAGCCGCTCGCCCCGGTGCAGAAAGGCGAGCAGATTGTCGGCGAAGGCATCCAGATGGTCCCAGAGGTGCTCCTTGCGGATGTACTCCGGGGGCCCCGCATCGATCCGCACGATCCGCGCCTTCTCGCCGAGCGGCTCCTCGGGCCTCGCATAGTCGGGAGGCACGCCCGGGTCCTCGACGCGGCGCGTCACCAGATCCACCTGGGCGACGTCGTCGCGCGCGGCCAGCGCCCGCGCCAGTTCCACCACATAGAGGGTCTGACCGCCCGTGTCGGCATCACGGCCGAGCTCGAGCTCCCGGCCCCGAATCAGACCGTGAACGCTGATGAGGACCAGATAGAGGGGTTGATCCGGGGTCGACATGGCTGACTCCTGTGGCATACGGCACGGCGCGAGGAGACCGCGCAGGGCGGGCCTCCATCCTAAACAACCCGGCGGGGCAGCGCAAAAAGGTGGCCCATGCCTGCCAGCTGGAGGCTGAAAGCTGGAGGCTGCCAGCTCAGGACACCAACGCGAGCCCTCGCAGGACCAGGTCCGCCACCAACTCGGCGCCTGCCGGCAGGGCCGGCAGCAGGCGCGCGCCGTCCCCACCGGTGACGAGGAGCCGCGGGGCGCCGCCGGTGCGCTCGGCGAGCGTCCGCTGGAGCCGCTCGGCGAGGGCCGCCGGGGCCTGGATCGTGGCCGCGCCGATCGCGCCGGCCGTGTCCTCGGCCCAAGGTCGATCGACGGGCGCATCGACCCGATCGGGGACCTCGAGCCGCGGGATCTGGGTACCGCGCAGCAGGGTGTCGCGCATCGCCTCGACCCCGGGCAGGATCAGACCGCCCAGGTGGCGGCCGTCGGCGGCGAGCAGATCGAAGGTGATCGCGGTGCCGGCATCGACGATCAGGACATCACCCGGGAAGTGCCGGCGGGCGGCGACCAGGGCCAGCCACCGGTCGACGCCGAGCCGCGCCGGCTCGGCATAGGCGACCCGCACGCCGAAGGCCTCGGCCTCGGTGCGCACGAAGCCCGGCACGAGCCCCCAGCGGCCCTCGCAGACCCGGCCCAGGGCCACGGCGACGGCCTCACCGCCGACATTCGCGACGAGGATGCGCGCGGGTCGCTCCATCGCCTCCCAGGCCGCGAGCAGGTCGATCGGCAGTCCGCCGAAGTGGCGGACGCTGCCGACCTCGCCGAGCCGTCCGTCGGCATGCCAGGCCCAACGCAGGCTGGTGTTGCCGATATCGACCAGCAGGTCCATCGAGGCGCCCGTTCAGCCGGCCGCGGCCGGGTCGTCGCCGGCCAGGACGCCGGCGGCCTGCCGGTCGGCCTGATAGGAGGAGCGCACCATCGCGCCGCTCGCCACATGCGAGAAGCCAAGCGCCTCGCCGTGCGCACGCAACTCGTCGAACTCGGCCGGCGTCCAGTAGCGGCGCACCGGCAGGTGCTCGCGCGTCGGCGCCAGGTACTGGCCGATGGTGAGCATCTCGCAGCCATGGGCGCGCAGGTCGGCCATCACGGCGAGGACCTCGTCGTGCTCCTCGCCGAGCCCGAGCATCAGGCCGGACTTGGTCGGCACGCCCGGATGCGCCGCCTTGAACGCGGCGAGGAGCCGCAGCGAGCCCTGGTAGTCGGCGCCGGGCCGGGCCTGGCGGTAGAGGCGCGGCACCGTCTCCAGGTTGTGGTTGAAGACGTCCGGGGCCGACTCGCCGGCGAAGGCCGCCAGCGCCAGCGGCTCGCGACCGCGGAAGTCCGGTACCAGGACCTCGAGCCGGGTCCCGGGACTGCGCGCGCGCACCGCGCGCAGGCAGGCGGCGAAGTGCCCGGCCCCGCCGTCGCGCAGGTCGTCGCGGTCGACCGACGTGATGACCACATAGCGCAGGCCCATCTCGGCGATCGCCGCGGCCAGATGGGCCGGCTCCTCGGCATCGACCGGGGCCGGGCGGCCGTGGGCGACGTCGCAGAAGGGGCAGCGACGGGTGCAGACGTCGCCGAGGATCATGAAGGTCGCCGTGCCGTGACTGAAACACTCGCCCAGGTTCGGGCACTGGGCCTCCTCGCAGACGGTCGCGAGCTGGCCGGCGCGCAGCAGCCGCTTGATCCGCGCCACCGCCGGTCCGACCGGGGCCTTGGCGCGGATCCAGGCCGGCTTGCGCAACGGCGCGCCGCCCGCCTCCACCTTGACCGGGATGCGGGCGACCTTGTCGCGGCCGCGTTGGTGGGTCGTGGGGTTCGCGCGCGACGGGGCGCTGAGCGGGTCTGGATCGGCCATGGCGGGTCTCTGTACGGCGTCTGGGCGGCCGGCGACGCGGCCGGCCCCGTGAAATCGATGGATGCGGGGCATCTTATCATCGAACCGGCACCCGCACCGGCACCGGCCACGGCATGGCGCGGGCACCGGCGCTCAATCGGCGTCGGTGCGCCCTTCGTCGGCGTCGCGCTTGTGCGGGTCGCCGGTCGGCGGCTCCAGGTCCTCGTCCATCAGGATCCGCTGGCCGTCGCCCTCGAGGTCGTCGAACTGGCCGCTGCGCGCCGCCCAGACGAGGACCGCGACCATCGCCAGGCCGAAGAGCAGCATGCCGGGGATCAGGCTGTAGATGACCTCCATCGCGGCGGACCTCCGGGTTGCCCGGGTCAGGGCCGGGCGAGGCGGCGCAGCCGGGCCGAGTTGCCGATCACGGCGAGCGAACTCAGCGGCATCGCGATCGCCGCGACCAGCGGCGTGATCAGCGCCGCCATCGCGAGCGGCACCATCACGAGATTGTAGACGAGCGAGATTCCCAGGTTCTGGCGGATCGTACGCATCATCCGCCGGGCCAGCACGAACGTCCATTCCAGGCGGGTCAGCTCGCGGCCGATCAGCACGATGTCGGCGCTCGCGATCGAGACGTCTGTGCCGCTGCCGAGCGCGATGCCGACATCGGCGCGCACGAGGGCCGGGGCGTCGTTGATCCCGTCGCCGACCATCGCCACCCGCGCGCCGCGACGCTGGAGCGCGGCCACCGCTGCCTCCTTCGCCTCGGGCAGGACCTCGGCGAGCGCCTCGATGCCGCCGAGCTCGGTGGCGATCCGCTCGGCCGGGGCGCGCCGGTCGCCGGTCAGCAGGCTCACCCGCCGCCCGGGGGCGCGCAGCCGCGCGACGACCCCCGCCGCGTCCGGACGCAGCGGGTCGCGCAGCGCTAGGCCGAGCGCCGCCCGCCCCGCTTCGGCGACGAAGACCCGGCTGGCGGCGGCCGCCTCGGGGCCCGTCGCCTCGAGCGGTGCGAGGTCGGCGACCCCCTCCTCGCGCAGCCAGTCGGCGGTCCCGACGAGGACCCGGTGGCCGGCGACCCGGCCGGCGATGCCGCGCCCCGGGCGCACCCGCACCTCGGCGACCGGCCGGGCGCGGACGGTGCCCCCGGCGGCCTCCGCGAGGGCGACGAGGGCCGCCGCGGCCGGATGCTCCGAGCCGCGCTCGAGGGCCGCGACCCGCCCAAGGAGCGCGACCACCTCCTCCGGCAGCCCGCCGGCCTCGGCCGCCGACCACTGGCCCTCGCCCGACCAGAGGGCGGTGACGGCCGGGCGCCCCTCGGTCAGCGTGCCGGTCTTGTCGAAGACGACCTGGTCGACGTCGGCCAGGGCCTCGAGGGCCGCGCCGTCCTTGACCAGGACGCCCTGGCGGGCGCCGGCACCGGCCGCGACCGCGATCGCCATCGGCGTCGCGAGCCCGAGCGCGCAGGGGCAGGTAACGATCAGGACCGCGGCGGCGGCCATCAAGGCCGTCTCCAGGTCGCTCGGCCACCACCAGAGGAAGGTCGCGAGCGCGAGCCCCAGCGTCGCCGCGACGAACCAGGGGACGATCCGATCGGCCAGCGACTGGATCGGCGCGCGGCTCGTCTGCGCGGCCTCGACGAGGCCGATGATCCGCCCGAGCGCCGTGTCGCGCAGCAGCCCCTCGGCGCGGACCTCCAGCACGCCGGCACCATTCAGGGTCCCGGCCGCGACGCGCGCCCCCGCGACCTTCGCGACCGGCTCGGACTCCCCGGTCAGCATGGCCTCGTCGACCGGCCCCTCACCGGCCAGGACGGTGCCGTCGACCGGGATCTTCTCGCCGGGGCGCACGCGCACCGTCTCGCCAAGGCGGACCGCGCGGATCGGCACCAGGACCTCGCCGCCATCGCGCAGGACCGTCGCCGCCTTCGGCTGGAGCTCCAGGAGCCGCTCGGTCGCGGTCACCGCCTGGTGCCGCGACAGCGACTCCAGGTACCGGCCGATCAGCAGCACGAACAGGAGGTTGACGACCGTGTCCCAGTAGACGGCGGCCCCGCCGGTCAGGGTGGCGACGAACGAGTAGAGATAGGTGATCGAGGCGCCGAGCGCGATCGGCAGGTCCATCGTCGCGTGTCCGGCGCGCAGCCCGGCGGCCGCCCCCTGGAAGAAGGGCGCCCCGGCGTAGAGGAGCGTCGGGGTCGCGATCGCCAGCCCGACCCAGTGGAAGAGGTCGCGGAACTCGCCCTCGTCGGCCCCGGCGTAGAGGGCGATCGAGATCCACAGCATGTTCATCATCGCGAAGCCGGCGAAGGCCAGGCGATAGAGGAGCGCGCGCTGGCGGCGTCGCAACGAGCCGGCGGCCGCATCCGGGTCGAACGGCAGGGCCGCGTACCCGAGCTCGCCGAGCCGGGCGATGATCGCCGAGAGGCGCAGCCGCTCGTTGTCCCAAGCGACGCGCAGCCGCCGCCCGGTCAGGTTGACCCGTGCCTCGATGACCCCGGGCAACGCGTGCAGGGCCCGCTCGATGAGCCAGACGCAGGCCGCGCAGTGGATCCCCTCGACGAGGAGCTGGATCTCGCGGCGGCCCCCGGGCGTAACGCCATAGTCGGCCTGGACGGCATCCAAGTCGTAGACGGCGAGGTCCTTGGGCGGCTCGAGCGGCGGGCAGAGCGCCCCGTCCGGGGCGCGTCGGTAGAAGCCGTCGAGGCCGGCGGCATGGATCGCCTCGCAGACGGCGCGGCAGCCGGGGCAGCAGAAGGCCCGCTCGCGCCCGGCGATCGTCGCGACGATCGGCTCGCCACCGGGCAGCGGCAGGCCGCAGTGAAAGCAGCTATCGCGCGCCCGAACCGGATCGGTGCGCGCATCGTCGAGTGGGCCGGCGAAGCGATCAGGGACGCTCGACACGCACCCGTCCGCCGACCAGCTGCTCGTCGGCGCCGATCGAGGCCGCGGCGAGCGTATCCCAGACGCCGATCAGCGGGAACTCGACCCGCACGGCGTAGCGCCCCCGGCCCTCCTCGACCATCGGCACCGAGAAGTCGCGGCTCGCGTCGGACGGCCGATAGGCGTAGAAGACGACCCGCTCCGGCGTCACGGGTTGGCCGACCCGATCGACGACGACGAAGCGCACCGTCGTCGGCACGCCGGCCCGCAGCCCCTCGGGGACATCGAGCTGCATCGTCCAGCCCGGGTCGGCAGCGCGGCGCGAGGCGAGGGTCCGCTCGTAGTCGCGGCCCCGCTCGTAGTAGTCCGGCTTGACGAGGCCGGGATTGGTCGTCACGGCCAGGTAGACCATGATCGCATTGACCGCGAGGACCGCGACGATCAGCGCGATCGCCCCGACCAACCAAGGGCTGCGCCAGGCCGGGAGCGGCCGGTTGGGAGATACGGCGACCTTTCCGTTCACCTCGGTACCTCGCTGTAGATGGACCGCCCGAACCCGTCGGTCACGGACCGATGAAGACGCTCTCGCGCTCGGTGCGCAGCGTCTCGCCCGAGGCCCGCTCGCCGGCAGCGACGAAACGCACCGGCAACGACTCGTCGGCCAGCGCCGCCGGCGACAGCCGCAGGAACAGGGTCGCCGGCGTCACCTCGCCATGACGGGCCAAGAGCGGCGCGTCGGCGCCGACCAGCATCAGGCCGGGCGGGCCGTCGACCCGAATGCGCACCTGCATGTCCTCGCCGGTCTTGTTCAGGACCTTGAGGGTGTACTTGTTCTGGATCGAGCCGTCGGCCAGGCGCACGAAGAGCGGTGCCCGCTCGTGCAGGACCTTGAGTTCGATCGCATCGAGCGAGGCCAGGCCGTAGAGGATCCCGGCGAGCGCGGTGGCCAGGATCGTCGTGTAGACCCAAACCCGCGGCCGACGGCGCATCGGCGTCGTCGAGCGCCCCTCGAGCTCATCGAGCGAGGCGTAGCGCACCAGCCCGCGCGGTCGGCCGACCTTGTCCATGACCGCGTCGCAGGCATCGATGCACAGCGCACAGGTGATGCAGCCCTCCTGCTGACCGGCGCGGATGTCGACGCCGGTCGGGCAGACGGCGACGCACTGATGGCAGTCGATGCAGTCGCCCTGGACGGCGCCGCCGGCCTCCTTGCGCAGCCGCCCGCGCGGCTCGCCGCGACGCTCGTCGTAGGCCGGCACGAGCGTCGTGCGATCGAGCATCACGCCCTGGATACGGGCATAGGGGCAGAGCCAGAAGCACACCTGCTCGCGCAGGAACCCGGCCAGGAGGTAGGTGCCGACCGTGAACAGTGCGACCGCGACATAGGCCGCCGTACTCGCATCGCCGGTGAAGAAGGTCCACCACAGGGTCGGGGCGTCGACGAACCAGGCGACGAAGCTGAAGCCGGTCAGGAAGCCTATCGCGAGCCAGGCCAGGTGCTTGACGGCGCGCAGGCCGACCTTGCGCGGGCCGAGCGGTGCACGATCGAGCCGGCGCCGCTCGGCCGGCGCACCCTCCAGACGCTCCTCGATCCAGGTGAAGACATCGGTCCAGACGGTCTGGAAGCAGAAGAAGCCGCAGTAGACCCGCCCGGCCAGGGCGGTCGCGACCGCCAGCAGGATCGCGAAGAAGAGCAGCAACAGGGACAGCATCCAGAAGTCCTGCGGCAGCACGGTCGCGCCAAACAGGTGATACTGGCGGTGCGGGATGTCGAAGAGCACGGCCTGACGGCCGTCCCAACGCAGATAGGGGCCGAGGAAGAAGATCAGCCAGACCGACGCCGTCAACCACTTGATCCGCCGCCAGCGGCCCGGCATCCGCTTGGCGTGGATCGTCTCGCCGCCGGCATTGACGTGCCACTGCCCCGCCTCGGCGTACAGGGCCTCGACGCCATCCGGCTCGCGCCGTCCCGCTTGCTCGCTCAAGCTACGACTCCTGGCAGGAGCGGCGCGCCGCGGCCTCGCACCGCCGGCCGGCGCCGGTCCGTCTTGGTTAGGCGATGTCTGTCAGCAAACATACCGTCTGGCTGGTCTTTTCGCCCGTCTTCCGTGTCGCGAGCGCACTCACATCGCTGGGCTAGGCTCCTGCGCTCGCTCCTTGAAGACAAACGAACGTCCGGCGTCATCCGGTCGGTTTGTTTCCGGCAATCGCCTTACAGCCCGCTAGATGGCGGCGCGCGGCCGATGATCAAAGTCCGCCGCCCAGTTGATGGACATAGACCGCGAGCTTCTTGACCTCCTGCTCGCCGAGACGGCCGCTCGCCCCGAAGTCCGGCATCACCGCCTCGCGACTCCCGGGCCGGCCTGGCTGGTTGACGCCGTGGGTGATCGTGTAACGGGCGCTCTCGTAACCGCCCGGCGCGAACCGCCAGATCCCGTTGCGGAAGCTCGGCGCCCCGACCGTGATGACATCGCCGTTGGGCAGCCGCACGACGACCCCGTCGCCCTCTTGTCCGTGACAGGCGACACAGCCCTTGGCCCGGTAGAGGGACCAGCCGTCCTCGGCCCCGGGCTCCCCGGACTTGAGCTCCGTGACGAAGCGGGCGAGCCGGTCGATCTCGGTCGCCGAGAGGATCTCGCCGTGGGCCGGCATCGAGCCCTGGCGACCCTGCCCAATGCTCTCGACGAGCTTGGCCGGGGTGCCGCCGTACTGCCAATAGTCGTCGGCGAGGATCGGGTAGCCCGGGTTGCCCTGGCCGCCGCTGCCGTGGCAGGCCGAGCAGTTGTCGCCGAAGAGGACCTTGGACGAGGCCACCGTGTACTGGGTCAGCTCGGGGTCGGCGAGGATGTCGGCGGCCGTGAGACCACGAATCCGCTCCTCGAACGGCGCCCGCACGGCCTCGACCTGGGCGACGCCGCGGCGGTACTCCTCGATCTGGGTCCAGCCGAGGAGCCCCTTGGTGTAGCCGTCCGCGGTCGGCCAGAACGGATAGAGGATGCCGTAGCCGACGACGAAGAGGATCGAGGCCCACAGCCCCAGCATCCACCAGCGCGGTGGCGGGTTGCGCAACTCGCGCAGGTTGCCGTCCCAGATGTGCCCGGTGTTGTCCTCGCCAGGAAAGGGATCATTCTCGGCCATCGTCGTCTCCGCTGCGCTCCTCGTCGTCGAACGGGATGAACCGCCGAGACTCGAGCCGCTCCCGATTCTTCGGACGCAGGACCTGGAAATAGACCAGGACCATCAGGACGAAGATCACGACCGTCAGGATCGTGCCGATCCAGTCGTTGACGGTCATCGCCGCCCAGTCCGTCCGCCAGTGTTCGACCAGGCTACTCACGGTACACCGTCGCGTCGTCCAGCGTCGCCATCGTGCCGAGCACCTGGAGATAGGCGACCAGGGCGTCGAGTTCGGTCTTGCCGTCGACCAACTGCGGGGCGATGGCGATATCGACATCGTGGTACGGCACCCCGATCGCGCGCAACCCGCGCATGTGGCGCTGGATCCGGCGCGCGCTGACGTAGCGCTCCTCCAGCCAGCCGTAGCTCGGCATCACCGACTCGGGCACCAGCGCGCGCGGTTCGAGCAGGTGCTCGCGCTGCCAGTCGTCGGAATACTTGCCGCCGACCCGGGCCAGGTCCGGCCCGGTGCGCTTCGAGCCCCACTGGAAGGGGTGGTCGTAGAGCGATTCGGAGGCGAGCGAGTAGTGGCCGTAGCGCTCGCGCTCGTCGCGGAACGGGCGGACCATCTGCGAGTGGCACAGATAGCAGCCCTCCCGCTGATAGACGTCCCGGCCGGCCAGCTCGAGCGCCGTGTAGGGCCGGATCCCGTCGCCTGGCCGCCAGTTCCAGCGCCTGCCCCCCGCGTCGTCGACCTCGACGATCGGCGTCGTCCCCGGGGCGGCGTGGTTCCAGACGATCTCCGGCACCCGGTTGTGCTCCAGCACGCTCTTCAGATAGAAGAGCGGCACGATCTCCACCAGACCGCCGATCGACAGGACGATCGCCAGCACGATCAGGAGCCTCCAGATGTTGCGCTCCATCCGGTCCTGAAGGCCCTTGGGCTGCGTGTCTCGCGTCATCGCTGGGTCCTCCCGGTTCAGGCGGCCGCCGGCACGGCGCGGGCGCGTTCCAGGCCGCCGTCGGCGAGCGACTTCCTGACCGTCATCACCACGTTGAATAGCATCGCGACGGCGCCGAAGAGGAAGATGATGCCGCCGATCACGCGCATCACGTAGTAGGGCTGCATCGCGTCGACCGACTCGACGAAGGTGTAGGCCAGCGTGCCGTACTCGTCGTAGGCGCGCCACATCAGGCCCTGCGAGATCCCCGAGACCCACATCGAGACGATGTAGACCAGGGTGCCGATCGTCGCCGTCCAGAAGTGCAGCGCGACCAGCTTCATCGAATAGATCTCCGTGTACCAGAGGCGCATCATCAGGTGGTAGATGGCGCCGATCGAGACCCCGGCGACCCAGCCGAGCGCCCCCGAATGGACGTGGCCGATCGTCCAGTCCGTGTAGTGCGACAGGGCGTTGACCGTCTTCAGGGCCATCACCGGGCCCTCGAAGGTCGACATCGCGTAGAAGGCGATTGCGATGATCAGGAAGCGCAGCACATAGTCGGTGCGCAGCTTGTCCCAGGCCCCCGACAGCGTCATCATACCGTTTACGGCCCCACCCCAGGAGGGGATGATCATCGCCAGCGAGATCGCCGCCCCGAGCGAGCCGGTCCAATCCGGCAGCGCCGTGTATTGCAGGTGGTGGGCACCGAGCCAGACATAGCCGAACATCAGCGCCCAGAAGTGCAGGACCGAGAGCCGGTACGAGTAGACGGGCCGGTTCGCCTGCTTGGGCACGAAGTAGTACATGATCCCGAGGAAGCCGGCGGTCAGATAGAAGCCGACCGCGTTGTGGCCCCACCACCACTGGATCATCGCGTCCTGGACCCCGGAGAACAACGAATAGGACTTGAACAGCCCCACGGGCACCGCCAGGCTGTTGACGACGTGCAGGTAGGTGATCATCACCATCATGCCGAGGAAGAACCAGTTCGACACATAGATGTGCGAACTCTTGCGGTTGGCGATCGTCATGATGAAGTTGATCGTGAAGGCCAGCCAGACGACGGCGATCAGGATGTCGATCGGCCACTCGAGCTCGGCATACTCCTTCGACTGCGTCAGCCCCAGCGGCAGCGTGATCACCGCAAGCAGGATGACCAGGTTCCAGCCCCAGAAGGTGAACCAGGCGAGGCGGTCGCTCCAGAGCCGCGCGCCGCAGGTGCGCTGCACCGAGTAGAAGGCGGTGGCCATCAACGTGCAGCCGCCGAAGGCGAAGATGACGGCGTTCGTATGCAGCGGGCGCAGGCGCCCGAACGACAGATAGGGGCTGTCGAAATTGAGCGCCGGCCAGGCCAACTGCGAGGCGATGAAGACGCCGACCGTCGCCCCGACGACCAGGTAGACGACCGCCATGACCGCGAACCAGCGCACGACGGCGAGGTTGTACTTCTGCTCCAACCCGGCTTCCATAGGCCCTCCGCAGCCGACGGGATGCGATGAAGGATCGGGGCGACCCGGCCCGCCGACCAGGGGCACCGTCCCGCGCGAACGACCCGCCCCCAAGAAGGACCCTCAGGATCCGGGCCTATCGTTGTCAAGTGTATCCATCAATCATGCCCCCGTTCACCTCGTCGTCTGCGGGGTTGACGCCGCGCAAGGGGGCGATGCCACATCACAGGGCCTCTCACCCTGAGGCATCCCCACAAAATCGGCCTCGACGGCGAGTCGGTACGAACTGGGAGCGCCGGCTTTCAGCCGGCTTCGCGCGCGGGGGGCTCGATGACCCCGGCGCGCGACCTTCGGCGCTGGAACCAGGAGATCACCGATAGGCGCCGCTGGATGGCCGCTGCGCACGTGCCCTTCTACCGGCCCAGACGCCGCCGACGCGGCATCGAGCCGCGACGGCGACGAGCCGGCTGGAAAGCCGGCGCTCCCAGTCAACCGCGCGACGGCGAGATGGCTCGGATTGCGAGGGTCGGCTTCCGTCGGTCAGTCGACCTACGCCACTGCGGTCTATGCCTTTTATCCGGGGATACCTCAGCTTCTCACCCATTTCGCGCCACCGAACGCCCCCGAGCCCTGCGGCGGCACCCGTGCGCGGTCCGTCCCCCGAGCGTCGCGACGACAGGCCGCTCTCCCTCGTCGAGCGCGTAGGCGACCAGCGCCCTGTGCTCTGACCAAGTGACCCAGTCGCAGGGCACCCGATGCCGGCGCAGCAGTAGCGGGATGGATCGGGTGTCCTTCTTCTCATGACCGGGCGAGACGATCTCGCAGACCCAATCCGGCGGCAGCCCGATCGGCCCATCCGGAAGGCGCGGCAGGCGCTCGCGGCGCCATCCAGCGATGTCGTGGCAGGGACATTCGTGCGCTTCGTAGGCCACGCTGATCTCGGTCAAGATCCACCAACCGCCCGGCCTCGCTCCGTCGTCGAAAGTGCCCAGGTGGCGGTTGACTTGGCTTTGGGCCCGAGCATGGCGCGCCCGCGTCATCGGACGCCGGACGATTTCGCCGTCGATCAGCTCGTCGGACGATAGGAGCAGGTCTTGGACGGTCTCGTGCTGGATTGCTGCCATCGACCACCGCGGGTCTGGCTGGGGCGCCGGGGTCTCGTTTCCTGCGTGAGGATGAGCGCTCCGCGGTGCGAACCCGTCCGTAGGTCGCGATTCGCGCCTAGCCCCAAGGCTCGGCGCAACGTCGGCAACTCGGTGGGCGCCAACGGCCTCAACCGAACGATTCGCTACCGGCAACGGACGGCTGCATCGCTCGGGGCGGCGAAGCCCCGCCCCTTGGATCGGCGACACGCCCCTCCCCGTCTGCGCGCCGGCACTCGACGGGGGCACGGGCGGCTACTTGAAGAAGGCGTCCATCGAGAAGCCATCGCGCTCCAGGATGTCGCGCAACCGGCGCAACGCATCCATCTGGATCTGACGCACCCGCTCGCGGGTCACGCCAAGCTCCCGGGCGACACGCTCGAGCGTGGAGTGTTCGTAGCCGCGCAACCCGAAGCGACGCTCGACGACCGCGCGTTGCTTGTCGTTGAGTCTCTGCAGCCACTGCTCCAGGTTGATCTGCACGTCGTGGTCGTGGATGCGCTCGGCCGGGTCGTCGGCGTTCTCGTCCTGGAGGATGTCGACGAGCGGCTTGTCGGCGTCCTTGCTGTAGGGCATGTCGACCGAGGCGATCCGCTCGTTCAGGCCGAGCATGCGCTTGACCTCGCTGAGCGGCTTGTGCAGCAGTTCGGCGACCTCCTCGGAGGTGGGCTCGTGATCGAGGTGCTGCGCCAGCTTGCGCGTCGCCTTCAGGTAGAGATTGATCTCCTTGACGACGTGGATCGGCAGCCGCACGGTGCGGGTCTGGTTCATGATCGCCCGCTCGATGGTCTGGCGGATCCACCAGGTCGCGTAGGTCGAGAAACGGAAACCGCGTTCTGGGTCGAACTTCTCGACCGCCCGGATCAGCCCCAGGTTGCCCTCCTCGATCAGATCGAGCAACGGCAGACCGCGGTTGAGATAGCGGCGCGCGATCTTGACGACGAGCCGCAGGTTGCAGACGATCATCCGTTGGCGCGCCGCGTTGTCGCCCTGCTGAGCGCGGCGCGCATAGAAGACCTCCTCCTCGGCGGTGAGGAGCTTGGCCTCGCCGATCTCGTTCAGATAGAGACGCGTGGCATCGAAATCCGCCTCACCGGCGTCGAAGCGGTCGTCCTCGACCTCATCCTCCTCGACGGCATCGGAGATCTCCCGCCCTTCCTCATAGGCATTGGCGTAGGGGTCGTCGCCGAGCGGCTCCTCGTCGTCCGCGACGACGTAGTCTTCATCGATGAGAGGTACGGGTGTTGCTGCGTCAGAGGCCGAGCGACTCGTCGAGCCGGCTCGTTTATCGGCGACTGTCATCCAAGGCTCCTCCTTTCTGCCTCGCCGGCTCAGCGCGTGCGAGGCAGAAGCTTCAGCGGATCTACTGCTGCACCGTCCTTACGAACTTCGAAATGAAGCTGCGCCTCACCCCCAGTCGTCTGTCCTACTTCTGCGATCGGCTGGCCGCGCGTGACCTTCTCTCCCTTCGCGACCAAGAGCCGACGATTGAACCCATAGGCGCTCAAATAGTCATCTTTATGCTTGAGGATGATAAGGTTGCCGTAACCCTTGAGTCCATCGCCACTGTAGCCGACGGTGCCACTCGCCGCGGCGACGACGAGTTCGCCCGGGCGAGCGGCGATCCGGATGCCCTGTCGCGTGCGGTCGCGGGCATCGAAGCCCTTCACGACCCGCCCGACGAGCGGCCACTGCCAAGCGATGCCCGAGGCGATGGCCTCGCTCGGTGACCGCCGAGGCTTCGACGGCGGATGGGCTGGGGCCGTCGCGGCCGCCCCGGAGACACCGGCGGAGGCCGACGGCGCTGACCGCCCGCGCATCCGCCGCTCATCGGGCGCCGATGGTCCCGATTGCAGCCGCGCCGCAGGCGATGGCGGCGGCGGCGCCACCCGAAGCAGGCCGCCGGCCAGTATTCGGTAAGGCGGCTCCAGCGCGTTCCAGTCGGCCAGCGTCGCCAGATCGATGCCCTCGCGCAACGCGATGTCGCTCAAGGTGTCGCCGGCCCGAATCCGATAGAGACCCTCCGGGGTCGGTTCGCCCGGCGCGTACACGGGCGCCGGCCCAGGACGGGGACCACAACCGCCGAGCAGCGCGGCGGTGAGCGCGGCGGCCACGCCCACCGCGACCGATCGCCGGCCCGCGCGTATCAGCGCGCCTGCCCGGCGCCGCTGCCGAGGCGCCGCCATATTAGCCCGGCATGGCCCCGACCCGGTGGACGACGAAGACCGCCGCCACGAGCGAGACCGTGATCCAGCCGATCCGATCCACATAGGCGTGCAGCGTGCGCTCCATCCGCTCCCCGCCCCAGGCCATCAACGCGGCCACCAGGAAGAAGCGCGCCCCGCGCCCGATCAGCGACGCCACGACGAAGGGTAACAGCGCCATCGCGATGACGCCCGCGGTAATCGTGAAGACCTTGTAGGGGATCGGCGAAAAACCGGCCAGAAAGACCGCCCAGAAGCCCCAGCGGGCGAACCAGGCCTGGGCCGCTTCGTACTCATCCCAATAACCGGCGCCTTGCAGCAGCGGTGCGACCAGTTCGAAGGCGAAGGTCCCGATCAGGTAGCCGAGCAGCCCGCCCAGGACCGAGGCCACCGTCGTCAACGCCGCATAGGCTAGGCTGCGCTCGGGCTTGACCATGCTCATCGGCGCGAGCATGACATCGGGCGGAATCGGGAAGAAGGACGACTCGGCGAAGCTCAGCCCGCCCAGATACCAGGGCGCATACCGGTGGCGCGACCAAGCGAGCGCGCGGGCGTAGAGCGAGGAGAAGATGCGCATCAACAGGTGCCCTCGAGAAATGGGACGAAGCTGACCGGTTCCAGCGCCTCGTGCCGCCAGCCGGTCCGGGTCCGCACCAGGCGGAGCAGGGACTGATCCGGCGCCGTACCGATCGGCGTCACCATGCACCCGCCGCAGGCCAACTGGTTGGCCAGCACCCGCGGGACCCGCGGCGGGGCCGCCGTCACCAGGATCGCATCGAACGGCGCGTACTCGGGCCACCCCTCGGCGCCGTCGGCGTGGCGCAGCCGCACGTTGCGCAGCTTCAACGCCCGCAACCGCCGCTCGGCCCGCTCCTTGAGGTCGGCGATACGCTCGATGCTGTAGACGCGGCGCACCAGCGAGGCGAGCACGGCCGTGTGGAATCCAGAGCCGGTGCCGATCTCCAGGACCCGCTCGCGGCGCACGCCGGCAAGCAGGATCTCGGTCATCCGAGCCACCATGTAGGGCTGGGAGATCGTCTGGCCCCAGCCGATCGGCAGCGCCGAGTCGTCGTAGGCGCGACTCGCCAGCGCCTCGTCGACGAAGAAGTGGCGCGGCAGCCGGCCGATCGCCTCCAGGACGTCGGGATGGGTCACGCCCATCTGGCGCAACCGCTCGACGAGGCGTTCGCGGGCACGCCGCGAGCTCACGCCGAGCGCCTCCCCGTCGTCGGCCGCCGTCAGTTGCACCGCCCGAGCCACTCCTCGAGGGCACCGAGCGCGGCGTGGCGGGTCAGGTCGACCTGCAACGGCGTCACCGAGACCAGGCCATGGCGCACCGCGTGGAAATCGGTCCCGGGGCCGGCGTCCTGCTCCGGGCCGGCCGGACCGACCCAGTAGATGGGTCGGCCGCGCGGATCGTGGGTGCGGGTGACCGGCTCGGCGCGGTGACGATGGCCGAGCCGCGTCGCCGCGAGGCCACGAATCTGCTCGTAGGGCAGGTCCGGCACATTGACGTTGAGGATGACATCGGGCGCCAGCGTCGCATCGCGCAGCCGCAGCACCAGCTCCGCGGCGATCCGCGCCCCGGTCGCCAGGTGGCGCGGATCGTGGGCATCCATCGAGACCGCGATCGCCGGCAGGCCGAGGAAGCGTCCCTCGGTCGCGGCGGCGACGGTGCCCGAATAGATCACGTCGTCGCCGAGATTCGGCCCGTGGTTGATCCCGGCCACGACCAGATCGGGCTCGTCCTCGAGCAGCCCGGTGATCGCGAGGTGGACGCAATCCGTCGGCGTGCCGTCGACGCGATAGTAGCCGTTGGCGGTGCGCACCGCACGCAGCGGTACATCGAGCGTCAACGAATGGCTCGCACCGCTGCGGTCGCGCTCGGGGGCGACGACGATCACCTCGCCGATCCTGGACAGCTCGCTCGCCAGGGCGGCGAGGCCCGGCGCCTGATAGCCGTCGTCGTTACTGACCAGTATCTTCATCGTCGCAACCCAGGCCCACCCGGCCGGGCCCTCCAGGGGCCGACGCGGCACGCCGAATCATCCGTCCCGGACATGCTCCCGATCTCCTCTGTCTGAGGTCGAAGGATGCCAGATCTCGCGCGGATCGGATACCGCATGACGCGACCGAGTTGCCCACAGCCCCCCGCAGCGCGGCTATACTCGAATCCCGCCCCGGCGCAAGCCCCTCGACGAAACGCACCGATCATCAGGCCCATGAGCAAGTCGATCCCACCGGCCGAGCGTGACCTCTTCCGCGAGGCCGTCGCCGATGCCGAGCCGCTCGCGCACGAGGCCGCCGAGCCCCACCGCCGGCGCCCACCGCCGCGGCCGCGACCGCGCCCCGAGGCCGCCGACGAGGAGGAGTTGGCGTATCACCTGTCGGAGGCCGAGGTCGCGACCCACGACTATCTGGAGTTCGCCCGGGCGGGTGTCCAGCGGCGGGTGATGCAGGAACTGCAACGCGGCGGCTTCGCGATCGGCTTGGAGGTCGACCTGCACGGCCTGACCGCCGAGCTGGCCCGCGAGACGCTGCGCGAGTTCCTGCGCGAGTGCACGGCGCGGCGCGTGCGCTGCGCCCGCATCATCCACGGCAAGGGCGCCGGCTCCGGACAGCCGCCCGTCCTCAAGCGCAAGGTCAACTACTGGCTGCGGCTGCGCCCCGAGGTCCTCGCCTTCTGCTCGGCGACCCGCCGCGACGGCGGCACCGGGGCCGTCTACGTGCTGCTGCGCAACCCGGCGAAGGTCAAGCGCGACCGTCATCGCGGTTGACGCGCCGGCCCGGACCATCCCCAGGTCAATCCCGGACGTCGACCGCGCCCGATTCCTCGTCGTGCCAATCGATGAGCTCGCGCAGGACGGCCGTCGCATAGGCGCCGGCCGGCAGCTCGAAGCCGAGTTCCAGCACCTGCGCATCCGGCCAGTGCCAGGCCACATCGAGCGGACGCAACCGCAGTGCGCGGCGCTCCTGCTCCAGGCCAGCCGCCTCCAGCCCCTGCACCCAGAGCGGGAAGGCCGCGGCCACCTCGCCCTCGAGGCGGGCCGGCTCGCCGCCGCTCGGCAGGGCGCCGCGACCCCAAAGCGGACCGGTCGGCGCGATGTCGCCGACCCGGGTCCGGGCGCGCAGCGTCTCGTCGATCGACTCGGCGGCGAAGTGCGAGTGCGAGCCGGCGAGCTGCATCCGGTCGCCGACGAGCGGCCGATCCCAGTCGCCACGGATCACCCGTTCGGCGAGGACCTCGTTGAAGAGCTGGGCGCGCGCGGCCGATAGCCAGAGGCCGCGGCGATGACGATCGACGCGCCCGACGCGGCCCTCGAAGAGGGCGCTGGCCCGCGCCAGATTGGCCTCGCCGCGGCCGAAGCGCTGCTCGCCGAAGTAGTTCGGGACACCGCGCTCGGCGATCTGCGCGAGGCGCTCATCCAGGGCCGCCCGATCGCCGCTCAGCGAGCCGACCCGCAGCCGGAAGCGGTTGCCGGCGAGCGCCCCGCGGCGCAGCTTGCGGCGGTGACGGTGGACCTCGACGACTCGGAAGCCGTCATCGTCCGCCCCGGCCGCCGCCCAGTCGGGCTCCGGGCGGTTCGCGACCGGCACGCTGAACCATTGGGTCGTGACCGCATGCCGGTCCTTGAGGCCGGCCCAGCCGACCGCGCCCACCGGCACGCCGGCGAACGCGGCGAGGCGGCGCGCGACCCACTCGGTGTTGGCACCGACCTTGCGCACCCGCAACAGCCGGTGCTCGCCCTCGCCATCGGGCGCGAAGCCGAGCCGTTCCTCGACGACGAAGTCCGCCGGCGTGGCACGCAGCCGCCCCGCGCCCGGCGGGCCGCCGTGGGCATGGGGCAAGGCCCCGAACGAACGCCAGGGCGCAGCCCCGGTCACGCGTCGCCGCTCACTCGTCGAGCAGGACGACGGCCGCCGCCGCGATCCCCTCGCCGCGGCCGGTGAAGCCCATCTGCTCGGTCGTCGTCGCCTTCACGTTGACCCGCTGGGGCGCGCAGCCCATGTCCTCGGCCAGGCAGGCGACCATCGCCGGGATGTGCGGGGCCATCCGCGGGCGCTGGGCCATGATCGTGATATCGGCGTTGCGCACCGCGAGCCCGCGCTCGCGCAGGCTGGCCATGACCCGACGCAGCAGGATGCGGCTGTCGATCCCGGCATAGGCCGGGTCGGTGTCCGGGAAGTGACGGCCGATGTCGCCGAGACCGGCCGCCCCGAGCAGGGCGTCGCAGAGCGCATGGATGACGACGTCCCCATCGGAGTGGGCCGTGAGGCCGAGCTCGTAGTCGATCGTGACGCCGCCGATGACCAGCGGCCGGTCGGCCGCGAATCTGTGGGCATCGATGCCCTGACCGATCAGCATATTCGCCCCTGTTGTTGCAGGTAGAACTCGGCCAGAGGCAGGTCCTCGGGCCGGGTGATCTTGATGTTGTCGGCGTGCCCCTCGATGAGCCGCGGGGCGCGGCCGACGCGTTCGATGGCCGCCGCCTCGTCGGTGACGAGCTCGCCGGCGGCGAGCGCCGCGGCGATGGCCTCGCGCAGCGGGCCGAGGCGGAACATCTGCGGCGTGTAGGCGTGCCAGAGCCGCTCGCGCGGCAGCGTCGCGCCGATCCGCCCGGCTGCGTCGGCCTCCTTCATCGTGTCGCGCACCGGCATGGCCAGGATCCCGCCGACCGGATCCTCGCGCAGGACTTCGATCATCCGTGCCAGGTCGTCGGCGCGCAGGCAGGGCCTGGCCGCGTCGTGGACCAGCACCCAGTCGTCGGCCGCGGCCGTCTCGGCGAGCGCCTCCAGCGCATTGAGCACCGAGTGGCAGCGCTCGGCACCGCCGGCGACCCGGCGCACGCGCGGGTCCTCGGCGAATGCGGTCTGCGACCACAGGGCGTCGTGCGGGTCGAGGGCGACGACGACACCGCGGATCCGCGCCTCGCCGAGCAGGACGGCCAGGCCCTGGTCGATGACCCGCCGCCCGGCGAGCGGCAGGTACTGCTTGGGGATCGCCGCCCCGACCCGCCGGCCGACGCCGGCGGCCGGTACGATGGCCCAAAACGCCTCGCCGCCGCTCATGGCTTGGGCGCCTCGCCGCCTTCGATGACCTGGAGGAAGACCTCGCCGCGCTTGATCATCCCGAGCTCGCTGCGGGCGCGCTCCTCGAGGGCGTCGTAACCGCTGCGCAGGCTCTCGACCTCGGCCTCCAGCGCGGCGTTGCGCTGACGCGCCTCGGCCAGCGCCGCCTCCTGGCGGGCGATCTCCTCGCGCAGCGCATGGACCTCGGCCAGGCTGCCCTCACCGACCCAGAGGCGGTACTGGAGCAGGCCGAGGAGTACCAGCAGCAGCGGGAGCAGCCAGCGCATCATGACGCCCAGGCGCTGCACCAGGGGTGGACGCGAGCCCAGCGCGATGGCCCCCGCCATCGGCTAGAGCCACTTGAACGCGGAACGCCCGGCATAGACGGCCTCATCCCCCAGTTGATCCTCGATACGCATCAGCTGATTGTACTTCGCGACCCGATCCGAGCGGGATAGCGAGCCCGTCTTGATCTGCCCTGTGTTGGTCGCGACGACCAGATCGGCGATCGTCGTGTCCTCGGTCTCCCCGGAGCGGTGCGAGATCACGGCCGTGTAGCCGGCCGCGTGGGCCATGTCGATCGCCGCGCGGGTCTCGGTCAGGGTGCCGATCTGATTGACCTTGATGAGGATGGAGTTGGCGATGCCCTTGTCGATACCCTCCTTCAGGATCTGCGTGTTGGTCACGAAGAGGTCGTCGCCGACCAGCTGGACGCGTTGACCGAGGCGCTCGGAGAGGAGCCGCCAGCCGTCCCAGTCGCCCTCGGCCATGCCGTCCTCGATGGTCAGGATCGGGTAGCGCGCGACCCAGTCGGCGAGCAGGTCGACGAGGCCGGCCGCATCGAGGCGGCGCCCCTCGCCCGCGAGGTGGTACTGGCCATTCTCGTAGAACTCCGAGCTCGCGACATCGAGGCCCAGGTAGATGTCCTCGCCGGCCTTGTAGCCGGTCTTGGCGATCGCCTCGAGGATCACCTCGATAGCCGCCTCGTTGGACGGCAGGTCCGGCGCGAAGCCACCCTCGTCGCCGACCGCCGTGGCGAGCCCGCGGTCGGCGAGGACCGACTTCAGGGCGTGGAAGACCTCGGCCCCGCAACGCACCGCCTCGCGCAGGCTCGCGGCGCCGACCGGCAGGATCATGAACTCCTGGAAGTCGACGCTGTTGGCCGCGTGGGCACCGCCGTTGATGATGTTCATCATGGGCACCGGCAACCGGTAGGGGCCGCTCGCGAGGGAGCGGTAGAGCGGCAGCCCGCGCTCCTGGGCCGCGGCATGGGCCGCCGCAAGCGACACGCCGAGAATGGCATTGGCACCGAGCCGACCCTTGTTGTCGGTCCCGTCAAGTTCGATCATGCGCCGGTCCAGGGCCTCCTGGTCGCCGACCTCGTGGCCGAGCAGCGCCTCGCGCAGCTCGCCGGCGATGTTGGCGACCGCCCGCCGCACGCCCTTGCCGCCGTACCGACCAGCGTCGCCATCACGCAACTCCAGGGCCTCGCGCGAACCGGTCGAGGCGCCCGACGGCACCGCCGCCCGCCCGATCGCCCCGTCGGCGGTATAGACATCGGCCTCGACAGTGGGGTTGCCGCGCGAGTCCAGGATCTCCCGGGCGCGGATATCGACGATCTCGGACATGGACTTTGGTCTCCTTCAAAGGGCCTGCTTGATTGCGGAAAATTCCACCGAATGAGCGCCGCCGACGTTAGGAACGATTCACGAACGACCGACACCAGCGCACGGACGACAAGAAACTACGAAATACACCGAAAGTCGCGACAAAACGGCAAATGCTCCTGTGTCTATCGAGCCCTTTCGCGTGTTTCGTAGTTCCAAGAAGAGGTACCGGTTGTTCTTGAATCGTCACTTGGTAACAAGTGAACCATACGTGGCGCGCTTGACCATGGGGGGCGGGCCAGAGGCCCGCCCCCCGTTGCTTCAGTTGTTCTTGAACCGTTGCTTAGAGGTCGGCCTCGGCGAAGCCGCGTGCCTTGACCAGCCGGTCGAGCTCGACCAGGGTTGCCAGCAGCGCCGCCATGCGCCCGAGCGGCCAGGCGTTGGGACCGTCGCTCAGCGCCCGATCCGGATCCGGGTGGGTCTCCATGAACAGGCCGGCGACGCCGGTGGCGACCGCCGCACGCGCCAGCACGGGCACGAACTCGCGCTGGCCGCCGGAGCGATCGCCCTGGCCGCCGGGCAGCTGCACCGAGTGGGTCGCGTCGAAGACCACCGGGCAGCCGGTCGCCCGCATCACCGCGAGGGCGCGCATGTCGGAGACCAGGTTGTTGTAGCCGAACGAGACGCCCCGCTCGCAGACGAGGATCGTCTCGTTGCCGGTCGCGCGGGCCTTGGCGACGACCTGGGCCATGTCCCAGGGGGCGAGGAACTGGCCCTTCTTGATGTTGACCGGCCGCCCCTGGGCGGCGACGGTGCGGATGAAGTTCGTCTGGCGGCAGAGGAAGGCCGGTGTCTGGAGGACGTCGACGACCGAGGCGACCTCGGCGAGCGGGGTGTCCTCATGGACATCGGTCAGGACCGGCACCCCGAGGCGGGTGCGCACCGCCTCGAGGATCGCCAGGCCGCGCTCCAGACCGGGGCCGCGGAAGCTCGCCCCGGAGGAGCGGTTGGCCTTGTCGAACGAGGATTTGTAGATGAACGGGATCCCCAGGTCGGTGGCGATCTCCTTCAGCCGTCCGGCCGTCTCCTCGGCCAGGGCTTCGCTCTCGATGACGCAGGGACCGGCGATCAGGAAGAGCGGCCGGTCGAGCCCGACCTCGAAGTCGAGCAGCGGCGTCACTTGCTCGCCCTCGCCACCTGTCGCTGGTGGGCGAGCGCCGCCTTGATGAACCCGTGGAACAGCGGATGACCGTCCCGCGGCGTCGACGTGAACTCGGGGTGGAACTGGCAGGCGATGAACCAGGGGTGGTCGGGAATCTCGACGATCTCGACCAGGGTGCTGTCGAGCGACCAGCCCGAGAAGCGCATCCCGGCGTCCTTCATCGCATCCAGATACTGGTTGTTGAACTCGTAGCGGTGGCGGTGGCGCTCGCGGATCTGCGGCCGGCCATAGACGCTGCGCGCGAGGCTGCCGGGCTCCAGGCGGCAATTCTGACCGCCCAGACGCATCGTGCCGCCGAGGTCGCCGCCCTCCTCGCGCTGCTCAATCTGACCCGACTCGTTCAGCCACTCGGTGATCAGCGCGATCACCGGGTGCGGGGTCGTCGGATCGAACTCGGTGCTGTGCGCCCCCTCGAGGCCCACGACCTGACGGGCGTACTCGATGACGGCGACCTGCATGCCGAGGCAGATGCCCAAGTACGGGACGCGCTGCTCGCGGGCGAACCGCACGGCCGCCATCTTGCCCTCGATGCCACGGCCACCGAAGCCGCCAGGGACGAGGACCGCGTCGACCTCGCGTAGGCAATCGGTGCCCTGCTGCTCAATCTCCTCGGAGTCCAGGTAGCGGATCCGCACCTTGGTCCCCGTATGCACGCCGGCATGGGCCAGGGCCTCGGAGAGCGACTTGTAGGCCTCGGTCAGGTGCATGTACTTGCCGACCATGGCCACCGTGACCTCGTGGGTCGGGTGGTCGAAGCCCTCTAGCACGCGCTGCCACTCGGCGAGATTCGCCGCCGGGACCTCGAGGCCGAACTGACGCACGACCAGGTCGTCGAGGTGCTGGGCATGCAGCAGCATCGGGATGCGGTAGATGTTGTCGGCATCGATGGCCGAGATCACCGCGGCCTCCGGGACGTTCGTGAAGAGCGCGATCTTCTTGCGTTCGGCCTCGGGGATCGGCTGCTCGGCGCGGCACAGCAGGATGTCGGGTTGGATGCCGATCGAGCGCAACTCCTTGACCGAGTGTTGGGTCGGCTTGGTCTTGATCTCGCCCGAGGTGCGGATGTAGGGGACCAGCGTCAGGTGCATGAAGAGGGCGTTCTCCCGCCCCACCTCGACGCGCATCTGGCGGATCGCCTCCAGGAACGGCAGCGACTCGATGTCGCCGACCGTGCCGCCGATCTCGACCATCGCAATGTCGGCCTCATCGGCCCCGAGGCGCACGCTGTCCTTGATCTCGTCGGTGATGTGCGGGATCACCTGGACGGTGCGGCCGAGGTAGTCGCCGCGCCGCTCCTTGCGGATCACGCTCTCGTAGATCTGGCCAGTCGTGAAATTGTTGTTGCGGCCCATGCGGGTACGCACGAAACGCTCGTAGTGGCCGAGGTCCAGATCCGTCTCGGCACCGTCGTCGGTGACATAGACCTCGCCGTGCTGAAACGGGCTCATGGTCCCCGGATCGACGTTGATGTAGGGGTCGAGCTTGATCAGCGTGACCCGCAGGCCGCGCGCCTCGAGCAGGGCCGCGAGCGAAGCGGAAGCAATACCCTTGCCCAGCGACGAGACCACGCCGCCGGTGATGAAGATGAACTTGGTCGTCATAAAAGGGGAAGAAGGTGAGGGAGAGGAGGCCCGGATGGCATTACAAGCTACCAAATCTCCCCCGGGGCCTCAATGCAGCGCAGCAAAATTCGCCGCAGGGCACCGGCATCTCAATGAAAAATCGCGGATCGCTCAGACCGCCCGCCCCCGCAACCAGGGGCGGCAGCGCTGCGCAGACGACAGCCGCCCAGCCAGCGGGAGCGGCCATCCGCGCCCACGGGACCGGGGGTCGCGACCCTTCACAAGGCCGAAGGAGCTTACCTATAATCATTGACAGTTTCGCGCGATTGCGAAACTGGCCTGCGGCGCCGGCCCGCACTGGCGCCGCCGCTGCTTCACGATACAGACCCCTACAAAAACAG
Organism: Thiococcus pfennigii; assembly: GCF_016583835.1. Lineage (GTDB taxonomy): Bacteria > Pseudomonadota > Gammaproteobacteria > Chromatiales > Chromatiaceae > Thiococcus > Thiococcus pfennigii. Next base: position 41,915 of record NZ_NRRW01000009.1, on the reverse strand, counting down.
TTTCGGAGTGTCAGGATCATGAAAAAGCTCGCCAAAGTCATGGGCGTGGCGGCGATCGCCGGCGCCGCCGCCCTCTCGATGACCTCTGCTCAGGCCTGGTGGGGCCCGGGCTGGGGCGGTCCCGGCTACGGGAACGGCATGAACGACTGGTGGAACGACATGTTCGGCGATGGCTACGGCGACTTCAACATGAACATGAGCGGCGGCGGCCGCGGCTGGGGCCGCGGCTACAACCGCTACCGCGACTACTATGGCTACGGCCCCTACGGCTGGGGCGGCCCCTACGGCTATGCCCCGTATGGTTATGGCGCCCCTTACGGCTATGGCGCCCCCTACGGCTACGGCGCCCCGCCCTACGCGGCACCAGCCGCCCCCTCGGCCCCGGCCACGAGCGACGAGGCCAAGTAGGGTCTCGCCTTCCCGCGGCCCGGCAGCGGGGCGCGCCCCGCTGCCGGGTCCGCACAAAGGGGGGTCGTGCCCGATCGGGCACGGCCCTTTTTCATGGCGCACTTGCGCCTCGCGCCGCGCCCCCGGCAGGCGACCGACAGCGCGCCATAACCCGGCATCCAGGGAGGGCTTTATTTACTTGATCCAGGTCAAACACCGATCCAAAATACCGGCCCAATCACCGCGGGAGAGGGGGTCGTTTTGAATCCGCAAAAGGTCATTTCGTTCGAGACGATCCGGGTCGTTTGCAAGAACTGTACCCTGGCGACGCTCTGCCTGCCGATGGGCTTGACCCCGGAGGACACCGAGCGGCTCGACAAGATCGTCAAGCGCAATCGGCCGCTGCATCGCGGCGACTACCTGTTCCGCAGCGGCGAGCGTTTCCGCTCGCTCTACGTCGTGAAGACCGGGTCGGTGAAGACCTATGCGCCGAGCGAAGAGGGCGGCGAACAGGTCCTCGGCTTCCACCTGCCCGGGGAGATCATCGGCCTCGACGCGATCGAAAAGGACCATCACATCTGCTCGGCGCGGGTCCTGGAGACCTCGGCGATCTGCGAGATCCCTTTCAACCGCCTCGAGGAACTGACCTGTTGCATCCCATCGCTCCAGCATCAGATGTTCCGCCTGCTCAGCAAGGAGATCGGCCACGACACCGACATGCTCCTGCTGCTCGGCAAGCGCAACGCCGAGGAGCGCCTCGCGACCTTTCTCGTCAGCCTGTCCCGCCGGCTACAGCGCCGCGGCCTGTCGCCGAACGATTTCTATCTGAGCATGTCGCGCCATGAGATCGGCAACTATCTCGGCCTGGCGGTCGAGACGGTCAGCCGCCTCTTCACCCGCTTCCAGGACGAGGGGCTGCTCGAGGTCGATCGCAAGCACGTGCAACTGAAGGACCTCGCGGCCCTGGAGGCGATCGTCAACGGCTCCCAGGCCGAGGGCGACCACCAGCGGCGCTCCTCGTAGCGGCGGCGCCGTCGAGTCGCGCTCACCCCTCCCCTTCGGGGATCCGCCGCCACAGACAGGCCCCGCCGCTCGCCTTATCGATCGCCGCCAGTCGGTCGCGGTGCGCGGCCAGTTCCGCGTCGCTGGCGCGCACGACCCGCAGCGCCGGGCGTCGCGAGCGATCGAGCGGTGCCACCGACACCGCCTCGCCGGGCCGCTCCGACTGCTCCGGCGCGTCGAAGGACAGGCTGACCTGACCGCCGGTCATCGCCAGGTAGACGTCGGCCAGGATCTCCGCGTCGAGCAGGGCGCCGTGCAGATCGCGCTGCGAGTTGTCGACCTCGTATCGCTTGCAGAGCGCGTCCAGGCTGTTGCGCTGCCCCGGGTGGCGCTCGCGGGCCAGGGCCAGGGTATCGGTCACCCGGCAGAGATCCACGATCCGCGGCCCGCCCTCGCGCCACAGGCCCAGCTCGTGATCGAGGAAACCCAGGTCGAACGCTGCGTTGTGGATGATCAACTCGGCGCCTTCGAGATAGCGCAGCAGGCCCTCGGCGATGTCGGCGAAGCGCGGCTTGTCGCGGAGGAATTCGTTCGAGATCCCGTGCACGGCGATGGCACCGGCGTCGATCTCGCGATCCGGTTGCAGGTATTGGTGGAAGTTGTTGCGCGTCAGACGCCGCGCGACGATCTCGACGCAGCCGATCTCGATGATGCGATGGCCTTCGTGCGGATCGAGGCCGGTGGTCTCGGTGTCGAGGACGATTTGGCGCATGGGATCGCGGCGAGATCAGAGCAGGACCAGGTTGTCACGATGGATCAGCTCGGGCTCGACGAGATAGCCCAGGATCTCTTCGAAGCGCCCGCTCGGCTGGCCCATGAGGCGGGCCGTCTCGCCGGCATCATAGTTGATCAGGCCGCGGGCGACCTCGCGCCCGTAGGCATCGAGGCAGGCGACGACCTCGCCGCGTTTGAAGCCACCCTGGACCGCGCGCACGCCGACCGCGAGCAGGCTGGTCCCCTGCTCGCGCAGCGCCCGCACCGCCCCGTCGTCGAGCGTCACGCGGCCACGCACCTGGAGCTGACCCGCCAGCCACTGCTTGCGCGCCGTCTGCGGCTCCTGGGACGGCACCAACAGGGTGCCGACCGGCTCGCCGCGGCCGATGCGCACCAGCACCTGATCGCCACCGCCGGGGGCGATAACGGTCGCGGTGCCGGAGCGGGCCGCGAGTCGCGCCGCCCGCACCTTGGTGATCATGCCACCGCGGCCGAGACCGCTGGCGCTCTCGCCGGCGGCCAGATCGAGGGAGGGATCGTCGACCGCCCGCTCATCGATCAACCGGGCCTGCGGATTGGCGCGCGGATCGCTGTCGAAGAGGCCGTCCTGGTCGGTCAGCAGCACCAAGAGCTCGGCCTCGATCAGGTTGGCGACGAGCGCCGCGAGGGTGTCGTTGTCGCCGAAGCGCAGCTCGTCGGTGGCCACCGTGTCGTTCTCGTTCACGACCGGGATGACGCCGAGCCGCAGCAGCGCGCGCAGCGTGCTGCGGGCATTCAGGTAGCGGCGCCGATCGGCGAGGTCGTCGCGCGTGAGCAGCACCTGCGCCGTGTGCAGGCCATGCTTCGCGAAGCAGTCCTCGTAGGCCCGCACCAGCCCCATCTGACCGATCGCGGCCGCCGCCTGGAGCTCGTGCAGGGCCTTGGGCCGGCGGGCCCAACCCATCCGCGCCATGCCCTCGGCGACGGCCCCCGAGGAGACCAGCACCAGGTCGTCACCACCGATGCGCCGCGCCGCGATCTGATTGACCCAGGGCTCGAGCACGGCGCGCTCGAGCCCCTGGCCGTTGCGGGTCAACAAGGCGCTGCCGATCTTGACGACCCAACGCCTGGTACGAGAAAGCTTGTCGCGCGTCAGCATCGCTGCACCACCGTCACGTCCGTCTAGGCCAAAGGATGCCAGGGCGTCTCCGCCGGCTCGTCATGGGACTCAGCGGGTGCGGGCGCACCGCGCTGGGTCTCCAGCCAGGCCATGATGGCCGCCGTCAGCTCGGCGGTGCCGTTCCCGGCCAGGGCCGAGATGCGGAACACCGGCCCCTGCCAGGCGAGCGCCGCGAGCAGCGCCTCGGCCCGTCGCTCGGCCTCGACCGGTTCCAGCAGGTCGACCTTGTTCAGGGCCAGCCAGCGCGGCTTCTCGATCAGGGCATCGTCGTAGGCGGCGAGTTCGCGCTCGATCTGGCGAACCGCCTCGGCCGGGTCCTGCCCCTCGCAGGCCGCGAGGTCGACGACGTGCAGGAGCAGCCGGGTGCGGGCCAGGTGCTTGAGGAAGTGCAGGCCCAGCCCGGCCCCCTCGGCCGCCCCCTCGATGATCCCCGGGATGTCGGCGACGACGAAGCTGTGGTCGCGGCTCAGGCGCACGACACCGAGGTTCGGATAGAGGGTCGTGAAGGGATAGTCGGCCACCCTGGGTCGGGCGCTCGAGATGCACCGGATGAGGCTCGACTTGCCGGCGTTCGGCAGGCCGAGCAGACCGACGTCGGCGAGCAGGATGAGCTCCAGGCGCAATTCGCGGCGCTCGCCGGGGGTACCCGGCGTCGACTGGCGGGGGGCGCGGTTGACGCTCGATTTGTAGCGCGTGTTGCCCAGGCCGTGGAAGCCGCCGCGGGCCACGAGCAACCGTTCGCCGGATTCGAGCAGATCGCCGAGCGCCTCGCCCGTCGCCTCGTCGAAGACCCGCGTCCCGACCGGCACCCGCACCAGCAGGTCCTTGCCGCTGCGGCCGCGCCGCTCGCGGCCCATCCCGTTCTGGCCGCGCTCGGCGCGATGGCGACGATCGTAGCGGAAGTCGACCAGCGTATTCAGGTTGGAGTCGGCGACCAGATAGACGCTGCCGCCATCGCCCCCATCGCCGCCATCGGGGCCGCCCTTGGGGATGTACTTCTCGCGTCGGAAACTGACGCAGCCGCTGCCACCGTCCCCGGCTTCGACGCGGATCGAGACCTCATCGACGAATTTCATGGCCCTGGTAAGGAACGGTGCAGAAACAACCGATACAAGCACGTGGAAGACAAGAAACTACGAACTGCGCGGAAGTCGCGAAAAACCCCAGATTCTCCCGCGTATATTCTGCCTTTTCGTGTATTTCGCGTGTTTCGTAGTTTAGGAGAAGATGCGCCGGTTGTTTTTGAATCGTCGCCAGGTGAGCGGTGCCTTCCTCGGGTCGGCGCCGCAGAACCCGACATCGGGGCCGAATCGCGCCGACCATTCTCGCATCGCCCCTTCGGGTCATCGAACCAGACGGACCATCGGCAGCGGCCGATGCCATCGGGGGCAAGACGGCCGCAGAACGCAAAAGGCCCCGTCGGGGCGGGGCCTTCGGCGCAAGACGGGGGGCGCCCTCAGCCCGCGTCGACGCGCACGTACTTGCGGTTGCGCGGACCCTTCACCTCGAACTTGACGACGCCATCGGCCAGCGCGAACAGGGTGTGATCCTTGCCGCAACCGACATTGACGCCCTGGTGGAAGCGCGTGCCGCGCTGGCGCACGATGATGCCGCCGGCCTTGATCTCCTGGCCGCCGAAGACCTTGACGCCGAGCCGTTTCGATTCGGAATCGCGCCCGTTACGCGAACTACCGCCTGCCTTTTTGTGTGCCATCGAAAATTACCTCAACCCGCGGTGATACCGGTGATCCGGAGCTCGGTGAACCACTGGCGGTGGCCCTGGCGCTTCAGGTGGTGCTTGCGGCGCCGGAACTTGATGATCTTGACCTTCTTGGCCCGGCCGTGCGCCTGGACGGTCGCCGTGACCTTGCCGCCCTCGATGAAGGGCTTGCCGAACGTCACGTCCTCGCCGTCGGCGACCAACAGGACGCGATCGAGCTCGACGTGCTCGCCCGCTTCGGCCGCGAGCTTCTCGACCCGCAGCCGGTCGCCCTCGGCCACCCGATATTGCTTACCCCCGGTCTGGATCACCGCGTACATGATTGCCGTCCCTAAATAGTCATTCTGAGTAGTGCCCATGAGGGCCAGGCTTAAGGGCGGGAATGATAGCGGCCTGCCTAGAGCAAGGTCAAGAACGCCGGACGCGGCGCGATCCGTGCCGATCGGGTGACGGCCCCGGCGCACGCGACCCTTAGCAAGGATTCAAGCACAACCGGCACGTCTTTTTGGAACTACGAAACACGCGAAGCACGCGAAAGAACTCGAAATGCATAGGATTATCCGCTGTTTTTCGCGACTTTCGTGTATTTCGTAGTTTCCTGTCTTCCCCTCGCTTGTGTCGGTTGTTTCTGAACCGTTCCTTACCCTTCTTCGAAAAGGTCGTGCGGGCGCGCCTCGCCCGACGCGGTCGTGCCGGTCCGGGGCGCGTCGGGTTGGCCCTTTCGGGGCGCGTAGCCCGACGGCCGGCGATGCGCCTCCACCGAGACCGCTGGCGCACCGCGTCGGCACGGCTCGCCGAATCGACACGGGTCCGCCCTATCTCCGCCGACGCGCCGGCTTGACAGGCCCCAGTCGCGACCCTAGCATCCCATGGGTCATTTTTGACGTCCTTCCCTGAACTCAAGGCCCAGTATGGAGATCTCCGAAATCCGTCGGCCGGTCGTCGACGACATGCAGGCTGTCGACCGGTTGATCCTTCGTCGTCTCGAATCCGACGTCGTGCTCGTCAACCAGATCGGCCACTACATCGTCTCGAGCGGCGGCAAACGGCTACGCCCCCTGGCCGTGCTGCTGGCGGCGCGCGCCTGCGGCTATGGCGGCGAGCGCCACATCGATCTCGCGGCGATCGTCGAGTTCATCCACACCGCGACCCTGCTCCATGACGATGTCGTCGACGGCTCCAAGCTGCGGCGCAGCCGAGACACCGCCAACGCCGTCTGGGGCAACGAGGCGAGCGTACTGGTCGGCGATTTCCTGTACTCCCGGGCCTTCGAGATGATGGTCGACGTCAACATCATGCGCGTCATGGACGTGATGTCGCACGCGACCAACCGGATCGCCGAGGGCGAGGTCATGCAGTTGCTCAACTGCAACGACCCCGACACGACCGAAGGGCGCTACATGGAGGTCATCGAGCGCAAGACGGCGACCCTCTTCGAGGCCGGTACCCGACTCGGCGCCGTCCTCGCCGAGTCGCCGGCCGCCATCGAACGGGGGATGGCCGAGTACGGCCGATCGCTCGGCATCGCGTTCCAGCTGGTCGACGACGCCCTCGACTACAGCGCCTCCGACGAACAACTCGGCAAGAACATCGGCGACGATCTGGCCGAGGGCAAGCCGACCCTGCCGATCATCCGGGCGATGACGGCCGGCAACGCCGAACAGCGGGAACTGCTGCGCGTGGCCATCGAGGGTGGCGGACGGGAACACATCGACGCCGTCGCACGAGTGATTGCCGAGACCGACTCGATCGACTATACTGCGCAGCTTGCAAGGGGACATGCCGAAACGGCCAAGGCCGCGGTATCCGTCCTCCCCGAGTCGCCGGCACGAGCCGCGCTGATCGGCCTGGCCGACTTCGCCGTCTCGCGCACCTACTGAGCCGAGGGGCGAGCGACGACGGGCTGCAAGGGTTTTAACGGGGTGTAGCTCAGCTTGGTAGAGCGCTGTCTTCGGGAGGCAGAAGTCGCAGGTTCGAATCCTGTCACCCCGACCAACGACCTGAAATGGACGAAGGCCGGCACATCGCCGGCCTTCGTCTTTTCGGACAATCGGCTATCTGAACCTGTCGCGGACCGCCGCGACCGAGTCGCCGAGTTCGCGCCAGGCGTTCTCGACGCCCGTCTTGATCTCCTCCCAGGAGTCCTCCCCCGCCTGGCGTAGCTCGGCCAGCCGCTCGCCAGCCGCCTCCCGCTTGGCCTTCAACTCCTCGACCTGTTCCTCGTACTCGGCGCGACCCTCGGCCGTCGCGTGCTTGGCCTTGGCCTTCAGCTTGTCGATCTCCGCCTGCCACTCCTCGAGCTTGGCCTGCATCTGCTGCTGGTAGGCTTCTCTACTGCTCATGGCTTCCTCCATCGCATGGGTCCGACATCGTGTCTTCACAGACCTGCGTGCCACGGCCATCGATATCAACCCCGCGCCCCCAGCGCGTGACCCAGTTCACGCCGACCAGGGTCGGCCCTGCCAGGGTCAGCCGCCGGCCGCGAGGAAGCGGTCGCGCGCCGCCTTGGCGCGCGAGAAGATCTCCAGCAGCCGCTCGCCGTCGCCGTCCTGAATGGTGTCGGCCAACTCGTTGAGCTCGGCGGCGAAGCGTTGCAGCATCGCCCCAACCGCCTCGCCGTTGGCGAGACAGATATCGCGCCACATGACCGGGCTGCTCGAGGCGATGCGGGTGAAGTCGCGGAAGCCACCGGCCGCATAGCGGAAGATCTCGTCGTTCTCGCGCATCCGGGCCAGCGTATCGACGAGACCGAACGCGAGCAGATGCGGTAGGTGGCTGGTCGCGGCGAGGATCTCGTCGTGATGATCGACCTCCATCAGCGAGACCTCGGCACCGCACGCCTCCCACGCCCGCTGCACCAGCGCAAGCGCCCGCGGCTCCGTCTCGGCGAGCGGCGTCAGGATCACCCGGCGATGGCGGTAGAGCTCCGGGAACGAGGCCTCGACGCCGCTGTGCTCGGTGCCGGCGATCGGGTGACCGGGGACGAAGGTCGGCGGCACCCGCCCGAAGACCGCCCGCACGTCCGCGACGACCGAACCCTTGACGCTGCCGCCATCGGTGAGGATCGTGCGCCCGTCGAGTGCCCCGCGGACCGCCTGCAGGATGCCGCGGATCGACCCGAGCGGCACGGCGAGAAAGACCAGATCGGCGCCGACGACGGCCTCGGCTGGATCCGTCGTGAAGCGGTCGACGACGCCCAGATCGAGCGCACGTTCGAGATTCGCGACCGAGCGGCCGCAGCCGACGACCTCCCCGACCGCGCCGGCCGTGCGCAGCGCGCGGGCGAACGAGCCGCCGATCAGGCCGACGCCGATGACGGCGAGCCGCTCGATCATGCCGCCAGGGCCCGCTCGAGCGCCGCGAGCAGGCGCGCGTTCTCGGCCTCCAGGCCGACCGTGATGCGCAGGTGATTGGGCATGCCGTAGTTGGCGACCGGCCGCACGATGCAGCCCTCGCGCAGCAGGGCGTCGTTGATCGGCCCGGCCGGGCGGCCGAGGTCGACGGCGATGAAGTTGCCCACCGAGGGGATCACCGACAGCCCGAGTTGCTCGCAGCCCACGGTGAGCTGATGCAGCCCGGCGCGGTTCATCGCCACATGGCGGGCGATATGTTCCGGATCGGCGAGCGAGGCGAGCGCCGCGACCTGGGCCAGGCTATTGACGTTGAACGGCTGGCGCACCCGGTTGAGCAGATCGGCGACGGCCGGGTCACTGAGCGCGTAGCCGACGCGCAACGCGGCCAGCCCGTGGGCCTTCGAGAAGGTCCGGGTGACGATCAGGTTGGGGAACTCGCCGAGCCACAGGCTCGCGTCGGGGAAAGACGACTCATCGACATAGTCGATGTAGGCCTCGTCGACGACGACGACGCACGAGCGCGGCAGCTCGGCGATGAAGGCGTGCAGCGCATCGGCGGCGAGCCAGGTGCCGGTCGGGTTGTTCGGGTTTGCGATCCAGACCACCCGCGTGCGCTCGTTGACGAGCCCCGCCATCGCCGCCAGGTCATGACCGTAGTCGCGCGCCGGGGCCACCCGCGCGGTCGCCCCGACCGCCTGGGTCGCGATCGGGTAGACGGCGAAGGCGTGGTCCGAGAAGAGCGAATCGACGCCCGGTTGCAGGAAGGTGCGGGCGATCAGGTCGAGGCAGTCGTTGGAACCGTTGCCGAGCGTGATCGCCTCGGCCTTGACGCCGTGGCGCTCGGCCAGCGCGGCGCGCAGCTCGAAGCCGCCGCCATCGGGATAGCGCCCGAGTTCGGGCAGCGCGGCGACGATGGCCTCGGCGACCCGCGGGCTCGGACCGAGCGGGTTCTCATTCGAGGCGAGCTTGATCGAATCGTGGATGCCGAGCTCGCGCTCGAGCTCCGAGACCGGCTTGCCGGGCACATAGGGTTGGAGCCCCGCGAGGCCAGGGGCGGTCAGGGCGAGGAAGGGATTGTCTGGCTGACTCATGGCAACATCCGGAAAGAGAGGATGGACGGCGGCGCGCACCCACGCGACTGGACCTCGGCCGCCGTCACAAGACGGCCTCGGGATAGGAGCCGAGGACCTTCAGGAACAGGGTCTCGCGCCGGAGGTGCTCCAGCGCGGCGAGGATCGCTGGGTCCTCGCGGTGGCCGATGATGTCGACGAAGAAGACGTAGTCCCAGATCCCCCGGCGCGACGGGCGCGATTCGATCCGCGTCATGCTGATGTGGTGGTCGGCGAGCGGCGTGAGCATCGCATGGAGCCCGCCCGCCTCGTTGCGGCAGGCGAGCAGCAGGCTGGTCTTGTCGTGGCCGCTCATCGGCGCGTCGGCCCGCCCGACGATGAGGAAGCGGGTCGTGTTGTCCGGCTCGTCCTCGATGCGCTTGGCGAGAATGCCGAGGCCGTAGATCTCGGCCGCCGACTCGCTCGCGATCGCCGCCGTCCCCGCGCGCCCGGCGACCAGGCGTGCCGCCTCGGCATTGCTCGCGACCGGGATCCGCTCGGCCTGCGGCAGATTGTGGTCGAGCCACTCGCGACACTGGGCGAGCGACTGCTGATGGGAATAGACGGCCCGCACGGCCGAGCGCTGGGTCTCGTGACTCAGCAGAAAGTGGTGGATGCGCACGCAGACCTCGCCGCAGATGTAGAGCGGCGAGGTCATGAAGCTGTCGAGCGTGTGGCTGACGACGCCCTCGGTCGAGTTCTCGACCGGCACGACGCCATAGTGGACCGAGCCCGCCTCGACCTCGCGGAAGATCTCCGGGATGGTGCCGAGCGGCAGCGCCCTCACGGAATGGCCGAAGTGCTTGAGGGCCGCCGTCTGCGTGAAGGTGCCGGCCGGGCCCAGGTAGGCGACGGTCAGCGGCTGCTCGAGGGCGAGACAGGCGGACATGATCTCGCGGAACAGCCGCGTCATCTCCTCGTCATCGAGCGGCCCCGGGTTCTCGGCCTTGATCCGACGCAAGATCTGGGCCTCGCGTTCGGGACGGTAGAACTGCCCGTCGCCGGCCGCGATCTTGATCTGCGCCACCTTGTGGGCGCAGACGGCGCGCTCGGCGATCAGGGCCATCAGCTGGTGATCGATCGCGTCGATGCGTTGGCGAATCTGGGCGAGTTCCTGTTCCTGGCTCATGCGGCCCCCGGGGCGGCGATCAGGTCCGGTCAGCAGTCGGCGCCTGGACAGCGTACCGACAGGACACCATCGATAGCACGGATCGCGGCGATCGTCGACTCCGGGGCCGGCTGATCCATGTCGATCAGGGTCACGGCGATCTCCCCGCGCGAGCGGTTGAGCATGTCGACGATATTGATCCCGGCCTCGGCCAGATCGGTCGAGATCTGCCCGACCATGTTCGGCACATTGCTATTGACCACGGCGAGGCGGTGCCCACCGTTCGGCGCCAGCTGGATCTCGGGGAAGTTCACCGAATTGGTGACATTGCCGGTCTCCAGATAGTCGCGCACCTGGTCGGCGACCATCACCGCGCAGTTCTCCTCGGCCTCGGCCGTCGAGGCGCCGAGGTGCGGCAGCGTGATGACCCGCGGGTGATCCTTGAGACGATTGCTCGGGAAGTCGCAGACATAGGCGTAGAGGTGCCCCTCGTCGAGGGCCGCCACGGCCGCCTCGTCGTCGATGATCCCGGCGCGCGAGAAGTTCAGCAGCACCGAGCGCTTCGGCATCTGGCGGATGCGATCGGCATTGATCATGTGGCGCGTGTCATCGGTCAACGGCACATGGAAGGTGACGAAGTCCGAACGCGCGAGCAGATCGTCGATGCCACGCGCCGGCGTGACGTCCGAGGCGAGCTGCCAGGCGCGCTGCACCGTGATGGTCGGGTCGTACCCGACGACCCGCATGCCGAGCGCGCGCGCCGCGTTCGCGACCCGCACGCCGATCGCCCCGAGACCGACGACGCCCAGCGTGCGCCCGGGCAACTCGAAGCCGACGAACTGCTTCTTGCCGGCCTCGACCGCCTTGTGGATCGCCTCGTCCTCGCCCTGCAGGCCGCGGGCGAACTGCCAGGCCTGGCCGATGTTGCGCGCCGCGAGCAGCATGCCGGCCAGGACCAACTCCTTGACCGCGTTGGCGTTGGCCCCCGGGGCGTTGAAGACCACGACGCCGCGGCTCGTCAGGCGCGCCACCGGGATGTTGTTGACCCCAGCGCCGGCCCGGCCGATGGCCTTGACCGTGCTCGGGATCTCGATCTCGTGCATGTTCGCCGAGCGGACCAGGACCGCATCCGGGTGGGCCATCTCCGAGGCCACCTCGAAGGCCTCGCGGGGCAGGCGGTTCAGGCCGGCGACGGCGATGTTGTTGAGTGTCTGAATCTTGTACATGGTCTCTTCCAAACCGTTGGGTGAGACGGGGTCGCGCGAGCGGCGCTCAGCTGGGGCCCGGCCGTCGCACGGACGTCTCGAGCCCCTGTTCAGCACCGCGCGAGGCGCACAGGGCCGGGGCTGATGTGCCCCGCACCACCGCCGGGCGCCGCGCGACGGCTCCGGGGCGCCCGCCTTGGGCCGAGGTGGTTCGATCCCCTCAGCCGTTGCGGCGCTCGAACTCCTGCATGAAGGCGATCAGGGCCTGCACGCCCGCCTCCGGCATCGCATTGTAGATGCTCGCGCGCATCCCGCCGACCGAGCGGTGCCCCTTCAGCGTCAGCAGGCCCTCGGCCTTGGCCTCGGCGAGGAACTTGGCGTCGAGTTCGGGATCGGCGAGGGTGAAGGGCACGTTCATCCAGGAGCGGCAGCTCGGCTCGACCGGATTGCGGTAGAAGTCCGAGGCATCGATCGCGCCGTAGAGGGCCGCCGCCTTGCGCTCGTTGATCGCGGCCATCGCGGCGAGGCCGCCGAGGTCCTTCAGCCACTGGAAGACCAGGCCGGCCAGGTACCAGGCATAGGTCGGCGGGGTGTTGTACATCGAGTCGTTGTCGGCGTGGGTGCGGTAGTCGAGCATCGTCGGTGTGCCTTCGAGCGGCGCACCGATGAGGTCCTCGCGGACGATCACGATGGTCAGCCCGGCCGGGCCGATGTTCTTCTGGGCACCGGCGTAGATGATGCCGTAGCGGGCGACATCGATCGGCCGCGACAACAGGGTCGAGGACATGTCCGCGACCAGCGGGCGCTCGCCGACGTCGGGGATGTAGGGGAACTCGACCCCCTCGATCGTCTCGTTGGGCGTGTAGTGGACGTAGGCCGCCCCCTCGCCGAGGGCGAGCTCGCCTTGGGCCGGCGCGCGGGTGAAACGGCTCTCCTCGGTCGTCGCGGCGACGCGCACCGTGCCGAAGCGCTTGGCCTCGGCGATCGCCTTCTTCGACCAGGAGCCGGTGTTGATGTAGTCGGCACCCGCGCCGCGGCCCATCAGGTTCATCGGCACCATCGCGAACTGGGTCGACGCGCCGCCCTGGAGGAACAGCACCTTGTAGCCAGCGGGGATCGCGAGCAGTTCGCGCAGATCCGCCTCGGCCTGCTCGGCGATGGCCATGAACTCCTTGCCCCGGTGGCTCATCTCGGCGACGCACATCCCGCTGCCGTGCCAATCGAGCATCTCCTCCATGGCCCGGCGCAGCACGGGCTCGGGGAGCATCGCCGGACCGGCGCTGAAGTTGTAGGCTCGCGACATATCGAATTCTCCGCTGCAACGTGTATCTGTTCAGTCTGGCTGCCCGGCCTCGTCGCCGGACGCCTCCTCCTCCTCGCCATCGAGCGCGACGATGCGCTCGACGTAGGCGACGCGTTCGCCGTCGCCGAGGTGGATCAGCCGGACCCCTTGGGAGCCCCGACCATGGATCGGGATCCCCTCGACCGCGGTGCGCACCAGGGTGCCGCCGACCGTGATCAACATGATCTCATCCTCGGGCCGCACCAGCACGGCGCTCACTTGGGCACCGTTGCGCGCCGAGGTGCGGATCGAGATGACCCCCTTGGTGCCACGCCCCTTGGTCGGGAAGTCCTCGACCGGGGTGCGCTTGCCGTAGCCCTTCTCGGTCACGGTCAGCACCGTCCCCGGCTCGGCGACCAGGAGCGCGATGACCCGCTGGTCCTCCTCGAGCTGGATGCCGCGCACCCCGTGGGCGGTGCGCGACATGGGCCGCACCGCTTCCTCGCGGAAGCGCACCGCCTTGCCCGCCGAGGAGAAGAGCATCAGGTCCTGGTTGCCGTCGGTGATGGCCACGCCGACCAGGTACTCGTCCTCGCGCAGATCGATCGCGATGATGCCGCGCGCGAGCGGCCGCGAGAAGTCCTTCAGCGGGGTCTTCTTCACGGTGCCGGCGCTGGTGGCCATGAAGACGTAATAGCCCTCCTCGTAGCCGCGCACCGGCAGGACCGCGTTGATCCGCTCGCCCTCCTCCAGCGGGATCAGATTCACGATCGGCCGGCCGCGGGCGTTGCGGCTGGCCTGCGGCAACTCGTAGACCTTGAGCCAATAGACCCGCCCGCGGCTGGAGAAGCAGAGCACGGTGTCGTGGGAGTTGGCGACGAAGATCCGGTCGATGAAGTCCTCGTCCCTGATCGCCGTGGCGCTGCGCCCCTTGCCGCCACGGCGTTGCGCCTGATACTCGGTGAGCGGCTGGGCCTTGACGTAACCCAGGTGGGACATGGTCACGACCACGTCCTCGGGGGCGATCAGGTCCTCGAGCGTCAGGTCGAGCTGATCGATGAGGATCTCGGTGCGCCTGGGATCGCCGAACTGGTCGCGGATCGCGGTCAGCTCGTCGCGGATCACCTGCATCAGGCGCGCCGGGCTGGAGAGGATCGCCAGCAACTCGGCGATCTTGGCGAGGATCTCCTCGAACTCCTTGAGGATCTTCTCCTGCTCCAGGCCGGTCAGGCGATGCAGGCGCAGGTCCAGGATCGCCTGGGCCTGGGCCTCGCTCAAGCGGTAGCCGTCGGGCCCCAGGCCGAGGCCCGCGGCGAGGTCCTCGGGGCGGGTCTCGGCGGCCCCGGTGCGCTCGAGCATCCCCATCACGGCCCCCGGGCGCCAGGCCCGGGCCATGAGCCCGGCCTTGGCCTCGGCGGGGCTCGCGGCGGCGCGGATCAGCGCGATCACCTCGTCGAGATTGGCCAGCGCCACGGCCAGCCCCTCGAGGACATGGGCGCGGTCGCGCGCCTTGCGCAGCTCGAAGAGGGTACGCCGGGTCACCACATCGCGGCGGTGGCGCAGGAAGTATTCGAGCATCTGCTTGAGGTTGAGCAGACGCGGCTGACCGTCGACCAGCGCCACCATGTTGATGCCGAAGACGGTCTGCATCTGGGTGTGCTGGTAGAGGTTGTTGAGGAGGATCTCTGGGCTCTGGTCGCGCTTGAGCTCGATGACGATGCGCATGCCGTCCTTGTCGGACTCGTCGCGCAGCTCGGCGATGCCCTCCAGGCGCTTCTCCTTGACCAGTTCGGCGATCTGCTTGAGCAGCCGGGCCTTGTTGACCTGATAGGGCAGCTCGGTGACGATGATCGCATCGCGGCCGCTGCGCTTCTCGACCTCGTTGTGGGTACGCGCCCGCATGAACAGCCGACCGCGCCCGGTGCGATAGCCCTCGCGGATGCCGCGCACACCGTTGATGAGGCCAGCGGTCGGGAAGTCCGGCCCGGGCACATGCTCCATCAACTCGTCGATCGTGATCAGCGGGTTGTCGATCAACGCCAGGCAGGCGGCGATGATCTCGCCGAGATTGTGCGGCGGGATGTTGGTCGCCATGCCCACGGCGATGCCCGAGGAACCGTTGACCAACAGGTTCGGGAAGCGCGCCGGCAGCACCGCCGGCTCGTCCTCGGTGTTGTCGTAGTTGGGAACGAAATCGACCGTCTCCTTGTCGAGATCATCGAGCAGCGTATGCGCGATGCGCGCCATGCGCACCTCGGTGTAGCGCATCGCCGCCGGGGCGTCGCCGTCGACCGAGCCGAAGTTGCCCTGGCCGTCGACGAGCATGTAGCGCATCGAGAAGGGCTGGGCCATCCGCACGATGGTGTCGTAGACGGCCGTGTCGCCGTGTGGATGGTACTTACCGATGACATCGCCGACGATGCGGGCGGACTTCTTGTAGGGCTTGTTCCAGTCGTTGCCGAGCTCGCTCATCGCAAAGAGCACGCGGCGGTGGACCGGCTTGAGACCATCCCTGACGTCCGGCAGGGCCCGCCCCACGATGACGCTCATCGCGTAATCGAGGTAGGATCGCCGCATCTCGTCTTCTAGATTGATCGGAAGGACTTCTTTTGCGAACTCCGGCATGGGCATGATGAACCGAGGTGAGCGGTCGCGCGGACCCTCGGCGCGACCGAGAAGCCCCTCCCGGGCCCGGACATCGCCTTGGCCCGCCAGCGTCTATGACGGGTGCGCCGCGCCCCACGGGCACCGCCCGCTGGCTCGCGACCCCGCACGACCGAGTGCAAAGTTGCCGGCCGTCGACCTGTCGGCGCGGCCTTGTCGTACTTGCCGATCACGGCGCGTCGCGGAACCTCCGCGACACCCCGCGAGGCGGGACACCCCGCCGGCCCCGACCACACGAGCGGCGGACATCGGGGCCAGGCGGCAAGCACATTCCCGCTCGGCGACTCGAGAGGCCGCCCCGTCGGCGACCGTTCAAGGTCCCCTGAAAACGGTTAAGGATACCATGCCGCCCCCTGCGGAGGGGATCCGTGCGGCGCACGGCGGCGCCGAATGCGGGCCCTTCCCCTCGGACAGGGGAGAGGCCGTCCACGGAGGCACGAGCGAGGCGACCCCGCCCCGATCGGCAACGGGAGAAGGCAGACGAGGCACCGGGGCGGCCTCCGCAGGCGTCGCCTGCCCGGGATCGGGCCCGCTTGCGGGCGATTCGGGCGGACGGCCGGCGGCCGATCGCCGGCGCCTAGTGCCTCGCTCCAGAGATACCGAGGCCGCTTTCATGTCGCCCTAGCAGCGAGCACCGTAGGGGCCCGCTTGCGGGCGACGACGACGCGCTCGTGGCGGCCAAGGAAGGGTTCAGAAACAAACGACACCAGCGCGAAGACGACAAGAAACCACGAAATACACGAACGTCGCGAAAAAACGGCAGATTCTTGTGTGTCAGTTCGGCCCTTTCGCGTGTTTCGCGTGTTTCGTAGTTCCCAGAGCACGCGGAAGACAAGAAACCACGAAATGCACGATCGTCGCGAAAAACCGCAGATTCTCCCGCGTATATTCGGCCTTTTCGTGTGTTTCGCGGATTTCGTAGTTTAAGAGAAGATGCGCCGGTTGTTTTCGAGTCGTCACTTAGGGTGACATGAAAGGGCGGCCTCGTTATTTCTGAAGCGAGACACCAGGGTGCGCGGTGGCCCTGGTCGCGAAGCCGCGTTTGGCCGACCATCGACCGCCCTACGCAAGGGACGCGCCGGGCCGGCCCGAGGGGGTTGCGCTGGAGGCAGGCGACCGGAAGCGAACCGGCCATCGCGGTTCGAGCCCCCTCGAACCAGGCTGGAGAATGAATCACCGCCCTGGATGAACGAAGGGCGATTCTTGGGCACCTTGAAAGATTCAAGGTGCCCGCGCGGGGCAAGGAGGCCTCGCCATTTTCAGTCGCCTAAGCGACCAAAAAATGAAGCGAAGCGGAAATCGCATTTTCGCTTCGCGTCTTGAAAAATTGCCCGGATGGCAATTTTTCAAGGTCACCTCTTGGCGCCTCCGTGTCGCCGTGGCCGATGCGACGGCTGAAGCGACACGCGACAGGGGCGCCGCCCGTCGACATGACGACGAACAGGAGGAACGAGCGATGCGCATCTTCGATGCCGAGCAGACCTTGCTGGAGGACCTCAAGCAGGAAGGCAAGGTGACGGTCCAGAAGGAGACCGCCGCCTTCCGGGTCACGGCCATGCGCCACCCGACCCTCGGCAAGCTGGTGATCGTCGAGGGGCCGGACGGGCAAGGCGTGGTCGTCGAGGCCGAGGAGTAGCGCCGCCCTCCCCGGCCGTCGCCCGTCAGGCGGCCGACTCGGCGCCCCGCTGCGCGTCGGTCATGGCCCGATGCAGCAGGATGTTGAGCAGGCGCATCGTCGCCCCGATCGCGGCGAACACCTGGTTGGCATGCACGCCGCGGGTCTTCAGCTCGCTGCCATCGACCTGCCAGGTGATCGAACACTCGGTCAGCGCGTCGGTGCGCCCGCCCTTGGGGATGCGCACCTCGAAGTCGAGCAGCGGCGGCAGGGTCAGACCGCGGCGCTTGAGGACCTTGGCCAGCGCGTTGTTGAAGGCGTCGAAGCCACCATTGCCGCTGCCCGAGCCGACGAAGCATTCCTCGCCGAGGCGCAGGCGCAGGCTCGCCGTCGACTCCAGGTCGAGGCTGCTGGAGATCGAGCAGGCGAGCAACTCGGCGTGGTTGTAGTCGTTGCTATCGAGGACCTCGGCGATGATGAAGGGCAGGTCCTCGACCGTCATGACCTTCTTCGAGTCGCCGAGCTCGACGATGCGCCGCAGGACCTTCAGTTGGTTCTCCTCCGACAGGCGGATGTCGAGCCACTCGAGGTTCTTCAGCAGCGACGCCTTGCCGGCGAGCTTGCCCAGCGCATAACGTCGGCGCCGGGCGAAGCGCTCGGGGCTGAGCCGCGTCTGGTAGAGACACCCCTTCTTGTCGCCGTCGGCGTGGATACCGGCGGTCTGGGTGAAGACGTCGGCGCCGACGATCGGCGCATTGTCGGCGATGCGCTTGCCGGAGAAGGCCTCGACCAGCTCGCTGGCCCGCGCCAGGTGGCTCTCGTCGACGCCGAGGTCGAGGCCGAGCTGATCGCGCAGATTGACGACGACCTCGGCCAGCGAGGCGTTGCCGGCCCGCTCGCCGAGGCAGTTGACGGTGCAGTGCACGGCCGCCGCCCCGGCCATGGCCGCGGCCAGAACATTGGCCGTCGCGAGCCCGTAATCGTTGTGCGGGTGGAAGTCGAAGGCCAGCCCCGGGAAGCGCCCCACCATATCGGCGATGGCCGCGCGCACCTGCTCCGGGGTCATGACGCCCAGCGTGTCGGGCAGCATGAAGTGGGCGATCCCCGCGTCGGCGAGCCGCTCCACGAAGTCGAAGACGTAGGCCGGGTTGTCGCGATAGCCGTTCGACCAGTCTTCCAGATAAAGATTGACGCCGAGCCCCGCCCCCTGGGCGTGGTCGATCGTCTCGCGCACGTCGCGCACGTGTTCTTCCAGCGTCTTGCCGAGCTGGCCACGACAGTGCTTCTCGCTCCCCTTCGCGAGGAGATTGATGACCCGCCCGCCGGCCTCACGGATCCACCCGACGCTCGCCCCCCGGTCGACGAAACCGAGCACCTCGACCCGCTCGAGGAGCCCGGCCCCGGCCGCCCAGTCGGTGATCTGCGCGACCGCCTCGAGCTCCCCGGCCGAGACCCGCGCCGAGGCGACCTCGATGCGATCGACCCGCACCGACTCCAACAGGACGCGGGCGATGCTCGCCTTCTCCTCGGCGGAGAAGGACACCCCCTGGGTCTGCTCGCCGTCGCGTAGCGTCGTGTCGAGGATCTGGATGTAACGGGCGTCATCGATCATGGCATCTTCTCGATCAGCGGATGGCCGGCCCGCCCCCGGGGGGGGGGCCGACGGTCAGGGTCTCCCCGCGAGGGTCTCGCCGATGTAGTCGCGCAGCGTGGCGATGTCGGCATCGAGGACCGCGCAGCGCGTCGGCTTGTCCATCAGCCCGCGCAGGCTGGCCGGGGCCGGCGCCTCGCGGCCGATCGCCTGGCGCACGGCCTCGTTGAACTTGGCCGGATGGGCGGTCGCGAGGCAGACCAGATCGGCCCGCCCGGCCCCGGCCCGCACGCCGACCGCGGTGTGCGGGTCGAGGATATAGCCAGTCGCGGCATGGGTCGCGCGGATCTGCGCGAGGGTCGCGGCGTCGTCGACGGCCACCGCGGCGAAATCCGCCTGGACCTGGGCGTGCTCCTCGCCGGTCACGCGCAGCTGCCCGGTGCGCCCCATCTCCTCGAGCAGCGAGCGCACCCGCCCAGGGTCCTCGCCGACCAAGTAATAAAGGTATCGCTCGAAGTTCGACGCGAGCTGGATGTCCATCGCCGGGCTCAGGGTCGCGTAGACCTCGCCGGTCGCATAGGTGCCCGAGGCGACGAAGCGGGTCAGAATGTCGTTGCGGTTCGTGGCCAGGATCAGCCGCTCGATCGGCAGCCCTATGCGCTTGGCGAGGTAACCGGCGAAGATGTCGCCGAAGTTGCCGGTCGGCACCGCGAAGGTGACGGGCCGCCCCTCGAGCCGCTCGGCGAGGCGCCCCCAGGCGTAGAAGTAGTAGACCATCTGGGCGAGGATCCGCGCCCAGTTGATCGAGTTGACCGCCCCGAGCCGGTAGCGCTCCTTGAACGGCAGGTCGCTGAACAGGGCCTTGACCAGGCGCTGCCCGTCGTCGAAGGTGCCTCGCAGCGCGACGTTGTGCACGTTCGCATCGAGCACCGTCGTCATCTGCCGCTCCTGGATCGGCGAGATGCGCCCCTGCGGATGGAGGATGAAGATCTCGATGCGCTCCTTGCCGCGCACCCCGGCGATGGCCGCCGAGCCCGTATCCCCCGAGGTGGCACCGATGATGTTGAGCCGCCCGCCGTCGCGCGCGAGCAGGTATTCGAAGAGGTTGCCGAGGAACTGGAGGGCGACGTCCTTGAAGGCCGCCGTCGGCCCGTGGAACAGCTCCAGGATCCAGGCGTCGCCGACCTCGACGAGCGGGGTGACCTCGGGGTGGGTGAAGGTCGCGTAGGAGCGGTCGATCAGGTCCGCCAGGTCGGCGCGCGGCAGGGCATCGCCGACGAACGGCCCTATCAACTCCAGGGCCAGGTCCTGGAAACGCAACCGACGCCATTCCTCGAGGGTCTCGGGGGCGACGCTCGGCAGGGCCTCGGGGACGAGGAGCCCCCCGTCGGTCGCCAAACCCATCCGGACCGCGTCGGCGAAATCCACCGACGCGACGCCCCCGCGGGTACTACGATAGTTCATGTTAGGCAAGATCCGGTGGGGTGGGCGACATCGCGAGCGCCCACGAAAATTCGCAACTTAATGGAAACCCGGACGCCGTTCAAGCGAGTCCGCGACCATCGCCAAGGCGGATCCGGTCTGCGACCTGCTTCGAGGTGGTTGCGGGGTTGACGGTCGCTCCTCGTCGGGGTGCCCTGGGCAATCTCCACCTCCCGGGGGACACGGGTCGGCGTCGCCCGGGCGCACAGCGCCGGCCGATTCCTTCTCAGTGACGATTCAAGAACAGCCGGTACATCTACTGGGAACTACGAAACACGCGAAACACGCGAAAGGGCCGAACTTACACAAGAATCTGCCGTGTTTTCGCGGCTTTCGTGTATTTTGTAGTTTCTTGTCGTCTTCGCGCTGGTGTCGTTTGTTTCTGAAACCTTCCTCAGAGACCGCCGTGCCTAACCCGACAGTCGACGACGCGGCCCCGACCCTCGCGGCTGACCGGCCCGGATCGCCCGCAAGCGGGTACCTGCCGGCGCAGACGACGCCCACGGTGGGCGCGGTACGCGCCGTCTGCATGCGCCCATGGATCCGAACGCATCCGCCTTGCGCCAATCCTTACCATTAGCTATAGCATGGATAGTAAGTATTGACATGCTTGCAACGACGACAACACAATGCTCTGCCCCGGTAGGCCTGGCAGGGTCCGCCGAGGACTAAAACTATGACGAGGGGGCATCTGTCAATTTCCAGACCACCGTCCGCACGGGGCGGTCCGGTCCCAGCCCCGTCACCCCGATTCGATCGCCAAATTCGGTACCAACAATACGGAGTGACTGCCTAATGACGTCGGAGAAACGCACGGGTTATTGGAAGGCGAACCTGACCTTATTGGTCGTACTACTCTTGATCTGGTTCGTCGTCTCTTACGGTTTCGGCATTCTGCTCGTCGAACCGCTCAACGCCATCAGCCTCGGCGGCTACAAGCTCGGCTTCTGGTTCGCACAGCAGGGCTCGATCTACATCTTCATCGCGCTGATCTTCATCTACGCCGCGCTGATGAATCGTCTCGACCGACGCTACGACGTCCACGAAGACTGAGCACGGGGGAAGCTTAATGGATCTGCAAACGATAACCTATATCGTTGTAGGGGCGACCTTCGCGCTCTACATCGGCATCGCCATCTGGGCGCGGGCCGCGACCACCGGCGAGTTCTACGTCGCCGGCAAGGGCATCCACCCGGTCGCCAACGGCATGGCCACGGCCGCCGACTGGATGTCGGCCGCCTCCTTCATCTCGATGGCCGGCCTCATCGCCTTCAAGGGCTATGACGCCTCCGTCTACCTGATGGGCTGGACCGGCGGCTACGTCCTGCTGGCCCTGCTGCTCGCGCCCTACCTGCGCAAGTTCGGCAAGTTCACGGTGCCGGAGTTCATCGGCGACCGCTACTACTCGCAGACCGCCCGCCTCGTGGCCGTCGTCTGCCTGATCGTCGCCTCGATCACCTACGTCATCGGCCAGATGAAGGGCGTCGGCGTCGCCTTCGGTCGCTTTCTCGAGGTGCCCTTCGAGACTGGCGTCATCATCGGCATGGCGATCGTCTTCATCTACGCCGTGCTCGGCGGCATGAAGGGCATCACCTACACCCAGATCGCCCAGTACGTCGTCCTGATCTTCGCCTACACGATCCCGGCGATCTTCATCTCGCTGCAACTGACCGGCAACCCGCTCCCGCAGCTCGGCCTCGGCAGCGCGATGGCCGACGGCAGCGGGCTGATGCTCCTCGACAAGCTCGACCAGACGGTGCAAGACCTCGGCTTCAGTGCCTACACGGTGCAGGCCGACTCGACGCTGAATATCTTCCTGCTCACCCTGTCGCTGATGATCGGCACCGCGGGCCTGCCGCACGTCATCATCCGTTTCTTCACCGTGCCCAAGGTCAAGGACGCGCGCAGCTCGGCCGGCTGGGCCCTGGTCTTCATCGCGATCCTCTACACGACCGCCCCGGCCGTCGGCGCGATGGCCCGCCTGAACCTGATCGAGACCATCCAGACCGGCCCGGTCGGCGAGCAGACGGCGAACGTCGAGATCGCCCAACTGCCCGAATGGATGACCCGCTGGCAAGCCACCGGCCTGCTCGGTTGGGAAGACAAGAACGGCGATGGGCGCCTGCAGTACTACAACGATGCGAACCCGGAATTCGCCGCCCAGGCCGAGGCCTACGGCTGGCAGGGCAACGAGCTGACCAACGTCGACCGCGACATCATGGTGCTCGCCAACCCCGAGATCGCCAAACTGCCGAACTGGGTCATCGCACTGGTCGCCGCCGGTGGTCTCGCCGCGGCACTCTCGACGGCCGCCGGCCTGCTGCTCGCGATCTCCTCGGCCATCTCGCATGACCTGCTCAAGGGCGTCTTCATGCCGCGCATCTCGGAGAAGGCCGAGCTGATGGCCGGGCGCATCGCGATGGCGGGCGCCATCCTGGTCGCCGGCTGGCTCGGCATCAATCCACCGGGCTTCGCCGCCCAGGTGGTGGCGCTCGCGTTCGGTCTCGCGGCCTCGTCCATCTTCCCGGCCTTGATGATGGGCATCTTCTACAAGCGAGCCAACAGCGCGGGCGCCATCGCCGGCATGCTCTCCGGCCTGACCGTGACCCTGGTCTACATCTTCTGGTTCAAGGGGTGGTTCTTCGTCCCGGGCACCGAGATGGCGGCCAACGTCCCGGCCAACTGGTTCATGGGCATCTCGCCGGAGGCCTTCGGCGCGGTCGGGGCGATGATCAACTTCATCGTCGCCTTCGTCGTGGCCAAGGTCACGGCGCCACCGCCGGAGCACATCCAGCACCTGGTCGAGGACATCCGTGTGCCGATCGGGGCTGGCCAGGCCACCGGGCACTGATCGGGCAACCGGCCGCCTAGCGGCCGCGACCCTCGCAAGCCCCGCCTCGGCGGGGCTTTTTTTCGTCACCTGCCGATCGCCGCACGCATCGCAGGCCCGACGGACGGCGCGCGCGGTGGGGCGCCGCCACCGATCGAAGGGTCACCATGACCGGACGAACTGGGTTATCGTTGCCCGGTCAACACCAGCCGAGGAATCGACGATGGACGTGGAGCTGATCGAGATCCGCGACTTTCTCGCCCGCCACCACCCGTTCGCGCTGCTGCCACCCGAGGTGCTCGAGCAGCTGCCCAAGCGCCTCTCCGTACGCTACTTCCGCCGCGGCAGTCAGTTCCCCCCGCGCGACGAAGGCGCCCCCCAGCTCTATATCCTGCGCCGGGGCGCCGTCGAACTACGCGACGCCGAGGGCGAGTTGACGGGCAAGCTCGCCGAGGGCGACCTCTGCCCGAGCGACTGCCTGCCGGACGAACCGAACGCCAGCCACAAAGGCCTCACCGCCGAGGACACCCTGGTCTACGCCCTGCCCTGCGCCGACCTCGCCGACCTGCGCGCCCGCCACGAGGCCTTCGCCGCCCACTTCGAGCAGCCGATGGGCGAGCGGCTGCGCACCGCGCTGGCCGAGATCAAGGACACCTCGGCGAGCAACACCGGCCTGATGACGATCCGCGTCGGCGACCTGGTCGGCCAAGGCCTGATCCAGGCGACCCCGGACACCACGATCCAGGAGGCCGCCCGGATCATGACCGAGCACCATGTCTCCTCGCTCGTGATCATGGACGGCGAGCGCCTGGCCGGCATCATCACCGACCGCGACCTGCGCAGCCGCTGCCTGGCCGCGGGCCTCTCGCGCCAGCGCCCGGTGCGCGAGATCATGACCACCAAGATCCAGACGACCGACGCCAACACGCTCGGCTTTCAGGCCCTGATCACGATGACGCGCCTGAATGTCCACCACCTGCCGGTGCTCGAGGGCGAACAGGTGCGCGGCGTGATCTCCACGACCGACCTGACCCGCTTCCAGAGCGCCAACGCCGTCTATCTGGTCGGGGACATCCACAAGGCCAAGGACACGGAGACGCTGGTCCAGATCAGCCGCAAGGTCTCCGACGTCCAGGTCAACCTGGTCGCCGGCGGGGCGACGGCCGACCAGGTCGGCCAGGCCGTGAGCGCCGTCACCGACGCCATCACCAAGCGCCTGCTCGAACTCGCCGAGGCCGAACTCGGGCCGCCGCCCGTGCCCTACGCCTGGATGACCGGCGGCTCGCAGGCCCGGCGCGAGCAGACCTCGCATTCGGATCAGGACAACGCGCTGCTGATCGCCGACCACGCCAAGCCCGAAGACGACGCCTACTTCGCCGCGCTCGCCAAGCGCGTCAACGACGGGCTCGACGCCTGCGGCTACTACTATTGCCCTGGCGACGTGATGGCCTCGAACCCCAAGTGGCGCCAACCGCTGCGCATCTGGCGCAAGTACTTCACGAACTGGATCGAGCGCCCCGAGCCGATGGCCCTGATGCTCGCCAGCGTCTTCTTCGACCTGCGCGCGATCCACGACCCGGACGGCCTCTTCGACGAGCTGCACGACCATGTCCTCCAGCACAGCCGGGCCAACCGGATCTTCATCGCCTACATGACCTCCAACGCCCTCAAGCACCGCCCGCCGTTGGGCTTCTTCCGCAACATCGTGCTGATCCACGGCGGCGAGCACGACCAGACCTTCGACCTCAAGCACCGGGGCATCGTCCCCGTCATCGATCTGGCCCGCGTCTACGCCCTCTCGGCCGGCATCGGCGCGATCAATACCCTCGAGCGGCTGCGGGCCGCGGGCGAGACCACGGCCCTGAGCCGCGACGGCGCCGCCAACCTGATCGATGCGTTGGAGTTCATCGGCACCCTGCGCGTCCAGCACCAGGCCCGCCAGCTGCGCCGCGGCCAGAAGGCCGACAACTACCTCTCGCCCGACGAGCTCTCGCCGCTGGAGCGCGGCCACCTGAAGGACACCTTCATCTTCATCAACACGATGCAGGAATCCCTCGGGCAACGCTATCAGGTGGGACGCTTCGCCTGATATGGGACTCTCGGCACTCGCCCTGGACTGGCGCCGGCGACTGCGCCTGCGCCGCGCCCCGCCGGGACCGCTGCGCGACTACTTCGCGGCGCCGTTCCCGGACCCGGGGCGCGACTACCGCGAGGTCGAACTGCTCGCCGTCGACCTGGAGACGACCGGCTTCGATCCGCGCCAGGACCAGATCCTGAGCATCGGCTACGTCTGCGTGCGCGGCCCCTGCATCGACCTCTCCAGCGCCCGCCACCACACGATCCGCATCGACCGCGCGATCCCCGAGGCGAGCGCCGTCATCCACCAGATCACCGATGACCAAGCGGCCGGCGGCGAGGACCTGGCCGACGCGATGCAGACCTTCCTCGCCGCCCTCGCCGGGCGCGTCATGATCGCCCATTACGCCCACGTCGAACGCGGCTTCCTCAACGCCGCCTGCCAACGCCTCTACGGTCGCGGCCTGATGACGCTCGTCGTCGACACCCTGCTGCTCGCGCAACGCCGCCTCGAGCGCCGCGACGTCCCCTACAGCCCAGGCGACCTGCGCCTACACGCCCTCGGCGCGCGCTACAACCTGCCCCGCTACGGCGCCCACAACGCCTTGAGCGACGCCCTGGCCGCCGCCGAACTCTTCCTCGCCCAGGCCGCCCACCACGACGACGGCCGCCGCCTGCCGTTGCGGACCTTTCTCTGCTGAAGGGCACCTCGAGAAATCAAGGCGCCCTTCCCGCATCTCGCGCCTGCGCGACCTGCGCCCCCTGCGCGCTCAACCGCGCCCCAGCATCCGCCCCTCGCCGGCCGCGATCCGCTCGGCCCAGAGCCTTGCCTCGGCAATGATCGATGCGGCATCGAGCGTCAGCGGCTGACCGTCGCGGATCAGCTGACGCCCCGCGACCCAGACGTGGCGGACCTGATGGCGCCCGGCCGCGTAGACGAGTTGCGAGACCGGACTGTAGATCGGCTGGGTGTGCGAATCGCCGAGATCCACGGCCACCACGTCGGCCGCCTTGCCGGGCTCCAGCGAGCCGATCTCCTCGTCGAGGCCGAAGGCCCGCGCGCCACTGAGCGTCGCCATCCGCAGCGCCGCCGCCGCCGGCACCGCCGAGGCCGAGCGCGCCACGCCCTTGGCCAGGAGCGCCGCGGTGCGCATCTCCCCGAGCAGATTGAGGTCATTGTTGCTCGCCGCCCCATCGGTGCCGATCGCGACGTTGACGCCGGCCTCCAGCAACCGCGCCACCGGACAGAAGCCGCTCGCGAGCTTGAGGTTCGATTCGGGGCAATGCACCACATGCCCCCCCGCCTCGGCCAGGCGGGCGATCTCGTCGTCCTCGAGCTGGGTCATGTGGATCGCCACCAGGCCCGGGCCGACCAGACCGAGCCGATCGAGCCGGGCGAAGGGCCGCTCGCCGTGCGCCTGGAGCGACTGGACGATCTCATCCTGCGTCTCGTGCAGGTGGACGTGGATCGGCACCTCCAACTCGTCGGCGAGCGTGCGCACTCGGGTGAGCGGCCCGTCGGAGACGGCATAGGGCGAATGCGGCGCGAACGCGACGCGGATCAGCGGGTGATCGCGATACCGGTCGTGCATCTGCAGGCCCAGCGCCACATAGTCCTCGGCCGACTCGGCGAAGCGCGACGGGAAGTCGAGGACGATCATGCCGACCACGGCCCGCTGACCGGCCTCGGCGACGGCCTGCGCGGTCACGGCCGGGAAGAAATACATGTCGTTGAAGCAGGTCACGCCGCCGCGCAGCATCTCCAGCACCGCGAGCCGCGTCCCGGCCAGCACGAAGTCCGGGTCGACCCAGCGCCGCTCGGCCGGCCAGATGTGGTCGTTGAGCCAGGTCATCAGCGGCAGATCGTCGGCGAGGCCACGCATCAGCGTCATCGCCGCATGGGTATGGGCATTGACCAGACCGGGGATCAACACGTGACCGGGCAGGTCCAGCACGCGCTCGGCCTGGATCTGCTCGCGCGCCTGGCCGCTCGGCAGCAGGGCCAGGATCCGCCCGTCGGCGATGGCGAGGCTGTGCTCGACGAGGCAGCTGTCGGCGGGATCGACCGGCAGGATCCAGGTCGGATGTAGAAGGAGATCGGCATGCATGGCGGGCGGGATCCTATCCTTATCAGTTCGTGGCACGAGCCGGGCGGAAGACGGCTCCACACATGGAAAATCAGATTGCTAGGCTATCTCGAAGGGCCTGGGCGACATGCTATTCTTCGGCGTTCATTCATTCAAATGCGTCCTGGCGATTGGAGTAAGGCATGAACCAACTCGAGCGCACCGATCTGGATCGCATCACCCAAAGACCCGATGTGATGGGCGGCAAGGCCTGCGTCCGCGGCACGCGCGTCACAGTCGGCATGATCGTCGGCCAGATCGCCGCCGATCACAGGATCGACGAACTCCTCGCCGACTATCCGTACCTCGAGCGCGAAGACATCCTGCAAGCACTGCGTTACGCCGCCTGGCGGGCTGAAGAGCGAGAAGTCGCGCTAGCCGGGACATGAAGATTCTCATCGACATGAACCTCTCACCGCGCTGGGCCGCCCTGTTGACCGGCGCCGGCATCGAGGTCGCACACTGGTCGGCGGTTGGCGCGCCCAATGCCCCGGACACGGAGACCATGGCCTTCGCCAGCGCCCACGGCTACGTCGTCCTCACACACGACCTGGACTTCACCGCGATATTGGCGGCCACTCGCGGAACCAAACCCAGCGTCGTGCAGATCCGCGCCGATGATGTCAGCCCAGACCGAATCGGCACGCCGGTCGTCAACGCCCTGCGGCAGATGGCAAGCGAGCTGGAACAAGGTGCGCTACTCAGCATCGATCCAGATCGCACACGCCTGCGGCTGCTTCCCTTGCGCCCCCGCTAAGGAGACGCTGATCTATTGGCCCTCCTGCCAAAGATCAGCATGGCAGTCGAGAACGCGGTTTCCGACTTCCTTCGTCCGGAGCCACCCGCCGGCGAGGCGAACGACCCTCTCGCACGCTGAACGGAACCGTCCTTTGCGCGCGGCGCCCGAGCGGCGACAATAGCCGGAAATCTGCCACAGCGAGCCCCTCGATGGAAACCGAACCACGCCTCATCGCGACCCCCGATCACGCCGTCGTCTGGCACCAGGACCGCCTCTACCTTCTCGACCAACGCTACCTGCCGGCCCGCGCCGACTTCCTCGCCCTCGAAGACGCGGCCGCCACGGCCGAGGCCATCCGCGCGATGGTCGTGCGCGGCGCCCCGGCGATCGGCATCGCCGCCGCCTACGGCGTCGTCCTCGCCGCCCGGGCGCGCTACGCCGAGCAGGGCGCCGGCTGGCGCACCGCCATCGAGACCGACCTCGCCCAACTCGCGGCGGCCCGGCCGACGGCCGTCAACCTCTTCTGGGCACTGGAGCGCATGGGCCGGCGGATCGCGGCCCTCGGCGACGGCGACCCGGTGCCGGCCCTCCTCGCCGAGGCCCGCGCGATCCACGACGAGGACCGCGCCGGCAACCGCCGCATGGGCGAGCTCGGCGCCGAACTGATCGAGACGCCGACCGACGTCATCACCCACTGCAACGCCGGGGCACTCGCGACCGGCGGCTACGGCACCGCGCTCGGCGTCGTGCGCGCCGGCTTCGCCGCCGGGCGCATCCGCCACGTCTACGCCGACGAGACCCGCCCCTGGATGCAAGGCACGCGCCTCACCGCCTGGGAGCTCGCCGAGTCGGGCATCCCGGTCACCCTCCAGGCCGACCACGCCGCCGCGAGCCTGATGGCCACCGGGCGCATCGGCTGGGTCATCGTCGGCTCCGACCGCATCGCCGCCAACGGCGACGTCGCCAACAAGATCGGCACCTACGGCCTGGCCGTCCTCGCCCGCTACCACGGCGTGCGCTTCATGGTCGCGGCCCCGACCTCGACGATCGATCTCGCCGTCGCGAGCGGCGCCGAGATCCCGATCGAGGAGCGCGATCCGGACGAGCTCCTCGCCTGCGGCGGCACCCGCCTCGGGCCGACCGGCGTCACCGCACGCAACCCGGTCTTCGACGTCACCCCGGCCGCGCTGGTCGACGCCATCGTCACCGAGAAGGGCGTCGTCCTCGCCCCGACCCGCGAGAAGATCGCCGCCCTGATGGCCGCCTGACGAAGCCACCGCCCGCGCCGGGCGGCGGCTTCAGCCCGTCAGCCGTGTCCGTTCGCGGGTCACCGATGCCCCACGCCTCTCGGCCGCCGCCCGCGGCCTGATCGGCGACGAAGCCGACGCCATGCTGGCCGCCACGGCCAGCGCCTAGGAAATCGCCCGACGAGCTGTCGAATCTGGCCGACGGGGGGACCTTCGCAAACAGACTGACCGTGTACCATACTAAGCGGACCGACCCGCGCGTTGGCGGGTCGCCAGGGAGGCCGCATGGACACGCCCAAGCGCATCAACGACCTCTGCCGCATCCTCGAGGCACGCCGCAGGCCGATCTCGCTGCGCGACCTGATGGATGCGCTCGAATGCTCCGAATCCACGGTCCGCCGGGCGATAAACAGGCTCCGCGACGAATTCAACGCACCCATCCTCTACGACCCGAGCGCCAAGGGCTGGCATCTCGACCGCTCCAGCAACGCGCGCACCTTCCGCCTGCCCGGCCCCTGGCTCACCGCCGCCGAACTGCACGCCCTGCTGAGCTGCCATCAGCTCCTGCGCCAGATCGAACCTGGCCTGCTCGGCCCCGAGATGGCCCCGCTGATGGAGCACATCGAGACCACGCTCGCCAAGCACGGGCTCGACCGCGCGCTGCTCGCCGAGCGCATACGGCTCGTCGCGATCGGCGCCCGCCCGGTCCCGTCCGCGACCCTAATGACCGTCGCCGAAGCCCTGCTGCGCGGCCGCCGGCTGCAGGTCACCTACCACTCGCGCAGCCGCGACGAGACCACCGAGCGGACCCTCTCGCCCCAGCGCCTCACCTGGTACCGCAGCAACTGGTACCTGGAGGCCTGGTGCCACCAGTGCGAGGACTTGCGCCGCTTCGCCGTCGAGCGCCTGCTGTCCGCCCAGCCGCTCACGACCGCCGCCGAGCCACTGCCGACGGCCGACCTCGACGCCCACTTCGCCGACGCCTACGGCATCTTCGCCGGCCCCGCCACCCAGACCGCCACCCTCCTCTTCAGCGGCGAACGCGCCCGCTGGGTCGCCGACGAGCAATGGCACCCACACCAGCAAAGCCGCCACCTGCCCGACGGCCGCTACGAACTCACCCTGCCCTACGGCCGTGCCGAGGAACTGATCATGGACATCCTAAAGTACGGCCCGGACGTCGAGGTCACCGCCCCGGCCGAGCTGCGCGACGCCGTCGCCGACCGGCTCGAGGAAGCGGCCGCCCGTTATCGCGGCCTGGTCAGGTTTTGACAGGGCAGTTGTGCAAACTTGTCCTCGTGGAACCGGACCAATCGCCCAGCAAGCCCCGTTGTCACCTTTTCGGACGTCCGTTTGGCGTTACTGCCGCCACACGAGAACCAAGAGCACGAGCGCCATACACAGAAGAGTCAACACAACGAGCACCGAAAAGTTGAGATTGTTCATTATTTCGACCACTTGGCTAAAAAAAAACAAAAAATTGTTCATAGGAATTTGTTGTTTGAAAAAACTGTAATTTCGGGTTAGTATGTTATCGGGCAAGTGAAGCCATCGCAAGTTCTTTGTGCGGCCGGCGACGTGTCGGCGCGTCAACGATGCGAGACAGCGCGTGACCGTCGGCCTTGATCTAGCAGTTCAGTAGAAGATGGTGACGCCATCCCAAGGAGCTTCCGTGCTGGAACTCCTCGGTTCTGCGACAGACGACCGGGCACACAGAGCCTCATTGAAGCATCGGCATTTGTTGTTTGTTAGGACGACGATTCGTGTTTTCCGCGGCGCTTAGCCGCGGCCTCATTGAAGCCCACAAAGGGATTACTAGACAGAGGAACCCCGATGAGCCTGGAACTGGAAACCCTGAAGGCGGCCGTCGCCGGCAGCGCCGCGGCATTTCGCTGTGTCACCGAGTACCAGCCGATGGGCGGGCCGGGCGACAAGGTCTTTCCGCCGACCTACGAGGGCGGTCGTTACGCGACCGAGGCGCGCGTGGACCCCGCGACGGGGGAACGGGTCGACTGCGTGCTGCTCGACTCGGTGCAGTCGCAGGCCAACCGCATGGAGCTGGCCCTGCTGGACGCCCTGGAGGAGCGCGGCAGCCTGGCACTGCCGCTGATCCGGGTGGCCTTCGCCGACATCCCGAAGCCGATCCGGGTCACGAGCCTCGATGCCCCGCACCGGGCGGCGGACGCGATCTTCCGCGACAGCCGCATCGAAGAGGACGGGGAGTGGCGGGCGTTCCGCGAATCCAGCAAGGGCCGGATCCTCGATCACGCCGACCTCAGGCACGCGACCGGCCTGTTCGGCCTCTGCCCGACGGCCCTGGTATTCGGCCTCTGGGACTCGACCGGTCCGCGCGGCGGCCTCGGCGCCAAGTTCCAGCGGGCGCTGGTGTCGGAGATCGTCGGCTACGGCGCCGTCGAAGGGAAAAAGACCTCCAGCCGAATCGATCCGCTCCAGATCATGCTCGGCGCCGGGCCGGTCTACGCGGCCGCAGACGGCGACTGGACCCTCTCCGAGGCCGAGGCGAGGAAAGAAAAGGGCAAGTCGGTGAAGATCGGCAAGGACGGGAAGCCCTCCGAGATCAACCACGGCAACGTGACCCCCAGCATCGCCGACGGCGGCTTCACGCTGACCCGGGCCGTCCAGACGACCGTGCTATCGCTGCCGACGCTGCGCCGCCTGCGCTTCCCGCTGCCGGACGGCGCAGGGACCGGGCAAGTCGCGATCAGCCAGGCCGCACGCACGACCCTGGCGGCGCTGGGCCTTGCCGCCGCGACCCTGGCCCGCGAGGAGGGCGCCGACCTGCGCTCGCGCTGCCAGCTCTTCCCGACCGGCCCGTTCGTCTGGGAACTCCTCGACCGACCGGGCGAGACGCCGACGCGGTTCGCATTGACCGGCGCCGAGGCCGTGGACCTGCTCAACCGAGCGATCGACGAGGCCCGGCAGAGCGGCCTGCCCTGGGAAGGGACCATCGATCTGACGCCTTCTCCCGATCTGGTGGAGCTGGTCCGGCGCAGCCAGCACCTGGCGGCCCAGGCCGACGGAGAAGACTGATGCTGGCCCTCGCCCTGCACTATCTCAACGGCTGGGCGATGGCGGCGGCGGACGGGGCCAGCAAGCAGATCGCCGAGTGGCCGCCGCATCCGGACCGGGTCTTCATGGCGCTGGCCGCCGCCCACTTCGAGACGGACGGCGCTGACCAGGCGGCCGAGCGCGCCACCCTCGAATGGCTCGAGCGGCTGCCGCCGCCTGAATTGGCGGTCTCGGATGCCGAGTATCGCCGGGTCGTCACCCACTATGTCCCGGTCAACGACACGGGACTGGCAAGGTCGAAAAAGATCGCCGAATTGGCCGGCGCGCCATCGGCCAGCTTCAAAGCGCTGCGAACCGCCGGCCTTGACCAACTCCCCGAACTGCGCCCGCGCCAAGCGCGCGCCTTTCCGGTCGCCATTCCGCACAATCCTGTCGCCCACCTGATCTGGCCAGATACCGAGCCGACGGACGATCAGCGCGACACTCTGGCACGCCTTTGCCGAAAGGTGACGCACGTCGGCCACTCCGCCTCCTTCGTCCAGATGTGGCTGGACGAGACACCGCCGCCGGCAAGCTGGATCCCGACCGTCGGGATCGCCAAGCACCGGCTGCGCATCCCGAGCGACGGCCGCCTCGCCTATCTTGAGGCACGCGTCGCCCGCGACCGGGCCGTCCGCTTCGCCGACCAACAGGGAACGATCGCGGACCTCAAGAGGCGCATGAAGATGACCAAGGGAAAGGAGAAGAAGGCTCTGGCGAGCGAGCTCCTGGCGTGCGAAGAGGCCCTGAGGGCCGAATACCCGGCCGGCGCGCCGGTCAGCCTGCGCCCCGAGCCCGGGCTGTGGCAGGGCTACGACGCACCGCTAGCGGCAGCGCCGGCAGAGACCCCGGGCAGCCTCTTCGATCCGAATCTCGTCGTGCTGCGCCTGTCCGGATCACGCCTCTCGTTGCGCGCGACGCTGCGGCTCATGGCGATCGTACGCGGTGCGGTGATGGCCAAGTGCCCCCAGCAGCCGCCGCCCGAGTGGCTCGCCGGTCACACGCCCGATGGGCAGCCGACCCGGGCGCCGCATCTCGCCTTCCTGCCCCTGCCCTTCGTCGGCCGCCCGCACGCCGACGGCCGCATCATGGGCGCCGCCCTCGCACTGCCGAAGGGGCTCGATCCGGACGAGGCAGCCGCCTGCCTGGCCGACCTCCTCTACGACCAGCACGGCCTGCCGCGCGCGATCCCGCTCTTCGACGGGCACTGGCTCGACGGCACGGCCGAGCTCGAGACGCGCACACCCGCGCCGCAGGAGAGCCTGCGCACCCGTGCCTGGACCGGCCCGGCCAGGCGCTGGGCGAGCGTCACACCCGTGGTCCTCGACCGACATTTCGACGGGCCGGACAAGTGGCAGCGTGCGGCGGACTCGGTCAAGACCGCCTGCGAGCGCATCGGCCTACCACGCCCAGCCGACGTGCTGCTCCATCCCGTGTCGCTGTTCGAAGGCGTGCCGCGCAGCAACGAGTTCCCGCCGATCACGCGCAAGCGCGACGGCGGGCGCATGCACCATTCCCATACTCTGATCCTGTTCGACGAGCCGGTCAGCGGACCCGTCCTCGTCGGTGCCGGCCGTTTCCGAGGCTATGGGCTCTGCCGTCCGTTCGTACAGGGAGGCGACGACCATGTCTGAGCGACCTCTGACCGGCCAGGATTTCGCCGATTTCTTCACGGCACTCTGGCAACGCTCGCCGTTTCCGTGGCAGAGCGCGCTCGCCGAGCGGCTGCTCGCGGCCGACGAGGGTAGCGATGGGGCCGGCTGGCCGCAGGCCATCACGTTGCCGACCGCCTCGGGCAAGACCGCCTGCCTCGACATCGCGCTGTTCGCCCTCGCCGCCCAGGCCCATCGCCCGGCCCAGGGCCTGGCGTTGACCGCCCCGCGGCGGATCTTCTTCGTCGTCGACCGAAGGGTCATCGTCGACGAAGCCTACGCGCGCGCCCGGACGCTCGCCGACCGGCTGGCCAACCCGAGCCCCGGCATCCTCGCCGAGGTCGCCGAGCGGCTGCGCCGCCTCGCCGCCGGCCCGGCGAGCGACGAAATGCCCGACCCCCTGGTCTGTTTCCAACTGCGCGGCGGCATCGTCCGCGACGACGCCTGGGCGCGCTCCCCGACCCAGCCGACGATCGTCTGCAGCACCGTCGACCAGATCGGCTCGCGCCTCCTCTTCCGTGCGTACGGCCGCAGCTTCAAGGCCTGGCCGCTCCAGGCCGGTCTCGTCGGCAACGACAGCCTGATCCTGCTCGACGAGGCGCACTGCGCGCAGCCCTTCATGCAGACGCTGGAGTCCGTCGCCAGGTACCGTCGCTGGGCCGAGCGACCCTTGACCTCGCCGTTTCGGCTGGTGGTCATGACGGCGACGCCGGCCGGCGGGGTCGACCGCTTCCCCGACCCTGCGACGGCCTCGGCGAATCGCGCCCACCCGGTGCTGCAGCGCCGCCTCGAGGCACCCAAGCCCTGCCGACTGGAGATCGCCGCACGCGCCCGGGGCCGAGACCCCGCCCGGGTCAACCAGGCCCTCGCCGAGGCGCTGGTCGCCGAGGCCGAACGCCTGGTCGGCGAGTTCATGGACCGGAACGACGCGCAACCACCAGCGGCCCCGGCCGTCTGCCTCTTCTGCAACCGCGTCGATACGGCCCGCCGCACTCATGCGCTGCTGGCCCGCCGCCAGGTCGGACAAGCGATCCTCCTGACCGGGCGCATGCGACCGTTCGACAAGGACGACACGCTGGAGGCGGAACTCGCCCAGCTCGCCGCCGATCGCTCGGAGCAACGCCAGCTCGCCGCGCCGCTCTTCGTCGTCTCCACGCAGACCCTCGAGGTGGGGGCAAACCTCGATTTCGACCTGATGGTCAGCGAGTGCGCCGACCTCTCGGCGCTGCGCCAGCGGTTCGGACGCCTGAACCGGATGGGCCGGCCGATCGCGGCGCGCGGAGCCATCGTCGTGCGCGCCGACCAGGAGAAGGCCGACAGTGCCCCCGATCCGATCTACGGCACGGCGCTACAGGCGACCTGGGCCTGGCTCGGCAACCAGCGCGACGAAGCCGGCGAAGTCGATCTGGGCGTCACAGCCATCGAGGCACGCCTGCCCGCCGACCTCGGCCCGGTGACGAAGCAGGCAGTGCCGGCCCCGGTCCTGCTTCCGGCCCACCTGGACGCCCTGGTCCAGACGGCCCCGGTGCCCTATCCGAGCCCCGACGTCTCGCTGTTCCTGCACGGATCTCAGGCGGGACCAGCGGACATCCAGGTCTGCTGGCGGGCCGACCTATCGCCCGAGGCCGGGGATGCCTGGGTCGAGGCGGTCGCGCTTTGTCCGCCGGCCACTGGCGAGCTGATGCCGGTCCCATTCGTCGCCGTCCGCCGCTGGCTCGCCGGCGAGCCTGAGGGGGCGGACGCTGGCGACATCGAAGGCCTCGCGCCCGTCGCCGACGAGTTCGACGGCACAACGGCACGTCGGGTGTTGCGCTGGCGCGGGCGGGAAGACGCCCAGATCATCGACAACCCGCGCGAGATCCGACCGGGCGACCTCCTCGTGATCCCAGTCGCGACCGGCGGCTGGGACAGCCTCGGCCATGTTCCGACCGGCGCACTCCGCTTCATCGACCAGGGGGATCGCGGTCACTGGACGTCGCGCGCCAGGGCGATCCTGAGGCTCACCCCGGAGAACCTCAACGCATGGCCGCAAGAGCTCGCTGCGCGAGCACGACTACGCGAGCTCGTCGACGAGGCGAGGACCCGCCTCGAAGAGGAGCCGGCGGCCCTCGCTGCCGACCTCGCGTCCGCTCTCGCCGACCTGAGCCGAGAGGCCGAGGCAGTCTCCTTGCCCTGGCTGCAAGACGTCGCCGCTCACCTCGCCAGCGAGCGGCAACTCGATCGGTGCATCGCCCCGCATCCCTGCGGGGGGCTCGTCTTGTCGAGCCCCAGGCGACCGAGCAACCGTCCGCACATGGCCTCGATCTTCAGCGCCGAGGACGACGCGACCGCGTCCGGGACCGTTCATTGGCCGCTGACCGACCACCTCGAGGGGGTCGCTGCCCTGGCGCGACACCACGCACGCCCCTTCCCGAAGGAGATCGCCGACGACATCGAGCTTGCCGCCCTGTGCCACGATCTGGGGAAGGCAGATCCGCGCTTTCAGGCCCTCCTCCAAGGCGGCACCATCTGGACCAAGCGCGAGCTGCTGGCCAAGTCCGCCAGCCTGCCGCATGGCCGACAGGCCTACGAAGAGGCTCGCGAAAAGGCCGGCTACCCGAAGGGCGGCCGCCACGAGCTCCTCTCGGTCCGACTGCTGGAGAGCGCCCCCGACCTGCTCGCCCAGGCCCATGATCCAGAGCTCGTCCGACACCTGATCGAGAGTCACCACGGTCACTGCCGGCCGTTCGCCCCGGTCGTCGACGATCCCGGTCCTGCCCACCCCATCGGCCTGGCATTTCGGGGCCACACGCTTTCCTATAGCGGGCCGACCGAGCTGGAGCGACTCGACAGCGGGGTGGCGGAACGCTTCTGGCGCCTGACACGCCGCTACGGCTGGTGGGGGCTCGCGGCGCTCGCCGCCGCCCTGATGCTCTCCGACCATCGCCGCAGCGAATGGGAAGAACGCCATGCCAGTGGAGATCCGACATGAGCGAAACACTGCTCCTCGAAGGGCTGGACGCAGGAAACCCGCTGGGCTTCCTCGCCGCGCTCGGCGTGCTGGCACTAAGCCAGGGCATCGCCGCCGAACCGCGTCTCGCCTGGCGTCAGGCACAAGGCGGCTGGCGACCGCAGTTGTCCGGCTGCGGGAGCGATGATGAAGCGCTTGCGGCGCAGCTTTTCGAGGCCCTGCGCAATACATCTTCGACTCCGTTCACGATCGACAAGAAACTGCCGTTCTCACACGCGGTCTATCGTGAGGCGCTGCACAGGGCCGCAGAGTGCGCCGAGCCGGGAAGTCGACGAAACGCAGACCTCCTCGCGGCATTCGGCAGCGATGCCCATCAGGATGACAAGGGCTATTTCGTCGACACTGCCTTGCGTATGGTCAGAAGCGGCGATGCCGCCGGCCAGGGATTACCTGCCTATGCCGAGGCCATCCGAAACAACACCGATTCGAACGACCTCTATCGTGTCCTATTCCACACATGGGACTACCAGGACGACGACTTCAGCCTGCGGTGGGATCCAGCCGAAGATCAGCGCTATGCGCTACGCTGGCATGATCCAAGTCAGCAATCCAATAAGAAATATGGCCTTCGCACGATGCGAGGGGCCAATGCACTGGCGCTGGAGGGCCTGGCGCTACTGCCCGTACACCCCAAAACCAACGGCATCGCAACGACCGGATTCAAGAAGCTCGATCGAGGGGGGGAAGCGTTCACTTGGCCGATCTGGTCTTTTCCGGCGACCATCGATCTTGTTCGGTCGCTGTTGACGCTTGAAGAGATCCATCAGAGTCAACCGAACAGGGGCAACCTGCATCGCCGAGGGATCGTCGAAATCTACCGTAGCGAGCGGATATTCCAGAACCAATACTATAAGAACTTCAGTCCCGCAGGACCCGTCTGATCAGACGTAGGACGGGCTACGATTTTCGATGCGATGCCAAGGAATGAAAATGGATGCACGCGGCCCGCGGGCCGCATGCGCAGCAGGAGACATCGATGGCGAAGACGGACAAAGAGGCGCCAACCCAGGCCGAGCTCCCCCTACCCTTCCCGGACCTGACCCTCGACCAGCCCCTGCTGCCGGCCCGGATGGTCAACGAGTTCTGCTATTGTCCGCGCCTGGCCTATCTCGAATGGGTCCAGGGCGAGTGGGACGAGTCGAGCGACACCGTCGAAGGGCGCCATGTCCATCGCCGCGTCGACAAACCCGGCGGGAAGCTGCCGCCGGCGGAAGACGCCGAACCGGAGCAACACATCCACGCGCGCTCGATTACGCTGTCCTCCAATCGTCTCGGCCTGATCGCCCGCATGGACCTGGTCGAGGGCGAAGGCAACCGCGTCACCCCGGTCGATTACAAACGTGGCAAGCGCCCGCACATCGCCCGCGGGGCCTATGATCCTGAGCGTGTTCAGCTCTGCGTGCAGGGGCTCATCCTCGCCGAGCACGGCTACCAGTGCGAGGCCGGGATCCTCTACTACGCGGCCAGCCGGGAGCGCGTCGCCGTCCCCTTCGATGACGAGCTGCTCCAGCTCACCCGCAACACCATCGACGGCCTGCGCTTCGTCGCCGCCGGTGGACAGATCCCGCCGCCTCTAGACGACAGCCCCAAGTGCCCGCGCTGCTCGCTCGTCGGCATCTGCCTGCCCGATGAGATCAACTTCTTCCGCCATGCCGACCTGACGCCGCGCCCGCTGGCAGTCGGCATCGATACCGCGATGCCCCTCTATGTGCAGGCCCATCACGCCAAGGTGGCGAAGAGCGGCGAGCGGCTGGAGGTCTACGTCGAGGACCAGAAAGTGCAGAGCGTGCGGCTCATCGACGTCTCGCAGCTGGTCCTGTTCGGCAACGTCTACGTCACCACGCCGGTCCTAAACGAGCTGATGAGCCGCGGCATCACCATCTCCTGGCACAGCTTCGGCGGCTGGTTCATGGGTCACAGCGTCGGCACCGGCCACAAGAACGTCGAGCTGCGCACCGCTCAGTACCGCGCCAGCTTCGACGCGACTCTGTGCTTGCGATTCGCCAAGGGGCTCGTCGAGGCCAAGATTCGCAACGCCCGGACCCTCCTGCGGCGAAACTGGAAAGGCCCTTTCGAGCCCGACATCCTGCTCGAAGACCTGATGGGCGACTGTCGCCACGTGCGCCGTGTGACCGATCTCAGCTCCCTGCTCGGGGTCGAAGGCAGCGCCGCCGCGCGCTACTTCAGCGCCTTCAAGCACCTGATCCGGCAAACCGACCCGGCCGACGAACTCGGCTTCGACTTCCAAACGCGCAACCGTCGACCGCCGACGGATCCCGTCAACGCCCTCCTCTCCTACGCCTACTCACTCCTGGCCCGAAGCTGGACCGTAACCCTGTCAGCCGTTGGCCTCGACCCCTACCGCGGCTTCTACCATCAGCCGAGATACGGCCGCCCAGCCCTGGCATTGGACATGATGGAGCCCTTCCGGCCGTTGATCGCCGATTCGGCCGTTCTCCAGGCCATCAACAACGGTGAGGTTCGGCCAACCGACTTCGTCCAAGCCGCAGGCAGCGTCAACCTCACGCCCGACGGACGCAAGCGCTTCATCGCGACCTTCGAACGGCGCATGGCGCACGAGATCACCCACCCGCTGTTCCAATACCGGATCAGCTACCGGCGATTGCTCGAGGTCCAGGCCCGCCTCCTCGGCCGCTTCCTCCTCGGCGAACTCCCGGACTACCCCAACTTCACGACTCGTTGACGCCGATGGACCAACGTCTCTACATCGTCACCTATGACATCTCCGACACCAAACGTTGGCGCCGGGTCTTCAAGATCATGAAAGGCTACGGCGACTGGCTCCAACTCTCGGTCTTCCAGTGCCGCCTCACCAAGGTCCAACACGCGGAACTCATCGCGCTCCTCGACGGCATCATCCACCACACCGAAGACCACATCATCGTCCTCGACCTCGGCCACGCCGAAGCCGTGGTCCCGCGCGTCGTCAGCCTCGGCAAGCGCAACTACACCCCGATCGAACACGAACCCGTGATCGTCTGAGAATGCGCCACCCGACTACCAATCACGCCAGAACCGCTCCATAATCACCCGAGAACTTAGCCACATCCGGACTGTCGTACCGACGCACGCATCCGCCGACACCGAGCGAGCGCTCGTCCGCCACATAAACCCCTGGCAGCGCTCGAAAAGCTTTGCTCTTTAAAAAACCGCAAATTACGGTACAATCTGAACCCGACGCTCGAACCGCCCCACCTCCTCTTGGCTATTCACATGTTCAGCCCTCGCAAAACCTTCCCCGACCCGCACCATTTATGGTCGCAAACGCGAGCGGAATTCCGCGGCGATTCGCCGCGGCCTCATTGAAGCCAGGGGGAAAATCGGTGTATCACGATTCTAGCACAAGAATTCCGCGGCGATTCGCCGCGGCCTCATTGAAGCGCACGGATTGGGTATCTCAGGAGTACCGCCACCGCCACGAATTCCGCGGCGATTCGCCGCGGCCTCATTGAAGCGTTGCCCTCAAGCGATCCGGGCGGCCGGATTCAGCCGCGAATTCCGCGGCGATTCGCCGCGGCCTCATTGAAGCGGCCAAGATTTTGTTTTGATCCCCCCCCGCCCCCAGGAATTCCGCGGCGATTCGCCGCGGCCTCATTGAAGCAACTACCAAAAAAAAACCGTATAGGTGAAGAATGGAGAATTCCGCGGCGATTCGCCGCGGCCTCATTGAAGCGATGTCGATGATCTTGTCGAGAAAGACCCGACCATATTCGAATTCCGCGGCGATTCGCCGCGGCCTCATTGAAGCATGGTGAACTCGAAAGAGCAAGTTTCGGTCTCGTCGAATTCCGCGGCGATTCGCCGCGGCCTCATTGAAGCGCAAGTCCAAGTTGAGCATCCGCAAGACAGATTCCGAATTCCGCGGCGATTCGCCGCGGCCTCATTGAAGCGCGTCGTTTCTTGTCGCGCCATCGGCGCGTCGTAAGAATTCCGCGGCGATTCGCCGCGGCCTCATTGAAGCGCCGGCCTCGATCCGATACTCGCACTCGAACACGATGAATTCCGCGGCGATTCGCCGCGGCCTCATTGAAGCGTTGCGCCCTGACTGGGTGCGCAGGATCAAGCCGACGAATTCCGCGGCGATTCGCCGCGGCCTCATTGAAGCAGCATACGACCAGCGCGCCAAGTCGCTCATATCGACGAATTCCGCGGCGATTCGCCGCGGCCTCATTGAAGCCTTGTCGCCGTGAGCGTGACATCTAGGCTCATTGAGAATTCCGCGGCGATTCGCCGCGGCCTCATTGAAGCGTACCGGCAGATAGCGGTACTGCAGCGATATCCAAGCAGAATTCCGCGGCGATTCGCCGCGGCCTCATTGAAGCACCGCTGCCGGTCGCAGCATCACGGCCTGTGACCCGGAATTCCGCGGCGATTCGCCGCGGCCTCATTGAAGCCTGCGCGACCCCGTCCCACTCGACCCACGGCCCGAGGAATTCCGCGGCGATTCGCCGCGGCCTCATTGAAGCGGCGAGCCGGTCAAGGGTCGGGCGGAAGGTGTCTAAAGAATTCCGCGGCGATTCGCCGCGGCCTCATTGAAGCCAGTCGCTGGCGTAACGTCGCCGTCTGGCTACCTAGTGCCTGGACGGAAAGTCGTTTTCAATCGCAAGAACAATGCCTTATAATCGAATCGGGCACCGGAAGTCGAGCGGCCGGAAGCCGTCTGGGCCCACGGCGCCGCCGCTAACTGCCTGATT
>NZ_NRRW01000008.1 GCF_016583835.1 Thiococcus pfennigii | reverse complement strand
ACGCATAGTCACCTAGCGAACCGGTCAAGCCGAGCCCGCGTCGCAGCGTCTTGGGCTAATCTCAAGCATGGCGGGGCGCGGGTCGGACTTACGGTGACAGCTTAATAAATGCGCATAACTCTACTTTGTCTCAATGATATATTTCGTAAACTGTTACCGTAATTCAACGCTATGTCGAGCCTGTCAACCCGGCCTGTCGCCGCACTGGCGGGCTGTTCGAGGGTCGCAAAAATGGGGTCAAGTCTTGCAATCGGGCAATGCGTGATTGCAAGACTTGACCCCGTATTGACCCCGTATCCGCTGTGACCCCGTATCCGCTGCGTATCCGCTGTGACCCCGTATCCGCTGACCCCGTATCCGCTTTCATCACCGAGCGAGATCTATGCCGAGAACTCTTGCGCATTCGGGTGAGTGCGGGAATCGACCTTGCAGCCAACGCCGTAACGGCGCTGGAGCGGCACCGCCGGTGACGGAGATCGCCAAATCTGGCCAACCGCGTCGGTGCTCCCTGTGGTTGATGCGGACCGGTTTGGTTCTTGTGAACCACGCTGGAGACAGCCGATCTGGCGACGAGCCCGGTGCCCCTTCGTTACAATGAAACTCCCGCAGCACGTTCGCTCCCTCGCCATCTGGGAGAGGGCTGGGGTGAGGGAAGGATCAGGGACGAGGCAAGGTTTTATCATCTCCCGTGGCTCGCCTCGTCCCACGATCGTTAGGAGAGCCCCCTTGAAGACCACCGCACTGGATGATGCTTACCGGCTGCTCGATGCCTCATTGATGTTCTATCAGGGCCGCCCCGTGGGCACGGCTGCGGCCAACGACCCGAAGGGCCCGGCCGCGGAGAACTACCGCGAGTGCTTCATCCGTGATTTCGTTGTCTCGGGCTTGGTCTTTCTCGCCGACGGCAAGGTGGAGATCGTGCGCGATTTTCTGCTTGCGGCGCTCGAGGTCACCGAGCGCGAGCACGGCAACCCCGAACAGACCATTCATCCCTCCGTCATGCCGGCGAGCTTTCGCATCCGGCACGATGCCCTGGCTGAGCGGCTCGAGGGCGACTTTGGCGAGCGCGCCATCGGGCGCGTTGCGCCGGTGGATTCCGTCCTCTGGTGGACGCTCCTGTTGTGCGCGACCGTCCAGGCCTCCGGCGACCGCGCTCTCGCTGCGCGCGCGGACGTGCAGCGCAATCTCAAGC
Source organism: Thiococcus pfennigii (assembly GCF_016583835.1). GTDB lineage: Bacteria > Pseudomonadota > Gammaproteobacteria > Chromatiales > Chromatiaceae > Thiococcus > Thiococcus pfennigii. Next base: position 101,188 of record NZ_NRRW01000008.1, on the reverse strand, counting down.
GTGTCCTCGCGCTGTGCGCCAATGACGCCTTCGAGGTCTATCCGACGCTGATGGTGCCGGATGGGGCATTCATGGTGGATCGGCGCATGGGTGTTTACGGCCATCCGTTGGAGATCCAGGCGCTGTTCTACGGGGCGCTACGCCGCGCCCTGCACTACGTGGAGAGGACCCCCGAGAATCGCCGACTGATCGCCCTCGGTGAGCAGCGGTTGGCGAATCTGCGTGACTACCTACGCCGCTTCTACTGGCTCGACCTGCAACGCCTGAGCGCGATCCACCGCTTTCCGACCGAGGAGTACGGCGGCACTGGGAGCAACCTGCTCAACATCCACCCGGAATCCATCCCCGAATGGGTTACCGAGTGGCTGCCAGAGGAGGCCGGCTACTTGGTCGGTAATCTGGGCCCCGGGCGAATGGATTTTCGCTTCTTCTCCCAGGGCAACCTGTTGGCCATCCTGTTCGGGTTGACGACTGTGCGGCAGGCTACCCGCATCATGTCCTTGATCGAGGCCCGCTGGGGTGATCTCGTCGGCGCCATGCCACTGAAGCTCTGCTTCCCTGCGCTCAGCGGCGAGGCGTGGCGGTTGCTCACCGGTAGCGACCCGAAGAATGCGCCCTGGTCTTACCACAATGGCGGTAACTGGCCGGTGCTGTTGTGGCCGCTGGTGGCTGCGGCGCTGAAGAGCGGCCGGCGCCCCTTGGCCGAGCGCGCCTTTGAGGTGGCCGCCGAGCGCCTGCCGCAAGACCGCTGGCCGGAATACTACGACGGCAAAGGCGGCCGCCTCATCGGCCGGCATGCCAACCTCTGTCAGACCTGGTCCGCCGCAGGCCTGATTCTGGCCCACAAGCTCCTTGAGGATCCATCGCTGCTGTCGCTGTTGCCGGAGTGACGGCCTGAGCTCTGCACCGGAGATCGCCGAGGAGATTGAGCCATTGGCCCGCCTCCTGGCCATTGCGCGCCCTGAGCGCCGTGTTGAAGCCGGCCGGCCCGAGCTGGCTGCGCCCCCGGCCCGGGCCGGCGAGCTGAGCGCGGTTCAGCCAGGCTCGGCCGCGATCCGCGCCTTGGGTACGGCGATACGCCGCCACATGCGTCCGTCGCGTTTGGTCAGGTCGCCGGCCGCGCACGGCCCCCAGGAACCGGCCGCGTAGTTCGGGAAGTCGCGCGGCGGTAGTGCCGCCCAGACATCGGTCACCGACTGCACGATCTCCCAGCCCTTCTCGACCGTGTCGGCGTGCTTGAACAGGGTTGCGTCGCCGTTCATGCAGTCGTAGATCAGCGTCTCGTAGCCGGTCGCCGGCCGGTTCCCGAAGTAGTCCTCGTAGCAGAAATCCATGTTGACGCTGCCGACCTGCATCGTCGGGCCCGGAATCTTGGCGCCGAAGCTCATCTGGATGCCCTCGTTGGGCTGGATCCGCAGCACAACCATGTCCGGCGCCAGCTCGTCGACGTCGGTGTGCTTGAACATGATCGTCGGGGCGCGCTTGAACTGGATGGCGACCTCGGTGTAGTGCGCGGCCAGCCGCTTGCCGGTGCGCAGGTAGAAAGGGACCCCGGCCCAGCGCCAGTTGTCCATCGTGAGCTTCAGGGCGGCATAGGTGTCGGTGAAGGATTTGGGATTCACGCCGGGCGAGGCGCGGTAGGCCGGCACCTTCTCGCCGTTTGGCATGGTGCCGGCATCGTACTGGCCGCGCACGGCGTGCGTCAGGACCTCCTCTGGGGTCAGCGGCTTGATCGCGTCGAGCACCTTGTTGATCTCGATGCGAACCGCCTCGGCCTGGAAGGAGCTCGGCGGCTCCATCGCCAGGAAGCCGAGCAGCACGAGGAGGTGGTTCGGGATCATGTCGCGCAGGGCCCCGGCCTCCTCGTAGTAGGCGCCGCGGTGCTCGACCCCGACCGACTCGGCGACGGTAATCTGGACGTGATCGATGTGGTTGCGGTTCCAGACCGGCTCGAAGAAGCTGTTGGCGAAGCGGAACACCATGATGTTCTGCACCGTCTCCTTGCCGAGGTAGTGGTCGATCCGGTAGATCTGGTCTTCGTCCATGTTGCGGTGCATGCTCGTGTTAAGCGCGATTGCCGATTCCAGGTCGCGGCCGAACGGTTTCTCGATGATGACTCGCCGCCAATCGTGCTCGCTCTGATGCAGCAGGCCGACATCGCCAAGTCGGTCCGTTACGGGCCCAAACAGACTGGGCGGCACGGCGAGGTAGAAGAGGTAGTTGCCGTTGGTGCCGCGCTCGGCGTCGATCTCGCTCAGGCGCTCGCAGAGTCGCTCGTAATCGGCCCCCTCAAGCATGTCGATCTGCATATAGTGGATGCGGCTGACCAGGCCCTCCCAGACGCGCCGGTCGAAGGCCGCCCCGAGGGAATCCTCGACCTGACCGGCGATACGCTCGCGAAAGGCCTGATCGTCGAGATCCAGGCGGTCGAGACCCAGCATGGCGAAGCCCTTGGGCAGGAGTCCGGCCGCGCTCAGGTGAAAGAGGGCCGGGATCAGCTTGCGCCGCGTCAGGTCACCGCCGGCGCCGAAGATGATCATGACGTTCGGCGGCGCCGGCGGCGCCTCGGTGAAGTTGGTTTGGATCAGCGACATCGGCGCGCCCCGTCCTAGTCTGCCGAGGGTTCTGCGTGACCGCCGAACTGCAGGCGCATCGCCGCGATCACCTGGTTCGCGAACCCGGCCTCGCCGCGCGAGGCGAAGCGCTCGAACAGGGCCGTCGTCAGCACCGGCAAGGGGGTGCCCGTCTCGATCGCCGCGATGCTGGTCCAACGCCCCTCCCCGGAGTCCGATACCCGCCCGCCGAAGCCGGCGAGCGAAGGGTCGTCGTGCAACGCATTGGCGGTCAGGTCCAGCAGCCAGGAGGCGATGACGCTGCCCCGGCGCCAGACCTCGGCGACAGCAGCGAGATCGAGGTCGTACTGATAGCTCCGGGGGTCGGCGAGCGGCGCCGTTTCGGCATCGACCTGGTTCTCCCGGCGGCCGACGCCAGCATTCTTGAGCAGGTTGAAGCCCTCGGCATAGGCCGCCATCAGGCCGTACTCGATCCCGTTGTGGACCATCTTGACGAAGTGCCCAGCACCGCTCGGCCCGCAGTAGAGGTAGCCGAGCTCTGCGCGGTCGTACTCGCCACTGCGACCGGCGGTTCGCGGAACATCGCCGGCTCCCGGTGCAAGCGCCGCGAAAATCGGATCGAGCAGAGCGACGGCCGCGGCATCGCCGCCGATCATCAGGCAGTAGCCGCGCTCTCGGCCCCAGACGCCACCGCTGGTACCACAGTCGAGGAAGCGGACCCCGCTCGCGGCGAGGCGCTCGGCATGGGCGATGTCATCCTTGTAGTGGGAGTTGCCACCGTCGATGACGATGTCTTCGGGCGCCAGATGGGGCAGGAGCTGGTGAAGCACCTTCCCGACCACGGCGGCTGGCACCATGATCCAGATCGCCCGCGGACGGTTGAGCCTGGCGCATAACTCGGGAAGGTTTGCGGCACCGACGGCGCCGGTTCGCGTTAGGGCGGTCACCGCGGCGGGATTGGTGTCATATACCACGCACTCGTGGCCAGCGACGATCAGCCGCTGGGCCATGTTTGCCCCCATGCGGCCGAGACCGATCATTCCAAGCTGCATGCCAAGACTCCTGTTGGGCCAGGGTGCATTCGGATCCGCAGCGCTTCGTAAGGCCGACAAGGCGGCACAGCGATCGCCTCGCTCCTAGGCTCCGCGCGGGACCGTCAAGGCCAGCGGATCGGTCAGAACCGTCGCCGCCTGCGAGAAGCTTACGCCATGTTTGAGAGATGGGCGCAAGGACGGGGTCACGCAAGGACGCAAAGGACGTGCAAAGGACGCAAAGGACGCAAAGGACGGGGTCACGCAAAGGACGGGGTCAAAGGACGGGGTCAAAGGACGGGGTCAGGTCTTGTAATCACGCATAGTCACCTAGCGAACCGGTCAAGCCGAGCCCGCGTCGCAGCGTCTTGGGCTAATCTCAAGCATGGCGGGGCGCGGGTCGGACTTACGGTGACAGCTTAATAAATGCGCATAACTCTACTTTTTCTCAATGATATATTTCGTAAACTGTTACCGTAATTCAACGCTATGTCGAGCCTGTCAACCCGGCCTGTCGCCGCACTGGCGGGCTGTTCGAGGGTCGCTTCCGCGCGGCGCTGATCGAGGCCGACATCTATCTCTTGGCCTGCCAGCGCTACGTTGAGTTGAACTCAGTGCAGGCGGCCATGGTCGAGGCGCCCGGTGATCTTCCCTGGTCCAGCTATCGGGCCAACGCCCTGGGTGCGCGCGACGCCGTGCTCACGCCGCATCCCTTGCACCGCGATCTGGGCGGTTCTGACGATGCGGGTCTGGCCGCCTATCGCCGGTCGTTCGCGGACGAACTCGCCGGCGAACTGCTCCAACGCCTGCGCGACGGCACCAATGGCGGTTGTGTCATCGGTCGCCCTACGTTGGAGCAACAGATTGCCGCCATGGTTGGCCGGCGCACTTGGAAAGGGTCCCCGGGACGGTCGGCCAAGGTGGCCGACGTCGGCACGCCATCGGAATTCGTTTCTTAGGAAATGTGGTCCGTCCCCAAGTACCTTAACCCTTTCGCGGGCCAAGGCCCGGCAAGCCCCGCCTGGTCTATGCCGCGGCCCGCTTCGTGTCCCAACGGGCGCTGGATGAGGCCGGGCTGCCGGTCGAGTTTGCGCCCTTACCGTTCACCCTGTACTGCGTGGAGAAGCCCCAATGAGCACACCGCACGCTACCGCGCGGCCCCCGCCGTTGCCGGCGGAGACCGAATTCGATGAGGCCGAGGTGCTGCGGCAGATGGTGGACATCATCGTACGCGAGGCCGACCCCGAGGCCATCGTCCTGTTTGGCTCGCGCGCCCGCGGCGATGCCCAGCCGGATTCGGATGTGGACCTGCTCATCATCGAGCACGCGCCCTTCGGCCCTGGCCGTAGCCGCATGAGGGAGGCGGCGCGGCTGTATCAGGCGCTCGGCGATATGCCGGTGTCCAAGGACCTGCTGCTGTACACCCGCGCCGAGGCCGAGCATTGGCGCGGGTCGTTGAACCACGTGGTTGCGCGGGCGCTACGCGAAGGACGGGTGCTGTATGGCACGGTCTGAGCACGCGGCTTCCATGCTGCGCCTGGCGCGGCGGGATCTCGCCGCGCTGGAGGCATTGGCTGGGATGGCGCAGATCGACGACATGATCTGCGGGTTTCATGCGCAACAAGCGGTTGAGAAGGCGCTAAAGGCCTGGCTGGCGATATTCGGTCACGAGTATCCGTTGACCCATGATCTGCCGCGGTTGTTCTCGCTGCTACGGCGCGCCGGGGCTGACGCTGAACAGTTCCAACCGTTGGCCCGTTTCACGCCCTATGCGGTCCAGGCCCGCTATGAGGAAGGCGACCCGGACGAGTCTCTCGACCGGCCGACGATCGGCGCCGAGGTCGCGGCCCTGTTGGATCACGTCGCTGCGGTGCTCGACGCGGCGGGGGATTGATGCGGTCATGACCCTGGACGAAGGGAAGAAGGGGCTCACAAAAGTCGGGTCCAAAAGGGGTCAAGTCTCGCATCGTTGCATTTCTTCCCTGCTGGGCAGGGAAAGAGATCGACGGTCCAGCAGTGTGATAGGGCGAGACCCGGCCTCTCAATCTTGGAGAACGGGATGCCTCGGCCGGTGCCCGCCTTGTCGGGCGAGGCGGAACTGCTACGATACGAAAGTGAACGCGCGCGGTGCTACGATGCGAGACCTGACACCTTGGCCGCCCCTCGGGCCGTTTGACCCCTCGGCCTTTCTGCCCTCTTCCCCCTCGTGACATCTGGATCGACCAAGGAGACAAAGACATGGCCTATACGGAAACCGAGCTAGCGCTCATCGTGACCACCCTTGATCGCCTGCGCACCCAGCGTCTGCCCCGAGCCCTGGACATCAAGAAGAAGGTTGACGCCGGAGGAACTCTGGACGAGTTCGATATCAACTTTCTGAAAGAGATCTTTGAGGATAGTAGCTTCAGGCGTGCCGCCGTCCATACGCATCCTGAGTTCCAGGAGATCGTCGCGCGTATAACCCACCTTTACCACGAAATCACCGAGAGGGCCCTGGCCAACGAACAAGCCAGAGCGGGGGGCGCAGACAACTCTTGAGGGGACCTTGAAAAATTGCCATCCGACAAAAACTGCGACAAAAACTGGGGTCAAGTCTTGCAATCGCGCATTGCGCGATTGCAAGACTTGACCCCGTACCCTGACCCCGTACCCGTGCGAGTCCGCTCGAGCGGGAACAGGGAAAAGGGGGCCGGGGTCAGTGCTCGCTTTGTCGCAGCGGGCGGGTGGTTGATGTCGGCCCTTGTCTGGCAGGGGAGAAATGCCAGGGTGCAAGACCTGGCCCGTTTCCAGCGTCGCCCGTATGATCCGAGCGGCCTTGCCTGAGTGTGTGGGGCGCTCTATAGTCGGATCAGGTCTGACCAGTCCGGAGCCACCATGTCCGCAATCCTGAATCTCACCGAGGCCAAGGCCAAGTTTTCCGAGGTCGTCGACCGTGTCAGCCAGGGCGAGGAGATCATCGTCACCCGCATGGGACATCCTGTCGCGCGCATCTCCCGTTACGAGCCGGCCACCTCGCGCCAAAGGTTGGGCCGCTTTCAAGGCCGAATCCGAGTCGCCGACGACTTCGATACCTGGCCAGAGGATATCGCCCGCGACCTTGGCGTGACCGACTGAGCATGCGCTATCTGGTCGATACGCACACGCTTCTGTGGGCGCTCGGCGACCCGGAGACCCTCTCTCCGCGGGCGCGAGACGCCATCGCCAGCCCCTCGAATCTGATCTTCGTCAGTAGCGCATCGCTTTGGGAATGCGCCATCAAGGCATCGATCGGCAAGCTCGACTTGCCCGAAGACTTCTTCGATTCCATTCCCGGGAGCGGCTACGAGCTGATGCCGATCCGCACTGCCCACCTCAACGTCTACCGGACCCTGCCGATGCAGCATCGCGACCCCTTCGATCGGATACTGGTCTCTCAGGCCAGGGCCGAGGCGCTGATCCTGATCACCCGGGACCCCGAGATCGCTCGCTACGATGTCGAGACCCTGACCTGCTGACGCGCCATGGTCCCGCTCGCCGACACCGCCAGCTCCTTCATCGGCATCGCCAAGGAGCAGAGCGGGGTCAGCCGGTCACGTGGCAGGGGAACTGGTCGCGTCTTGGCCCTCGGCGCGGTGCGAGCGGTGTTGAGCTTGTGGGAGCCCGGCTCGCCGATCTGCCGCGACCGGTCGGCAGCGCCGGTCGCCCGCAAAGGGGGCGGAACTCAGACTGATCGGTGCGGATTGTCCCGAGATGTCGTTTGACTACCTGGCCGAGGCCGAGCGACGCCTGCGGCGCCAAGACGCCGTCATCGGCCCAGCCCAGGATGGCGGCTACGTGTGGCTCGGCCTGCGGCGGTTCGCGCCCTCGCTGTTCGCGCAGATCCCCTGGGGGGCGACAGGGTCGCCGCGCTGACGATCGCGCGGCTCGACCGCCTCGGTTGGCGTTGGTCGGCGCTGCTGCCGCTGCGCGACATCGAACGGCCGGAGGATTTGGTGCAGATTCCGGAGACTCTGTAGGGGGATCGATCGATTGGCTGTCGCTCGCCAAGAAGGGCCTCGTGGAGCCTGTCCAGACCGATCGCCATCGATCGTCGAACGCCTGCCGAAGCCGCGGTTCGGTCTGGGCAAGCATCGCGCTCGACGAGTCGTCAGGTATGGCCTACTGCTCTCCGATCCCCACTGGGAGCCAACGTCCTCAGCGTCTCTCGGGGTTGTCGCTACTCATCCGAGACGTCCTCGCCGGCGGCCTTCAGCAGGGCGTTCAGCCGCTTGAGCTCCTCGCGGGCCCGCACCTTTTCGCTCACGTCGTACTGGACCCCGAGGAAGTAGATCAGACGTCCCTGCGGATCGAACAGCGGGCGGATCGTGAACTGGTTGTAGAACAGCGTGCCGTCCTTGCGGTAATTCCTCAGGGTGACGGTTACCGGTCGCTCCTCCCGCAAGGCTTCGCGGATGCGCTCGACCTCGGGTTGGTCATGATCCTCACCCTGGAGGAAGCGGCAATTGCGACCCAGGATCTCTTCGCGGTCGTAGCCGGTGATCAATTCGAAGGCTTCGTTTGCGTAGACGATCGGATTGTCGGGTTGATCCGGGTCCGATAGCGTGATGCCGTTGACGCAGGTGTCCAGGATCTGCGACAGGACGAAAGGGATCGTGCCGGCGTCTTTCTCGACAGTGAATTCCACGAGATTCTCCTGATGGCTAAACTTGGCCGCTCGATTGGCGGGCCATTTCTCGCTCGACGAGGGATTTGATGTTGCGGACCACCCGCTCCGCGCCGTCCTGGATCGCCACCCGTATCAACTTCTCGAACGGGCGCATGTAGAGCTCCAGTCGGCGCAACTCGAAGGCGAATGTCAGTCGCGTCTGCTTGCCGACGGGATCGACCTGGTAGTCGGTTCGAAACTGATCGGTACTCTCGGCGAAGCTGACCCGCCTCGGCGGTTCGAAGGCGGTGACGCTGAAGGTCGAGTTCGACTGGCGGCCCTGATCGATCCGCACTTGACGTGCCTTCGTGCCGATCCCCAGGGGGCCGGGCGTGAGCACCTCCAGCGCCTTGACCTCCGGGGACCACCGGGAATAGTTCCGTTCGAAATTCACTGCGATGAACTCGAAGACCTGCTCCGGTGGGGAAGCGATCAGCGTACTGGCGCGTGATTTGACCACAGTGGTTTCATCTCCCTTGCCCGACCGACACTGCCGTCCCTTATCTGGGCCGGAGGCCGGTTTTTCCACCATCGATCGGTGCGGACTGTCCCGAGATGTCGCTTGGCTACCTCGCCGAGGCCGGGCGACGCCTGCGGCACCAAGACGCGGTCATCGGGTCCGGCCGAGGATGGTGGCTATGTGTGGCTCGGGCTGCGGCGGTTCGCGCCCTCGCTGTTCGCGCAGATCCCCTGGAGGGCGACACGGTCGCCGCCCTGTCGATGGCGCGGCTCGATCGCCTCGGTTGGCGTTGGTCGCCGCTGGCGGACATCGGTTGGCCGGAGGATCTGGCGCAGATTCTGCGCCCGGCTATGGCAACGCTGACCGCTTGCAGTTCCAGGCAAGGGCGTCGATGGCGCTCGCCCTTTTCGCGTTTCGTGGGCGTCGCGTCCGTTGACGCCGGCGAGGGAGCGTGGCGAGGGAACGCCAAGACGCGCCCCCCGACCCCTCCCGCTGATCACGACCGAGATCATCCCGTCGGCCCTGTGCGAGACGCAGGTCGTCCTGTGCGGCAACCTCGCTGGCTGCAGGTCTGGTCTAGACTGTATCGTCGAGGACGCATCAGGAAGACTCAGGGCGCCCTCGCGCGAGCAGGAAGGATCCGGTCGTTTCGTCACGCGGCTGCTGAAAACGGAGCGACACGGAAGCCTCTCCTGCTCCTTGCGTCTTGGAAGGTGGCCCTCTCGGGTGCTTTCAAGATTCAGTGACCTTTCCACAAGCAGTGGCATGGAGGGAATAACGATGAAATACAAAGCTTTCTTGTCCGGTTCGGTGGTTGTGGTGGCGTTCGTTTCGGGTGCGGCGCTCGCCGATATCGTCAACGGTGTAGAAGGTGTAGAGGGTGCCGGCGTGATGGCGCCAGCGGTGTTTTCCGGCGAGGCCGTGCTGCCCCCGCCGGCCGGGGCGACGGTCATCGACTTCGATGACGTGTCCGCGCCTTGCCTCTTTAGCGAGACCACGGCGCTACGGGATGCTTACAGCGGGTTGGGCGTCGAGTTCGAAGGACCCGATTCGGATGATGGCGGCGCGATTATGGACGAGTGCGGCAATTTCGGGGTCACGGGTCAGAGTTCACCCAACTTTCTGGCCTTCAATACCTCGGCCGCCATGTCGGGTGGCGGGATTCCGCGCGGTCCGGAAACGCTCCGTTTCGATCCCGTAGTGAGCCTGGTCCAGGCCAATGTGGGCTCGCCAAACGTCGGCACGATCGTCGCCGAGGCATTCGACGGGGCTGGCGCATTGCTCGATTCTGAGACCCTGTCCGGGACGACTGATTTGCAGACGATCCTCTTGGAGGGAGCGGGCATCGCCAGCGTCGTCCTGACTTTCCAGGGGCAGACGCTCGTCGTCGATGATCTGGCCTTCCAGGCCTTGGATGTCTGCGACCTCGGCTTCCGCCAGTTCGTCGTTGGTTGCGTGCGTGGTAGCGTGGATTACTGCGACCTCGATGGTAGCGGGCGATTCGATTTTCGCGATGCCGTGACCTATCTGCGCCTCTGCCGCTGATCGCCCGAAACCTGGCGAAAAACCCTCAAGAACGACGGATCGCAAACTCTCCCTGCGGGGCATTCGTGTCCCGCAGGGCGCTTCGAATCTTCTGCGGACCCGGGGTAAGCGGGCGCGGGGCCAGTGCTCGGATTATTGCATTCCGCTGCCCACGACGGGCCATGTGGCAGGGGGCTCTGGTCGCGTCTTGACCCTCGGCGCGGTGCGAGCGGTGTCGAGCTTGTGGGAGCCGGCGCGCCGACCTGCCGCGACCGGTCGGTAGCACCACCCGTCGCTCACAGAGGGGGCGGGCGGTCAGGGCGTTGCTGACCCCCCCGGGACATTTGGGTAAGGCGGGTTCCTGGCGCCTGCCCGTTGGCGTCATTGCGATACGGCATCCGAGGGACACCACGGATGTTGTACGATTACGGCCTTGTCCTGAGGGCCGTCGCGGGAGGGTGACCGGCGCGGACCCCCTGTCGTCTGGCGATGCCCGCCGGGGTGCCCCGTCCCGACCGGCGCGAGGAGGTCCGCGTGACCAATTGCCGCGGTTGCGAGTCGGCCACCGTCGAGGTGGGGCTCGAGCTCGAATACCTGATCGTCGATCTGGACGGCCCGCAGCCGGGCCGGGTGCGCGATTTCACCAATCTGTCCTTCGATGCGATCGCCCCGTTGCTCGAGGACAAGCCCGGTCGGCTCGACCCGGACCTGGCCACCGGCGATCTCGGTATTCGCAGCGGCTACTGGTACCTGGAAGGCGACGAGCGCCAGCACGAGGACGGCCGCTTCCGCACCCTGATCGTCAAGGGTATCGAGATCCGTACCCCGCCGGCGGCGGGCGTCGGCGAGGCGGTCGACTGGGCGCTGGAGATCGAGCGCGAGCTGGCCGCGGTCCTGGCCCGGCATGGACTCGGCCTGGCCATCGTCGGCTTCAATCCGGTCCGCCCGGCCTACGACTTCGACCCGCCGCTCAACGCCTGGGAGCGCGAGGAGCGTCGGCGCGACCCCAGCTACGACGGCAGCGAGGTCTCGACGCTGAGCTACGGCCCCGACGTCAACCTCTCGTTCCCTGGGTGGGGCGCGGAGCGCAGCCTGGAGGCCGCGCGCAAGCTGAGCTGGTACAGCCCGTTCATCGTCCCCTTCAGCTTCAGCAGCCCCTTCCACGCCGGACGGCCTTGGCAGGGTTGGTCGAAGCGGACCTACGAGCGGTCGGCCGTGCGCCCGGCCGTGCGGTTGTATCTGGATTCGGCCAAGGCCCAAGACCTCGCCGCGCATTGCACGTTGGTCCAGGCCGCGAGGCGCCGGCGCGAGGTCGGGCGCATCGAATACAAGGCCTTCGATGCCTTACTGTCCGCGGCGCTGTTGCGGGCCTGTTGCCACCTGCTGGTCGGCATCTGCCTCGCCCCCGATCTGCCCGGGCGCGGCGAGGCGCCGGATCTGGAACGCTACCAGCGGGCCGCCCTGGCCGGCTTCGCCGACGAGGAGATCCGGGCCGGTGCTGGCGAGGTGCTGGCCAAGGCGAGGAAGGCCCTGTTCCGCATCGAGGACACCGAGGGTTGGGAGTCGCTGGCCCTCCTGGAGGAGATGGTCGCGGCGCGCCGTACCCCGGCCGAGGACCTGCTCGCGGCCCACCGCGAGAACGGCCTGATGTACAAGCCGGGCGGCCTTGCGGACACGCTGCCGGCCCTGGCCTGAGCGGCCACGACCACCAGGCCCTCGGCATGGTTGAAGGCCGAGGGTCGGCGCGGTAATCTGCACGGTTTTTAGTGCCTTGCCCCCTCTGCCCGCGATGCCGATTCTTGCGCTGGATTTCGACGGGGTCCTCTGCGATAGCGTCGAGGAGACCGGCACCGCGGGCTGGAAGGCCGGCGGCGCCATCTGGCGCGATATGGCCGCGGATCGCCCGCCGCCCGCGCTGCTCGATGGCTTCCGCCGCGCGCGTCCGGCCATCGAGACGGGCTATCAGGCGATCGTCTTGATGCGCCTGCTGCGCGACGGCGTGGCCCCGGATAGACTCCTGGCCGACTTCGACGCGCGCGAACCGGCGGTGGTGGCGCGGGCCGGGTGCGATGTCGCGGCGCTCAAGGCCCTGTTCTCGGCGACGCGCGATCGCTGGCTCGCCGCTGAGCCCGATGCCTGGGCGGCGCTGAGCCCCCTCTATCCGGGCGTCGCCGAGTGGCTGCGGACGCAGGCCGCGGATTCCGACTGCTACATCGTCACGACGAAGGAGCGGCGCTTCGTCGAGCGCTTATTGTCCGGTGCCGGCGTCGCGTTTCCCTCGCGGCGCATCTTCGGCCTCGATTACGGCCGGCCCAAGGAGGCGGTCCTCGCCGAGCTCCTGGAACGCCATCCGCGCGGAACGGTCTGTTTCGTCGAGGACCGACTCGCGACCCTGATACGGTGTCGCGCCCAACCGGGCCTGGAGCGGGTCGCGATGCGCTTGGCCGGCTGGGGCTACAATACGGTCGCCGAGCGCGGTGCCGCCGAGCACCTGTCGATTCCCGTCTGGGAGTTAACCGATTTATTTCGATCGTTTGATCAGGAGAGTCAACCTTGACCAGTGAGCGATACACCCTCAACGCCCAGCTCGCGCAGATGCTGAAGGGCGGCGTCATCATGGACGTCACCACGCCGGAGCAGGCGCGCATCGCCGAAGACGCCGGGGCGGTGGCGGTGATGGCGTTGGAGCGGGTGCCGGCCGACATCCGCCGCGAGGGCGGGGTGGCGCGCATGTCCGACCCGGCGATGATCAAGGAGATCAAGGCGGCGGTCTCGATCCCGGTCATGGCCAAGGCGCGCATCGGGCACTTCGTCGAGGCCCAGCTGTTGGAGGCGCTCGAGATCGACTACATCGACGAGAGCGAGGTCCTGACGCCGGCCGATGAGGAGTGCCACATCGACAAGACCCGCTTCTCGATCCCGTTCGTCTGCGGCGCGCGCAATCTCGGCGAGGCCTGCCGGCGGATCGCCGAGGGCGCGGCGATGATCCGCACCAAGGGCGAGGCGGGTACCGGCAACGTCGTCGAGGCGGTGCGCCACATGCGCACGATGAACCGCGAGATCCGCCAGGTCTGCAACATGCCGATCGAGGAGCTGACCGGCTTCTGCCGCGACAACGGCATCCCCTACGAGGTCGCGCTCGCCGTGCGCGAGGTCGGCCGGCTGCCGGTCGTCAACTTCGCCGCCGGTGGGCTGGCGACGCCGGCCGACGCGGCCATGATGATGCAGCTCGGCTGCGACGGGGTCTTCGTCGGCTCGGGCATCTTCAAGTCCGGCGATCCGGCGCGCCGCGCCCGGGCGATCGTGCAGGCGACGACCTACTACAACGAGCCGCAGAAGGTCCTCGAGGTCTCGATGAACCTCGGCGAGCCGATGGTTGGCATCGAGATCCCGACCATCCCCGAGGACGAGCGGCTGGCCCGGCGCGGCTGGTAGCCAGGGCCTACGAGCCGGCTCGGGGCCAGTCGATGGCGCGTATCGGAGTCCTCGCCCTGCAGGGCGGTGTCGTCGAGCACCTGGAGCACCTGCAACGGCTCGGCGTCGCCGCCGGGCCGGTCAAGAAGGCGGCCGATCTCGAGGGCCTTGCCGGCCTCATCATCCCGGGCGGCGAGAGCACCTGCCTGCGACGCCTGCTGCGCATCTACGAGCTCGACGAGGCGATCGTCGAACGCTTTCGCGCCGGGCTGAAGCTCTGGGGCACCTGCGCCGGGGCCATCCTGCTGGCCAAGCGCGTCGTCGACGGTGATCCGGGGCTCGCGCTGATCGACATCGAGGTCGCCCGCAACGCCTTCGGCAGCCAGCTCGCGAGCTTCAATACCGTCGCCGACGTCCCGGCGGTCGCGGCCGCGCCGATCCCGATGACCTTCATCCGCGCCCCCAAGATCAAGGCCCTGGGCCCCGGCGTGCGCTCGCTGCTGCGCCTCGACGACTATCACGCGGCGGCCGAGGACGACGCGGTCCTGGTCACCGTCTTCCACCCCGAGCTCACCCCCAGCCTCGCCTTCCACCGCTATTTCGCGGCCAAGTGCGGCCTCGCGACCGCCGAGGTCGACGAGGCCGCCTGGCGCCCCGCCGACTGGACCCGCCATGCGCCGCTGCCGCGCTAGCGGATCGGTAGCAAGACGCGCGACGTCCAGCTGGGATGCGGGTAACAACATTGGCAGGGCAGGAGGTCGGTCCGATGCGGCTTTGGCGACAAGCGCTTCTGGTGGTCGCCACTCTCTCCTTCGCGGCCAGCGCCGCGGCGCGCGAACTCGTCGGCCACGCGCACGTGCGCGACGACGGCTCGCTGCGGATCCGAGAGCGGGTCGTGCACCTCTACGGCCTCTACATCCCGGAGACCTCACGCCAGTGCCGCGAGTGGATCCGCCCGGTGCGCTGCGCCGAGCGCGCGGTGCTGGCGCTCGACTTCATCGTGCGCGGTTTCGTCCACTGTGCGCCCCAGTTCGAGCGGGCCGACGGCAGCCTGGAGGCGATCTGCCACGTCGATCGCACCAGCTTCGATCCGGGCACCGATCTGGGCGCCTATCTGATCGAGCAGGGCTGGGCGTTGGCGCGCCCCGAGGCGCCGTTCGAGTACCAGGCCCTCGAGCGCATCGCCCGGGCGCGCGGGCGCGGCGTCTGGGGCGAGCCAGTCGACGTGATCCGCGATCGGCGGCGCGACTGACGGTCCGCATGACGCGCGCGATCGAGGTCGGCGGCTACCGCTTCGGCTGCCGGTACCACGGCGATCCCGGGCGCCCCGCCATCCTCTTCCTCCACGGCTTCCTCGGCGCGAGCGACGAGTTCGACGCGCTCGCCGCCGGCCTCGCCGACGCCTTCTACTGCATCGGCGTCGACCTGCCCGGGCACGGGGCGACGCGCGTCGACGGCGGGCTGCGCCCCTATCGGATGGCGGACACGGCCCGGGCGCTGAGCGGCCTGCTCGCGGCGCTCGGCCGCGCCGAGGCGGCCCTCGTCGGCTATTCGATGGGTGGACGCCTGGCCCTCTATCTGGCCGTGCGCTTCCCCGCGCTGTTTCCGCGTGCGGTCCTGATCGCTGCCTCGCCCGGCCTCGCGACGTCGGCCGAGCGGGCGGCGCGCCGTGCCCAGGATCGGCGCCTCGCCGAGGTGCTGGAGCGCGACGGGCTCGATCCCTTCCTCGCGCGTTGGTACGACCAGCCGCTCTTCGCGACGCTCAAGGCCCATCCGACCTTCCCCCAGGTCCTCGCGCGCCGCCGCCGCAACGACCCCGCCGGCCTCGCCCGATCGCTGCGTCAGCTCGGCACTGGCTCCCAACCCTCGCTCTGGCCGCACTTGGCGAGGATCCAGGTGCCGCTTCTGCTGCTCGTCGGCGCCCAGGACGCCAAGTTCGTCGCGATCAACACCGAGATAGCCGCGCGCTGCCCGAGGGCGCGGCTCGTGACCATCCCCGGCTGCGGCCATGCGGTGCATCTCGAGGCCCCCGACCGGGTCGCGGCCGAGATCCGCCGCTTCTGCGGCGCCGGTACTGGTTAGGAGCGGTGCAGAAACAACCGATGCAAGCGCGGGGAATATAAGAAACTACGAAATACACGAAAGTCGCGAAAAGCAGTGGACGATTCCATGCTTACTCGCGGCCGACCGCGATGACGGGCAGCTCGTTCTTCGCTGGCGAGAGTTGGGCGAGCGGATATCGCGGTGCGGCCAGGATTACTCGAACAGCTCCGCGTGAGTGCCGGCGCGCACGAAGACGACGAGCCCGGACTTTGCGCTATACCCAACGAATGCAGGATTTCGGTTTTTAATCCCGGATGATCTGGAAGCCCGTAGGTCGGGTTAGCCCCCCGCGGGGGCGTAACCCGACGGCCGACACCGTGGCGCCCGCCGAGGCCCCTGTCGGGTTACGGTGCGCGCAATCCTTTGTTTTAACAGGATCGCCGTGCCAGCGCGCCTAACCCGACCTACGGGCCGTGCCGAGCTTCGCCGGGGCCGTAGGTCGGGTTAGTCCCCCGCGGGGGCGTAACCCGACGGCCGACACCGTGGCGCCCGCCGAGGCCCCTGTCGGGTTACGGCGCGCGCAATCCTTTGTTTTAAGAGGGCCGCCGTGCCAGCGCGCCTAACCCGACCTACGGGCTTTCAGGAAGGCCTTCGTGTAGTCGGCCGCTCGTGGCAGCCGCGCGCGCTTACTGGCCGCTGTTCTCTTCAACCTAAAAGCGGCAGTTGGACGGTGCCCGAGGTGCGCCGCGCGGGGTGTCCGGCAAGGCACAAGGAGGCGCAATAGCCAAGCTATTGCAACGACTTGTAACACCGCCGGGCGCCGCGCGCGACGTGCATCGGGCGCTGTAGCGGCCTTCACCGAGCGGGTGAGCAGGACTCACGTAAAGCATCGGCGCGGTTTCAACGACTTGAATCCATGGTGAAGCGGTCAACTGCCGTTTTTAGGTTCAAGGTGATCGAAGAGTTGCTCGGCGCTGGCGAAGCGTCCGCGGCGCGTGCCGGCGATCGCGTCGGCCTCGGACATAGCCGCACGGGTGGCCGCGTTGGGGACCTCCAGCGCAAACGGTAGGCGCTGCTCGGCCACGACGCGGGTCAGGAACACGCGCACGGCGTCGGACATCGACAGCCCCATCGCGGCCAGCGTCTCGGTCGCCTGGGCCTTGACCTCCTCGTCGACGCGCACGTGAATCATGGTGCTGGTTGCCATCAGGCAGGATCTCCAGTGATGAAGTGAAATACATTGTATCTCAGACTGCGTCATGGCCGATCCGTTGCGGGTCCTTGGTCCAGGCCGAGCGCGCATAAAACCTCAGCCGGAGACGGCCTTGGCGCGGTAGCCGTCATTTCAGGCGGCCTTGCGGCGCTTCTGGGCGAGGCGCAGGGTGGAGGGTTCCTGCTCGAAGAGGTCTCTGCGCAGGTGACGGATCGCACCGAGGCCATCTAGTGCAAGACTGTGGAATTCCCGAGACCGCGCGTCGCTGCCTGCAATCCCCGCGTGGCGCGTGGTAGGAGCCCGCTTGCGGGCGATCTTTGCAGGCGCGAGCGCGTCGTAGTCGCCCGCAAGCGGGCTCCTACGGCGCTCGTATCATAGGGCGACATGAAAGCGGCCTCGGTATTTCTGGAGCGAGGCACTAGGCGCGCGGCGCCTTGAGCCGCTGCGGCAGCGCCTTCAGGAGGCGGCCGGTGGCGATCAGCTGGCGGCGCAGGAGGTCCCAGTCCTCGGCGCGGCGGCGGGCCTCCAGGCAGCGCAGGAGGCGGGTGCGCAGCGCCGCCTCCTGCTGGTCGAGGAGCATGGCCCAGAGACCGTCGTCGACGTTGTAGACGCGCCCCTCGGCGAGGGCGACTGGGACGACCTGCGCGATGGGCACGGCGAGGTCGGCGGCGATCGCCGCGACCGCGGCGGCGATGTTGGTCGCCTTCGGGCCGCTCGGCTCGCGGAGGTCGTAGGGCGGCTGCCACTCGCGGGCCGGGCGCAGCAGGTCGACGTGGGTCGCGGCGACGAGGAGCGGCGGCGGGCGGTGTTCGGGGCGGGCGGCCTGGGCGGCGCGCAGGGCGTCGAGGCAGGCGCGCTCGACCTGTCGGTCGGGGCGGTGGGCCGGGCTCGCCCAGAGGATCAGGTCGGCGTCGGCGGCGGCCGCGCGGAGTCGCTCCTCGGTGAGCCAGGCGCTGTCGCAGCCCGGGGTGTCGATGACGAGGGCCTGGGTCAGGCCCTCGCGTTCGAGCCGGTAGGGGATTAGGCCGCGGGTCGTGTCGGCCAGGGTGTCGGCGGGCGTCACCAGCCGGCCGAACAGCGCGTTGATCAGGCTCGACTTGCCGGCGTTCGTGCGGCCGAGGACGAGGATGCGCAGCGGCTCCGCGTCGCCGGGCGCGCCCTGCGCGAGGTCGGCGCGCGAGCGTGGCGTCGGCGCGGCGGTCGGGTCGCCCTCGGCGAGCGGCAGCCGGCCGCTGTAGAGGTCGATCGCGTAGTAGCCGATCTTGCGCACGATGGCCCGCAGCAGCCAGCCGTGCAGTTCGGCCTGGGCGATCCCAGTGCCCTGATCGCGCAGGTTGCGCCAGGCCTCGCTGGCGAGCGCATCGAGGGGATTGATGACGGCGCGGCCCATCCGATAGACGAGGAAGGCCTGGTCGGCCGTGACCTTCCAGCGCTGTAGCCGCAGCAGGTCGCCGATGCGCAGGCGGTGGCTGAAGGGGATGTGTTCGGTGATGTCGCGACGCAGGTCGCGGCTCGCCCGCTCGAGGATGAGCAGGGTGTGCGGCACCGTCAGCTGGAAGAGCGGCTGATCCGCCTGGGGATGGTACCGGCGCGCGACCTGCTCCAGCGTCAGGCGGGCCAGTTCCATCAGCCGCGCGCTGTCGTCGAGGGGCCAGTCCGCGGGCTCGAGCTCGCTGGCCAGGGCCTCGACGTCGCGCCAGACGGCCTCGGCGCGCGGCGACCAGTCGGGGTTCGGCTCGGTCGCGGCCTCGGCCAGCAGCCGGCGCTCGCGTCGCTGGAGCAGGTATTGCAGCCCGTAGCCGGCGGCGGCGCTGGCGAGCAGCCCAGCGAGCCAGTAGAGGAGGGCGTCGCGTTCCCAGAGCCACAGGGTGCCGAGGGCGGCCAGCGCGAGCGGCGGCAGCGCGAGCAGGGTCAACGCGAGGAGGCGCAGCGGATCGATGCGGTTCAGCACGGACTTCACGGCTCCTTGCCCCGCAGCCGCTCCTGGATCAGGCGGCCGCCGCGCGCCAGGGCCTCGGCGTAGACGGCGCGCAACGCCGCGGCATCGACCTGGAGGCCGCTACGACGGCGCGTCAGGAAATAGACCGCGGCCTTGCCCAGGGCATAGGTCGTCGCTCCGCTGGCGCTCGCCCCCCAGACGGCCCCGACCGTCTGGCCCCAGACCGGGATCAGCTTGACGAGGCCCCGTCCGAGCCAGCGCGCGAGCAGGCCGGTGGTGACGCCGGCGCCGAGCAGGCCGAGGAACTCGCCGGTCGTGCGTCGATCCCAGCGCTGCCCGTAGAGGGCCGCGAGGCTGTGCAGCAGCTTGGCCTGGATGGCGGTGACGCCGACCAGGTCGACGAGCGGCACGGCGCCCACCCCGGCGGCGGTGAGCGTGTAGCCGACGATGTGTGGGTGGGCGGTGCGGGCATAGAGGTCGCGCACCTCGGCGTCGCCCTGGAGGCTCGCCTGGAGGCCGAGCGCCGAGACCCGCTCGATCGCCCGCCAGAGGGCATCGAGGCCGTAGTCGACCGGTGCCAGCCCGTCCTCGGGCAGGGTCAGATCGACGGCGACCCAGTCGAACGGCGCCTGCCCGGGCAGGTCCGCGAGCGCGGCGCGCTGGGCGGCCAGGGCCCGGCGCAGGTCGGCCGGGACCGCCTCGGGCAGCGGTTCGCGCTCGAAGGGGTAGGGCAGCAGGTGGTCGCCAGCGGGCGGGTAGAGCTCGTGCAGGCCGGTCTGCACGACCAGCAGCGGCCACTCCGGGTGCCGGCGGCGGACCGCGCGCAGGACCTCGAGCACGTCGTCCTGGCGCTGGTCGGCGACCTTCATCACCGCGACCAGCAGGTGGGCCTGCGACTCGCTGAAGCGGATGTCGTCTTGCGGGTCGTAGGCGACCTCGCCGAGGCCGCGGGTGTCGAGGAAGCGCACGACCGGCATCTCGGCGGGGAAGTCGTAGAAGCGCGCGCGGCGCGTGCAGGGTTGGAAACCGTTGCCGATCTCGGCGGCGCTGCTGCCGGTCAGGGCGCGGATGATCGAGGTCTTGCCGGCCTGGGTCTTGCCGAGCAGCCAGATGACGGGCACCGGCAGTCGGGCGCGGGCCGTTCGCAATCGGGCGGCGAGCGCCTCGTCGGCCACGCGGGGCGAGCCGAGGGCCGCGCGCAACCGCCGCCAATAGTCCCGCCACGCGCGGGACTCGCCCCTTGTCCCCGGTCGATCGCCCATGGAGTCCTGCTCGCTGGCCCGTGATGGATGCCGCCGCGCGCCTGAACGGAGTCCCGTCTACTGGGCTGCGCGACGAGGCCCAGCATTGCCTATCCGCTGTCTTTCGGATCCTGTCGAACGATCCCCTGCGGCGTCGCCCCGAGATTAGCAACCGCGGCGCCTCGGCGTCGAGTTGGCGCACCCCGAAGGCCATGGTAGCGTTGCACGATGCGACAACAGATAGCCCTGGCGCTCGCCGCCCTTGCCCTCATCCTCGCCGGTCTCTGGCCGCTCGGCCAGGACCTCGCCGGCCTCCAGATCCGCTCGCAGCAGGTCGGCGCGACCCCGGTGACCGTCTTCGAGCCCGCGACGCGCGCGCCGGCCCCGGCGGTCGTCATCGCCCACGGCTTCGCCGGCTCCCAGCAACTGATGCAGTCCTTCGCGGTGACGCTGGCCCGCCATGGCTATCTGGCGGTGACCCTCGACTTCCCCGGTCACGGCCGCAACCCGACGCCGTTGGCGGGTGGCCTCGCCGACCCGCCACGGCGCTCCGAGACGCTGAGCGAGTCGCTCGCGCCGATCGTCGCCTTTGCCCGGACCCTGCCCGGGGCCGACGGGCGGGTCGCGCTGCTCGGTCACTCGATGGCGACCGACGTCGTCGTGCGCTATGCGCGCGCCCATCCGGACATCGCCGCGACCGTGGCCGTCTCGCCCTTCTCGGACCAGGTCACGGCCACCAGCCCGCGCAATCTCCTGGTCATCTATGGGGCTCAGGAGCCCGATCACCTGCGCGCGGTCGGCGAGGACATGGTCGCGATGGCGGCCGATGGGGCCGTCGTGCCGGGCGAGATCTACGGGCGCTTCGCCGATGGCAGCGCCCGCCGCTTCGTCCTCGCCCCCGGCGTCGAGCACACGGGCGTGGTCTTCAGCGGGGCGGCCCTGGCGGCGGCCGTCGATTGGCTGGACCGGACCTTCGCGCGGGCGAGCGGGGAGGGGGTAGCGACTCGCGGTCTGGCGCTGGGGCTCCTGTTCCTCGGCATCCTGCTGCTCGCGCGGCCGGCCTCGGGGCTGCTGCCGCGCGTCGCCCCGGCGCCGACCGGCGGCGGCCGGCCCTGGCGGCAACTGATCCCGCTGGCGTTGGCCCCGGCCGTCCTGACGCCGCTGCTCCTCGCACCGCTGCCGCACGGCACGATGCCGCTCCTGCTCGGCGACTACCTGGTGCTGCACTTCGGGCTCTACGGCCTGCTGACGGCGCTGGGCCTGTGGTTGATCCGTCCACCGAACCGCGGGACGCGGGGCGCGCGCATCGCCTGGGGGCGACTCGCGATCGCCGCGGCCGCCGTCGCCGCCTATGGCACGCTGGCCATCGGCCTGCCGCTCGACCAGTTCGTGACCTCCTATGTCCCGACCGGCGAACGCGTGCCGTTGGTCCTCGTGATGCTGGCTGGCACACTGCCCTTCTTCCTCGCCGACGAGTGGCTGACCCGCGGGCCGTGGGCGCCACGCGGCGCCTATCCGTTGACCAAGGCCGGCTTCCTGCTTTCGCTGACGATCGCGATCACGCTCAACCTTCGCGAGCTCTTTTTCCTCGCGATCATCATGCCGGTGATGCTGATCTTCTTCGTCGTCTACGGGCTGGTGAGCCGCTGGGCCTACCGCCGCACCAATCAACCGCTCGTCGGCGGGGTCGCCAACGCCATCGCCTTCGCCTGGGGCATCGCCGCGACCTTCCCGGTCGTCGCCCAGTGACTGCGGGGCCGCAAGCCGACTTTGACCCTGAGGTATCCCCACAAAATCGGCCTCGACGGCGAGTCGGTACGAACTGGGAGCTACGAACTGGGAGCGCCGGCTTTCAGCCGGCTTCGCGCGCGGGGCTCGATGCCCCCGGCGCGCGACCTTCGGCGCTGGAGCCAGGAGATCACCGATAGGCGCCGCTGGATGGCCGCTGCGCACGTGCCCTTCTAACCGGCCCAGACGCCGCCACCGCGGCATCGAGCCGCGACGGCGACGAGCCGGCTGGAAAGCCGGCGCTCCCAGTCAGCCGCGCGACGGCGAGATGGCTCAGATTGCGAGAGCCGGCCTCCGTCGGTAACTCGACCTCCGCCACGGCGGTTTAGGCCGTTTATCCGCGGATGCCTCAGGCTCCGACCTCTGCGGGAGCCGGCTTGCCGGCGATCGCTTCCGGGCGATCGCTGCCCGGCGCCGCCCGCCTATCCCCGTTCGCCGAGCAGCTGCCGGACCCGCGCCCGGTCGTACTTGCCCGAGGGCAGGAGCGGGAGCGATGTGAGACGCAGCAGCCGGCGGGGCCGCTCGGGGCTCGGCAGGTGCTCGCGGCACCAGCGCTCCAAGGTTGCGACCTCGCCGGTGCCGGCATACGCGGCGGCCAGCGAGTGGCCCCAGACGGGTTCGACGAGGCCGACGACGCAGGCGGCACTCACCCCCGGGGCACGCAGGAGCCGCCCCTCGACCTGGAGCGGGAAGACGTTGTGTCCGCCGATGACCAGGGCGTCGTCGGCCCGCCCGACGACCCGCAGCGCGCCATCGGCGGTCCGCACCGCCAGATCCGAGGTCGCGAGCCAGCCGTCGGCGTCGAGCCCGACGCCCGGCCGCCGCTCGGGGGTCGCATAGCCGGCCATCAGGATCGGCCCCCGCACGCGCAGTCGTCCGGGCGTGGCGCCGGCCGGCGGACAGTCGATCTCGATGCCCGGCAGCGGCGGCCCGATGACGCCCGGCTCCGGGGCGCGTTCGAGGACGCCCGAGGTCGCGATCTGCGAACAGGTCTCGGTCATGCCGTAGGTGACCCGCAACGGCCAGCCGGCGGTGAGGGCCTGTTCGGCGAGCGCCCCGTGCAGGGCCTGGCCGCCGACCAGGACGACGCGCAGCGTCGGCGGCGCGGGCGCGCCGAGTGCGAGCAGGCGGGCGAGCATCGGCGGCACCAGCGAGACATGGGTGACGCGGTGGCGCACGAGCGCCGCGTGCACGGTTGCGGCGTCGAACCCGGCCTGGACGACGACGGCCGCGCCGGCGATGGCGCAGCGCCAGCCGATCGAGAGCCCCCCAATGTGGTGGCGCGGCAGGCAGCACAGCCAGCGGTCGTCGGCGCCGAGCCCCAGGTGGGCATTGTTCAGCTGGCAGGCGGCCTGCACGGCCGACTGCGTAAGGAGCGCGGCGCGCGGCGCGCCGCTGCTGCCGCTGGTCTCGATCACGGCGGCCAGCGGACTCGGGAGCGAGGGGACGGTCGCTGCCCGGGCCTGGCCGGTCGGGTAGAGCCGGCCCTCGCCTGCCTCGGTCGGGGTCCACTGCCACTCGACGCCGGCCCGCTCGATCAGGGCCGCGCGCCTCGCCGGTTCGCTCGTCGGGCTGATCGGGAGCAGGGCCGCCCGCAGGCGCCAGAGGGCGTGCTGCATCACGAGCAGGTCGGCGCCCGGCTGATCGGGCACGAGGACGACCTCGCCGGCCGCGAGCCCCTGCGCGCGGAGCCGCGCGGCGCGCGCGGCGACCCGCACCGCGAGGGCGTCATAGTCCCAGCCGGTGTTGCCATCGATGACCGCGGTCGCCGCGCCCCGCTGCCAGGGCGCGTCCGCGGCCGGTGGTGCCTCGCTCACCCCTTGGCGCCGAAGGCGTCGAGGGCGGCCTGGAGCTCCGGGTGGTGGCGGGCGTGCTCGGCGAGCGGGATCCCGCGCGCGATCGCGTCCCAGGCCTGGCGGATGCTCGCGGCCCCGCCGCGCGGCCCGTGCGGATGGCCGAATACGCCGCGCCCGGGCACGAAGCCGAAGTCCGCCGAGCCGACCCGGGCGTGGACGCCCGCCAATGTGCCGGCCCAGTCGCTGCCGCCGGGCACCGGCAGGCTGCGGCGGATCGGCCCCATCTCGGCGAGGCAGGCGTCGACGCACTGCATGACCTCCTCCTCGGGCGTGAACATCCGCGGGCCGAAGCCGGGCATGATGATGGCGTCGAAACCGGCCAGGCGTTGCAGCTTGGTCATGACCCGCGCGTGCACGCCGAAGTGTGCGAGGCGGCTGAAGGCGGCGATGAAGGGGAAGTGGGCGATCAGCGGCACCTGGGTGTGGCGGCGCACCATCCGCGCCGCGCTCAGCCCGACCGGCAACGCATTGAGGAGCAGCGCGTTGGCGCCGTTGGCGACGGCCGTGTCGTGCAGCTCGAGCAGACGGTCGACCTCGTCGGTGATGTTGGCCAGATAGATCTTCGGCGTACCCGTCTCCCGCTCGGCGCGCCGGCGCGCGGCGCCGAGCAGGGCCGTGCGCTCGGCGAGGGGCGACCAGTCCGGGTCGGCGAGCATCTCATCGTCCTTCGCGATGTCGAGCCCGCCGAGCCAGCTCTGGTAGCCGGCCTCGCAGAAGGGCTCGGGCGGCAGGCCGATGTTCGGCTTGATGACACCGAAGAAGATCGGCCGGTCGTAGGCCTGGAGCTGTGCGCGCAGGCCCTCGATGCCGAACTTGGGCCCCTCGAACTGGCGCAGGTAGGCGTCCGGGAACTGGATGTCGAGGAGCTTGAGGATCGGGACCCCGGGGCAGAAGAAGGGCCCCTCGCCGCAGACGGCGCTCAGCAGGTTCGGGATGCGCGGGCCGAAGTTCGCGTGCGGGTGGGCGATCCGCACCCGACAGGCCCACACCTCGCCGGCCGGGGCGGCCGGGATCGGGTAGCTGAAGCCGTTGCGCCGACCCTCGACCTGGAGATCGAGCACCTTGGCCGCGAAGCGCGGGCGGAAGTCCTCGTCGACGCCGACGCGCCGCCATTGGGCGGTCGACTGCTCGCTGCATAGATGCGCGGCCGCCTCGCGCGGGTCGCCGACGCACTCGAAGGAGTAATCGAGCAGGATGTGCTCGTCGTGGCGCAGGGTCGCCGGGTCGGCGAAGAAGCCGGCCAGGTCGTCTGGGGTCATCGCGTCAGGCCTCGCCGATCAGGTGGAGATGGACCTGGCGTGCCGGGCGTGGCCCATCGAGTTCGATGAAGAAGATGGATTGCCAGGTGCCGAGGACCAGCTCGCCGCCGGCCAGCGGGATGGTCGCCGAAGCGCTCATGAAGAGCCCGAGCAGGTGGGCATGGGCGTTGTCGCGCCCGTCGACGGCAACCCGGTTGTGGCCGTAGTCGCCCTCGCGCGGGGCGAGGTCCTGGAGGAAGCGCAGCATGTCCTCCTGCAATCTCGGCTCGCGCTCGTTGAGGTTCACATAGGCGGTCGTGTGCGGCGAGATCAGGGTCGCGAGCCCCTCGCGCAGGCCGCTGGCGGCGACGCGCTCCTTGATCCGGGCGGTGATGTCGATGAGCTCGATCGGCTGGTGGGTCGCGAGCGACAGGGTCTCTTGATGGGTCTTCATGGGCAGCGAGCCAGTGGATGGGAGACGCCGGCGGGCGTCCATTCCCGCACCAGGTCAGGCGACCTCCGGCGGATGGGAGAAGTCCTTCGACGTGAAGGCCAGCACGGAATAGACCACGGTCGCGGCGATGCCCCAGATCAGGCCGACGCAGACGCCGGCATCGATGATCCCGCGCCAGGGTTGGGCGACGTGCTGGACCCCGACGATCAACGCGATGATCATCAGGGTCAGCGTGAAGCTCGCGATGCGCCGGCGCCGCGTGGCATCGAAGTAGCCCATGCAGAACAAGGGCGCCAGCAGCACGCGGGACCAGGTCGGGTGCTCGTAGAGATAGCGGCAGCGGGCGCCGAAGCGCGGCGAGAAGGACCTCTGGAAGCCGTGGTAGCCCTCGGCATAGGCCATGAACGCGACGAAGCCCGTCAGCGCCAGCCAGTGCGGCCAGATGAGCGGGCCGCCGAGGGCGTCCAGCGCGAACGGCACCAGGCGGAAGACGGCGAAGCCAAGCAAGAGCCCAAGGCCAGTGACCGCCCAGATGACGCCGAAGATCGCGTACATTCGCCCTCCGATGTTGATAGCCTCGACGACCAGCGGGGTGGCCCGGATCATCCGGTCGTAAGTCCTGCCGCCGCGCGGACCGCGCAGGTTGGACCGCGCGACGAGGGATTCGATCGGGCGGCGCGAGTCGCGAAAAGTTTACCATCGACCCCTTCGCCTGCGGTACCTGGCCAAAGCCGTGTCGTCGGTAGGGAATTCAATGGGATAACATCGCATGCAACGATGGGCGGCGGCGCGGATCGGTCGATT
The DNA here is from genome assembly GCF_016583835.1 of Thiococcus pfennigii. Taxonomy (GTDB): domain Bacteria; phylum Pseudomonadota; class Gammaproteobacteria; order Chromatiales; family Chromatiaceae; genus Thiococcus; species Thiococcus pfennigii. The sequence continues at coordinate 74,926 of NZ_NRRW01000008.1, read as the reverse complement.
CGCCTGCTCGCGCCTGGGGCGGTGTCCTTGTTTCGCCGGCATTTTCTGGATAATGTCGAGTTGCGGGCGCGGCCATCGCGGCCTGGGCGCCAACGGCGGACGTGCGGGGGATGAGCGAGTGATGGGTGCAAATCAGAGAGTGTCGTTCGACGACGAACCCTTGATCCTGGTCGACGAGCGCGACAACGTCGTCGGCCACGACAGCAAGGTCCGCGTACATCGCGGCGCCGGCATCCTGCATCGCGCCTTCTCCATCTTCATCGTCAGCGAAGGCGGCAAGGTCCTGCTCCAGCAGCGCAGCCGCGAGAAGCCCCTGTGGCCGTTGTATTGGTCGAACAGCTGTTGCAGTCACCCCCGCCAGGGCGAGGAGGATCTCGCGGCCGCCCACCGGCGGCTGCGCGAAGAGCTTGGCCTCGACACCGAACTCACCTTCGTCTATCGCTTCCAGTACCAGGCCCAGTTCGACGAGCGGGGTGCCGAGCACGAACTCTGCTCCGTCTACGTGGGCCGACTGGCCGACGAGGTCGAGATCGACGTCAACCCGACCGAGGTCGCCGCCTGGCGCTGGCTCGAGGGCGCCGAGGTCGATCGGCTGATCGCCGCCGACGCCGAGCCCCTGACCCCCTGGTTCGTCATGGAATGGACCCGGCTGCGCCGCGACTACCCGCACCTGCTGCCGCCCGCCTAGGCGCGCGTCATGCCGGTTCAAATGCCGGGCGGGTTTCCGTATACTGCACTGCCTATCGCGCCCTTAGCTCAGTTGGTAGAGCATCTGACTTTTAATCAGGTGGTCGTGCGTTCGAGTCGCACAGGGCGCACCAGTTTAGGAACGATTCAGGAACGAGCGGTACGACCCGGCCGCCGATGTCGGGTCAGTCAGGGGTAGCCCGACAGACGCACCGGTCGTTCTTGAACAGGTACTTGTCGAGGGCATCGACGTCCTCGGCCGTCTTCGCATACCCACGTGGCGTGGGGCCGTGGCGATGCCGCGCCTGCTTCGCGCGATGGGTTCGGGCTCAGGACCAGGCCCGGGCATTGCCCCCTCATTCGCGCCGATGCGTCCTCTCTCAAGCCTTCGCCGCGCCGTCCTGCTGTTCGTTGTCATTCCGCTACTGAGGGTGACCATCGCGCACGGCGCGGCTCGGGCTGCGTGCCCGTGCGCACCAGGGGACCCGACAGCGGCAGGATGACATCGAGCTCGTCGCCCGCTCGATCCGTCTCCCGATCGCCGTGGCGATCATGGATACGATGCGGGTGGTTGGTCCGTCCGGGGCGGCCAATGGTCGCCGCAGCCCATCGCGGGATCGCCGACGCGAGGACGCCGGCGGTCACATCTGCGCCACCACCCGAGGGCGTTCGCGTCAATGGCCGAGGCCAGGGCAGGCTGTCGTCAGGGGATGGGGATTCGCGAACGCATGGGCCCGGCAGCCGAATCGAACGCCGAGCACCGACTGCCGGCCGTCAGATGCTCCGGCGGGCACCATGGATGCGCGGGCGGATTCACACCAGAACCATCGCGTGCAGCACCCGCTCGCCCCCAGCGGCCAGCGAGCGGCCGGCGGCTGAGATCTGCGGCTCACGGAACGAAGCGGATGCGCGCGATCGGCAAGACCGCATGGGGCCCATCGACAGAGCGTTGCGCACGGCGGGTCACAGTGGGCGTCACGCGAGTCCTCGAAAGGTTCGAGGAACGATGGTCACGGGCATGAAAAGTATGGTGGGCGCGGCTGGGTTCGAACCAGCGACCCCTGCCGTGTGAAGGCAGTGCTCTCCCGCTGAGCTACGCGCCCGGATGGGAGGACGAATTCTAGGGGCTGGCGGGCCGGCCGTCAATTTCCGGCGTCGCCGGCCGTGGTGGCGCCGCGGCGGCGCGTTCGATGAGCCGGGTGAGGATGGTCTCGGCCTGTTGCACCGGCAGCGAGAAGTGGCCCTCGCCCGGTAGGATGTGGGGCGTGCAGCGGCGCAGATGGCCCGCGTACCAACGGGCGTGGGCGACCGGCACCGTCCCGTCGATCTCGCCGTGCCAGAGGTCGATCGGCAGGTCGATGTCGGCGATGTCGAAGCCCCAGGGCTGAGTGTAGAGCCGGATGTCGCGGCGGGCGCCGCGCGCGCCGCGGCCGAGGGCGTCGCGCAGGCTGGTGTTCATGATGGTGCGGATCCGCGGCTCGGCGAGGAGGTCGCGATCGATGGGCGGGGCGGCGGCGTCGCGGATCCGCTCGATCAGGGTCGGCCAGCGGGCCAGCAGGTCCGAGACCGGTGGGCCATAGACGAGCCGGCCCAGGCGCGGCGCCCGGCGCACGAGTTGGAGCGCGGCGCGTGCCGGTCCGGGCATCGCGGCGAGGACCTCGGTGCGGTAGACGGGGCCGAGCGGGCAGACGAGCGTGCAGGTGGTGAACCGCTCCGGGATGCGGGCGGCGCAGGCGAGCGCGAACGGGCCGCCGCCGGAGACGCCGACCAGGGCCGTGCGCGCGAGGCCGAGCCGATCGAGCACGGCGGCGCAGTCGTCGGCCCAGTCGAGGAGCGTCCGTTCGGGGCAGGCGTCCGAGCCGCCGTAGCCGGGCCGGTCGAGGGTGATGAGGCGTACGCCGAGCCGTCGCGCGGCGGGCTCCAGCAGGCGCGCCTCGCGGTGCGAGCTTGGGAAGCCGTGGCAGTAGAGGACGGGCGGGCCGTCCTTGCCGCCGTACTCGGCGTAGGCGAGGCGGCGCCCGTCGGCGAGGCGCAGGTGCTGCGGGGCCGGGGTGCTGGGCGTCTCAGTGTCCATGGTGCGTGTCGCGGTGCCGGCCGAGGTCGAGGATCTCCAGGCGGTGGTTGCCGCGCGGGTTCTCGGCCGAGGGTCCCTGGGTCAGCAGGACCAGGCCGTCGCGGATGCCCTGGGTCGCGAGCCAGGTGCGGGCGAAGTCCGACCAGTCGGCCCGGTCGACGTCGACGGCGACGGGCAGGACGCCGTAGGAGAAGGTCAGGGCCTGGCAGGTCGATTCGTTGGGGCTCAGCGCGATGATCCAGACCGGCAGCCGGGAGCGGGCGACGTTGCGGGCCGTGTCGCCGCTGCGGGTCGGCACCAGGACGGCGTTGAAGACGCTGCGGGCGATCATGTGGTGGACGCTCTCGGCGATCAGGTCGACGGCGCGCGGCGCCTGGTCGGCGTGCTCCTCGCCCATCAGGGTGCGGAACGGGGGGCGCGGTCGGCTCGGCTCGACGGCGGCGGCGATACCGGCGAGCATCGCGATCGACTCGACCGGGTAGCGTCCCATTGCCGACTCCGCCGAGAGCATGACGCAGTCGGTGCCATCGAGGATCGCGTTGGCCACGTCGGTCGCCTCGGCGCGGGTTGGGCGGCGCACCGCGACCATGGATTCGAGCATCTGGGTGGCCGTGATCACGGGTTTGCCGGCCCGGTTGGCCTTGGCCATGATGCGCTTCTGGGTCACCGCGATCTCCTCGATCGGGATCTCCACGCCCAGGTCGCCGCGTGCCACCATCAGGCCATCGCTCGCGGCGAGGATGTCGTCGAGGTGCTCCAGGGCGGTGGCCCGTTCGATCTTGGCGATGATGAAGGGCGTGTAGTCGAGCGCATTGGCGGCGCGGCGCAGGGCGACGATGTCCTCGGCCGAGGCGACGAAGGACTGGCTGACCGCGTCGAGGCGGTGCTCGGCGGCGAACGCGAGCCAGGCGCGGTCGTTGTCGGTGAAGGCGCAGATGCCCAGATCGATGCCGGGCAGGTTGAGCCCCTTGCGCGAGCGCAGTTCGCCGCCGACCCGCACGCTGCACCGGACCTCGTTGCCGGAGACCTCGATCACCTTGAGCAGGATGAAGCCGTCGTTGACGAACAGGCGATCGCCTGGCCGGACCGCCTTCGGCAGGCCCGGGAAGCCGACGCTGAGGCGCCGCCCGGTGCCGGGGACCTCCTCGGTCGTCAGGGTCAGGGTCTCGTCGCGCACGAGCTCGATGGGCTCCTCGGCGAGGTCGCCGATGCGCATCTTGGGGCCGGGCAGGTCGCCCATGATGGCGACGCGTCGGCCGGTATCGGCGGCGGCCTCGCGCAGCCGTGCGATCAGGGTCGCGTGATAGGCCTCGTCACCGTGCGAGAAGTTGAGGCGGGCGACGTCGAGTCCGGCGCGCAGCATCGCGCGCAGGGTCTCGGGCGCGTCCGAGGCCGGGCCGATCGTCGCGACGATCTTGGTCTTGTGGCGGGGGAACTGCATCTGGGCGGTACTTCCTCGTTGTGGGGGGCGGTCCGGGTGTCGGCACCTTATCGGGGTCGATGTCGGCGTCAGGGGCGCGCGCTGCGCGCCCGCCAGCGGTGGATCGCCTCGGCGTCGATCTCGCCGTCGCGGGCGTAGAGGCGTTCGAGCCGCGCGCGCCGCTCGGGCGGCGCGGCGCGGTAGAGGCCGCCGGCCGTCAGCGGCGCGGCTCGGCTCGTCGCGCTGCCGGCGGTGACGGCGGCGAGGTAGAGGGTCCGGTCGCCGGTGTCGGTGCGTGTCTCGACGCGGCAGTCGAGCCAGGCCAGGGCCTCGGGCAGGCGCGGCTGGCCCGACGGTGTCGTGTCGCGCGCGAGGCCGGCGAACTTGTCGGTCTGGTGGCCGCTCTGCAGGCCGAAGCGCCAGACCAGCTCGAGCTGATCCGGGGAGAGCAGGTGCAGCGCGAAGCCGCCGCTCGCCTCGATCAGCCCCCAGGTATGGTGGTGCTTGGCGATGCCGGCGATCATCCGCGGCAGACTCGGCACGATCGAGGCGCGGGCGACGAAGGTCGCGACCAGGCCGCCGCGCGTGGCGCCGTCGGCGGCGGTGACGAGCCACAGCGGCGGGTCGTAGAGGTCGTGCACCGCGCCGATCGCGGCTTGGATGTCCGGATCCAGGTCGTCGGGTGGCTGGCACGCGATCGGGCTCGGCATGGTGTCGCTCGCAGGGTCTGGGCGTCGTGGGTCGGGGTCGCTCTTAGTGGCGACTCGAAAACAACCGCCGCATCTTCTGTTGAACTAAGAAACACGCGAAACACGCGAAAAGCAGAATATACGCGGGAGAATCTGCTGTTTTTTCGCGCATTTCGTAGTTTCTTGTCTTCCTCGTCCTTGTATCGGTTGTTTCCGCGCCGTTCCTTACCGTCCGTTCGGGTGCGAAGCATCGCACGAGGAGATGACGAACGCACGGCGCCCCGGCCGCGACGGCGCGGCCGGGGCGTGGCGTCACCCCTTCTCGCCGCGGAACAACCTGGGCACGAGGTCCTCGAAGCAGGTGGCGAAGTGGATCGTCAGGCCCTTGCGGATGTGCTCGGGGACCTCGTCGAACTCGCCGGCGTTGTCGGCCGGCAGGATGATCTCCTTGATGCCGGCGCGCCGCGCGGCGATGAGCTTCTCACGGATGCCGCCGACCGGGAAGACCTCGCCGGTGAGCGTGATCTCGCCGGTCATCGCGATGCGCCGTACCGGCTGGTTGCGGGCCAGCGACAGGAGCGCCGAGGCCATCGTCACGCCAGCCGACGGGCCGTCCTTGCGCGTCGCCCCGGCCGGTACGTGCAGATGGATGAAGGCCTTCTCGAAGAACTCCGGGTCGGCGCCGAGGGCCGCGGCCCGGCTGACGACATAGCCGTAGGCGATGTCGGCCGATTCCTTCATGACGTCGCCGAGCTGGCCGGTGAGCTTGTAGCCGCGCCCGAGCGTGTGGATGCGCACCGCCTCGATCGACAGGGTCGCCCCGCCCATCGCGGTCCACGCGAGGCCCGTGACGACGCCGGGGCCCGAGAGCTTGCGCTCGTCGCGGAACACCGGGCTGCCGAGGTAGTCCTTGAGGTCGGCGGGGCCGACCTGGATCGGCACGGGTGCGTCTTCGAGCAGCTTGACGGCGCCCTTGCGCACGATCTTGCCGAGCTGCTTCTCCAGCCGACGCACGCCGGCGTCGCGGGCATAGCCCTCGATCAGCGCGCGCAGCGTTGCGACATTGACCTTGATCGCGTCGCGCGCCAGCCCGGCCCGGGCGATCTGGCGCGGCAGCAGGTAGCGCCGGGCGATCTGGAGCTTCTCCTCGGCGATGTAGCCCGAGAGCTGGATCACCTCCATGCGGTCGAGGAGCGGCCCGGGGATGGTGTCGGTCTGGTTCGCGGTGCAGACGAAGAGGACCTTCGAGAGGTCGAAGCGCAGGTCGAGGTAGTGGTCGAGGAAGTCGACGTTCTGCTCGGGGTCGAGGACCTCGAGCAGGGCCGAGGCCGGGTCGCCGCGGTAGGAGGCGCCGATCTTGTCGATCTCGTCGAGCATGATGACGGGGTTGGCGGTGCCGGCGTCCTTGACCGCCTGGATGAACTTGCCCGGCATCGCGCCGATGTAGGTACGCCGGTGGCCCTTGATCTCGGCCTCGTCGCGGATGCCGCCGACCGAGAAGCGGTAGAAGCGTCGCCCGAGGGTGTCGGCGATCGAGCGGCCGATCGAGGTCTTGCCGACGCCGGGCGGACCGACCAGCAGGACGATGGCCCCGGCGATCTCGCCCTTGTGGATGCCGACGGCGAGGAATTCGAGGATGCGCGTCTTGACGTCCTCGAGGCCGTAGTGGTCGCGATCCAGGATGCGCCGCGCCCGTTTCAGGTCGAGCTTGTCTTTCGAGTGCTTGCCCCAGGGCAATAGCGTGATCCAGTCGAGGTAGTTGCGGGTCACCGAGTACTCCGGCGAGCCGGTCTCGAGGATCGCCATCTTCTCCAGCTCCTCGTCGACCCGCTTTTGGGCCTCCTCGGTCAGGGTCAGCGCCTTCATGCGCTCCCTGAACTTGTCGATCTCGGCGGTGCGGTCGTCCTTGGCGATGCCGAGCTCCTTCTGGATGACCTTGAGCTGCTCGCGCAGGAAGAACTCGCGCTGCTGCTTCTGCATCCGTTCCTCGACGGTGCGGCGGATCTTCTGCTGGGCGCGGGCCAGCTCCAGCTCGTTGTTGAGGACGACGAGCACCTTCTCCATCCGCGGCAGCAGCGGGACGGTCTCGAGCACCTCCTGGAGCTGCTCCTTCGTCGAGGTGGTGAGGCTCGCTGCGAAGTCGGCCAGGTGGGAGGGGTCCTCGGGGCCGAAGCGGTCGAGGAACATCTTGAGTTCCTCGACATAGAGCGGATTGAGCGGCAGCAGCTCCTTGATCGTGTTGATGACGGCCATCGCGTAGGCCTTGACCTGGTCGTCGGGCCGTCCGCTCGGCTCCGGCAGGTAGTCGACGCAGGCGGCGAACGGCGGTCGGTTCGCGACCCACTTCCGGAGGCGAAAGCGTTGCAGGCACTCGACGAGGACCTGCATGTGGCCCTTCTGCTCGTGGACGCGGTGCACACGACAGGCCGTGCCGATCCTGTAGAAGTCGCTCGGCGTCGCCTCCTCGGCCGTCTCGCAGCCGACCAGGACGACGCCGAGGATCTTGTGCTCGGTCTCGCCGACGGCCTTCAGCGTCTCGCTCCAGTGCGCGGCATCCATCAGCAGCGGCACGGCCTGGCCGGGGAAGAAGGGGCGCGAGGCGACCGGGAGCAGGTGGATCAGGGCCGGCAGGACCGCCTTGGCCGGTGTCAGGCCGACCTCGGACTCGTTCAGGTCGTCGTCTTCTTGCGCGTCCGCTTCCAGGTGCTCGTGCAGGCTATCGTTGTCGCTCATCGTCGCTCGTGTTCCTCTGAAGCCTCGGCGGTCGCGCCCGGCGACCGCCTTTAACCCTTATCGAATGTAGTCAATTTCAGGGTAACGGCGACAGGTTGCAAGCGGTGTTGGCCAGCCTGATGAAGGTCGCCACCGGGAGTTCCTCGGCCCGTTGCGCCGGGTCGACGCCGCAGTCGGCGAGGAGCTCGATCGGGATCAGGCCCTTGAGGCTGTTGCGCAGGGTTTTGCGCCGCTGCGAGAAGGCCTGGGCGACGAGCCGCGCGAGCCGCGCCGGGTCGCGGATCGGGTGCGGCAGGGGCCGGTAGGGGACCAGGCGCAGGAAGGCGGACTCGACCTTCGGCGCCGGGGTGAAGGCACCCGGGCCGATCCTGACCAGGGTCTCGGCCCGGCAATAGGCCTGGACCATGACCGACAGCCGCCCGTAGGCCTTGCCGCCCGGTGCGGCCGCGATCCGCTCGACGACCTCGCGTTGCAGCATCAGATGCATATCGGCGAGGCAGTCGGCCTGCTCGATGAAGCGGAACAGGAGCGGGGTCGAGATGTTGTAGGGCAGGTTGCCGATCAGCCGCAGCCGCCTCCCCTCGGTGGCCAGCGCGCAGAGGTCGAAGGCCAGCGCGTCGGCGTTGTGGATGCGCAGGCTGCCGAGGTCGCCGAGATCCTGGGCGAGGGGCGCGATCAGGTCGCGATCGAGTTCGACGACGTCGAGCTCGCCGACCGCCTCGAGCAGCCCGCGCGTCAGGGCGCCGCGCCCCGGACCGATCTCGACGAGGCGCTCGCCGGGGCGCGGGGCGACGGCCGCGAGGAGGCGGCGGATCGTCCCCGGGTCGTGCAGGAAGTTCTGGCCGAAGCGTTTGCGGGGGCGGTGATCCATCGGCCTAGTACCTCGTTCCACCTCATTTTGCCTTCTCAGAGCCCCCAAACGCGGCGAGACAAGGCGCCGCCCGCCGGGAATAGCCATTCTATGTCCAAGGGCGGCAACGCCGAATCGCCGCGTTCGGGGGGGCTCCCTTCGGGCGAGACGGGAAGCAGCCGTCTGCGTTGTTGCGCGAGCTTGAAATAGAACGGGCTATTCCTGCGCTCGCGCGCCTAGCATCCGGCCGCTTCTCGTCTCGCTGAGGCGGCAGAATGAGGTGGAACGAGGTACTAGAGTAGCGCCCGGCGGCGTCGGCCGCCAGGCGCCGCGATGGCCGGGGGCCGATCCTGCCCCGGTGCTACCCCGGCGGCGCGACCCCGAAGGCCCAGAGGCCGAAGTTCAGCGTGACGAACGACAGCGCGGTCGTGACCAGCAGGGCCGCTGCGGCCCGCTCGCCGTGGCCGTAGCGGTAGGCGAGCAGCGGGAAGATGGTGACCATCGGCAGCCCGGCGAGGATCAGGGCTGCGGCGCTGAGGGTCGGATCCAAGGCCGGGGCCAGGGTCAGCATCAGGAGGACCGCCGCCGGGTGGATGAGCAGCTTGCCGGCGGCGATCGTCGCGGCCTCGCCGAGCCCTTCGCGGATCCGCTGTCCGGCGAGCGTCCCGCCGATCGCGAAGAGGGCCACCGCAGCGGCGGACCCGGCCAGCAGGTCGATCGTGCGGGCGACCAAGGCCGGCAGCTGCACGCTGAGGCCAGAGCAGACCAGTCCCGCGGCGATGCCCCAGAGGATCGGGTTCTTGACGACCAAAAGGCTGACCTTGCCGAGCGTCTCGCCCAGTCCGTGGTCGCCGCGGTGGCGATGGAGTTCGGCCAGGATCAGGGTCAGCGGCAGGATCACCAGCACCTCGGTCATGATCGCCATGGCCACGGCCCCGAGCGCCTGGCTGCCGAGGATCTGCGAGATCAGGGCATAGCCGATGTAGCCGCTGTTCGACATCGAGATGCCCAGGCCGAAGAAGGCATTGTCGAGGGGGCTGGTGCGGCGCAGGGCGGCGGCTGCGGCGATGCCGACCGCGAAGGCGAGCAGCGAGCCGCCGACATAGACGAGCAGGAAGCCGGGGACGATGAGGGCCTCGAGCGGCTGCTTGGCCAGCGCATTGAAGAGCAGCGCCGGCAGTGCGAAGAAGAGGACGTAGCGCGCCATGGCGGTGAGTCCCTCGCGCGGGATCCAGCCCGTCCGCACCGCGGTGAAACCGAGGATGATCAGCAGGAAGATCGGTGAGGTGATGGAGACGATGGCGAGCAAGGGGTGCGTTCCTGGCGGGGCCGAGCGGGGAGGGGCCAAGCGCGCGATCCTCGCGAGGGGCCCGGGTCCCTGTCAAGCCGATGGCCGGTGGGGCGCTGCCCGCTCGCTCGAGGTCCATCAAAGAAGGTGCAGCCCTCCCACAGTGTGCGTTGGATGCGACCGGGGTCGCTCGGGACGGTGAGAACCAGCGAGACACGCGACAGGCGCGCCACTCGGCCCCGTGGACATCCTGTTCGAGGCGCAGGGCCTTCGGCCAGCCGCTCGGTCTGGTGATCGATGACGGCCGTAACCCGAAAGATCGAGCGCGCACGCCCGGTCGGGCAGCCCCTTTCGCGTGTCTCGGGCATTTCGTGGTTTCGACTGCAGCGCTCGATTCAGGGCACGTTGAAAATTGCCCGGATGGCAATTTTTCAAGGTTCCCTTCAGGGAGGGCAAAAAAAGAAACCCCGTTGCCTGGGGAAGGGCAACGGGGCAAGGCATTCCCCGGCTGGGGCGGCCGGGAAACGGGGGCCGCGCAGGGAGGGGGAGAATGCGCGACCCCACATCGGCAACCGTCAACTACTCAGAGCGTTGCCGTACGGAAAAGTTCAGCGTCCTCGTCGGTCTCTTTTCGGCGCCGATCTGCGAGCGGCGACGGGCGCATCGACCCGTGCCAGCGTCCGAGGCCTGTTCGGGTGGCCGGCGGAATCCCCCGAAATAGAACGGTTTGACAGTCCGTAGACGGTGGGACACCATCGCCACCAGAAGGGTCCGCCAGAGACATCCGACTTACCACTAACCAATGGGGGACGCGGTGATGAATTCAACGATGCGGCGGGCGCTGGTCGTGGCCTCAGCGGTGGCGGCGGCCCCCGGGGCGGCGGAGGCGACCAACGGCTATTTCTCCCACGGTTGGGGCACCAAGTCGAAGGCGATGGCCGGTGTCGCGACGGCCCTGCCTCAGGACACCCTGGCGACCGCCGTCAACCCGGCCGGCATGGCCTTCGTTGGCGATGGCCTGGATCTCGGGGTCTCCTTCTTCAGCCCGAGCGACCGCGGCTACACGGCCAACGACGATTTCGTCTCGGGCAATCCGCTGCTCTCCTCGGTGACCCCGGGGACCTACACGAGCAGCCTCGATTGGTTCGTGATCCCGAGCTTCGGCTACAACCGGGTGCTGAACGAGCGGATGACGCTCGGCATCGCCGTCTTCGCCAACGGCGGCATGAACACCGAGTACGAGGACCGGCCGGTCTGGGAGAACTTCACGTTGCCGATCGATCCGAAGGGCACCCTGACCGCGACGACGCCGACCGGCGTGAACCTCGAGCAGCTCTTCGTCGAGGTCCCCTTCAGCTACAAGCTCAACGCGCGGCATGCGATCGGCATCGCGCCCGTGTTCGCCGTGCAACGCTTCGAGGCCAATGGCCTGGAGCCCTTCCGGGCGGCCTCGCTGCACCCCGACAGCGTCACCAACAACGGCCACGACTGGTCCTACGGGGGCGGCATACACATCGGTTGGCTCGGCCGGCCGACCGATCGACTCTCCCTCGGCGCCTCCTATCGCAGCCGGCTGTGGATGACCGAGTTCGACGAGTACAAGGGGCTGTTCGCCGACGGGGGCGACTTCGACGTCCCAGCGATGCTCAATCTGGGCCTCGCCTTCGAGGCCACGCCGACCCTGACCCTCGCCTTCGACTATCAGCGCATCTTCTACAGCGACATCAAGGCCATCGCCAATCCGAACGATATCGCGATCCAGTCCTGCTTCATCCCCTGGGCCAAGTCCGACATCTGTCTCGGCGGCCAGGCGGGGCTGGGCTTCGGCTGGGAGGACATGGACGTCTTCAAGTTGGGCGCGAGCTGGGATTACGATGCCGCCTGGACCTTCCGCGGCGGCGTCAGCTATGCGAGCGAGTTCGCTCCGAGCGGGCAGGCGTTGTTCAACGTGCTCGCGCCGGCGACCATCCGTTGGCACTTCACGCTGGGGGCGACCTATCGTCACAGCGCCAAGGACGAGTTCAATTTCTCCTTCGCCTACATGCCCGAGGAGGAGCTCGAGGGGCAGAACCCGCGGATCACCGGCAGTCAGACCGGCAGCGTCTTCATGGAGCAGCGCGACATCGAGCTCAGCTGGACCCACCGTTTCTGACCGGCCGCGGCCAGGGGTCGCGACCCCTGGCCGCGGGAACCGCGTCAGCTCGGGGTGCGCGGCGCGCGCCCGATCGAGAAGTAGGTCAGGCCGGCGGCCACCGCCTGCTTGGAGTCGAGGACGTTGCGCCCGTCGAAGAGGACCGGCTCCTTCAGGAGCCGCCGGAGCTCGGCGAAGTCCGGGCTGCGGAACTGGGTCCATTCGGTCACGATCACGAGGGCGTCGGCCCCCTCGACCGCGGCCATCGCGTCGTCGGTCAGCGTCAGGTCGGGGCGCTCGCCATAGAGACGGCGCGCCTCGTCCATCGCGACCGGATCGAAGGCCTGCACCCGGGCGCCGGCCTGCCACAGGGCCTCCATCAGCCGCCGGCTGGAGGCCTCGCGCATGTCATCCGTGTTGGGCTTGAAGGACAGGCCCCAGAGCGCGACCGTGCGCCCGGCGAGCTGGCCCTCGAAGTAGGCATCGAGCTTCTTGAAGAGGACCCCCTTCTGGCGCTCGTTGACGGCCTCGACGGCGTTGAGCAGTTCGGCGTCGCACCCGATCGCGCGCGCCGAATGGGCGAGGGCGCGCACGTCCTTCGGGAAGCACGAGCCGCCGTAGCCGCAGCCCGGGTAGATGAACTGGTAGCCGATGCGCGGGTCCGAGCCGATACCCACGCGCACGCGTTCGATGTCGGCGCCGAGCGCCTCGGCGATGTTCGACAGCTCGTTCATGAAGCTGATCTTGGTCGCCAGCAGGGCGTTGGCGGCGTACTTGGTCAGCTCCGCCGAGCGCACGTCCATCAGCATCAGCCGGTCGTGGCTGCGGTTGAATGGGGCGTAGAGGGCGCGCAGCAACTCGCCGGTGCGGGGGTTGTCGGTGCCGACGACGATGCGGTCGGGGCGCATGAAGTCCTCGATCGCGGCCCCCTCCTTGAGGAATTCCGGATTCGAGACGACATCGAACTCGACCTCGACGCCGCGCCCGGCGAGGCTCGCGCGGACCTGCTCGGCGACGCGGTCGGCGGTGCCGACCGGTACCGTCGACTTGTCGACGATGATGCGGTACTCGTCCATCTGCTCGCCGATCGTCTTGGCGACGGCGAGCACGTGTTTGAGGTCGGCCGAGCCGTCTTCGTCCGGTGGGGTGCCGACGGCGATGAACTGGAACAGCCCGTGCTTCACACCAGCGGCCGCATCCGTGGTGAAGGCGATCCGTCCTGCCTCGCGGTTCGACTTCAGCAGTTCCTCGAGGCCCGGCTCGTAGATGGGCACGCCGCCGCCCTCGAGGAGGGCGACCTTCTCCGGATCGACGTCCACGCAGAGGACCTGGTTGCCGACCTCGGCCAGGCAGGCCCCGGTCACGAGGCCGACATAGCCGCTACCAAAAATCGTGATCTTCATTCCGTTCTCCGAGCGCCAGTAGATACGCCTCGCCGCGGCGGGACCCTCGCCCGCCGTGGCGCATCGCGCAGATCCGCGTAAAGGTACCCAATCGAGCCGGCTGCTACGACCCGCGTGCGGCGGCCGGGGCGAGGGCTACGTCCGCGTCGCCGGGCCACGGTCGTGGGCGTGCGTGTCGGATCCGTGACGGCCCCGGGGCGGACGGATCCCCCATCGGTCGTGCATACTAGTGCAAGGCCGCCAAATTTCCGAGGCCGCACGCTGCGGTCCGCAACCCTCGCGTGGTAGGAGCCCGCTGGCAGGCGATGTGCGCGCGACTTGGTCGCCCGCCAGTGGGCTCCTGCGGCGCTCGGATCCTGGGGTGGCATGACAGACCGGCCTCGGCATTTCTGAAGCGAGACGCCGGCGGCTCGACCGGACCCGGAGGTGGCGCCCAGCGGGTGCGGTCTGGCCGATGTGTGGCGCCTGTATGGGATCGGAAAAAATCGGCGTTGACGTGCGGGGGCGTCCCGTCTAGACTACCGCGCTCTGCTTGGAGGGGTTCCCGAGCGGTCAAAGGGATCAGACTGTAAATCTGACGGCTCAGCCTTCGGAGGTTCGAATCCTCCCCCCTCCACCAAATTCCAGGACGTCGAAAAGCGGGTCCAGGCGGGTGTAGTTCAATGGTAGAACCTCAGCCTTCCAAGCTGATGGTGTGGGTTCGATTCCCATCACCCGCTCCATCGGGTTGTCGGCATGCTTCGCCCATGTAGCTCAGTTGGTAGAGCACACCCTTGGTAAGGGTGAGGTCATCGGTTCAATTCCGATCATGGGCTCCAAACATCAAGCGGATCGCGCTCGCGCACACGGGTTGATCGTCATCTTGCGGAGGTCTTGTCATGTCCAAAGGAAAATTCGAGAGAAAGAAGCCGCACGTCAATGTTGGGACGATTGGGCACGTTGACCATGGCAAGACGACGCTGACGGCGGCGATCACGCTGCACCAGGCGAAGAAGTTCGGTGGCGAGGCGCGGGCGTACGACCAGATCGACAATGCGCCGGAGGAGCGCGAGCGTGGTATCACGATCGCGACGGCGCACGTGGAATACGAGAGCGACAAGCGTCACTACGCGCACGTGGACTGCCCTGGTCACGCCGACTACGTGAAGAACATGATCACGGGTGCGGCGCAGATGGACGGTGCGATCCTGGTGGTGTCGGCGGCCGATGGTCCGATGCCGCAGACGCGCGAGCACATCCTGCTGGCGCGGCAGGTGGGCGTGCCCTACATCGTCGTGTTCTTGAACAAGGCGGACATGGTGGACGACCCGGAGCTGCTGGAGCTGGTGGAGATGGAGGTGCGCGAGCTGCTCGACAGCTACGGCTTCCCTGGCGACGACACGCCGATCATCACGGGCTCGGCGCTCAAGGCGCTGGAGGGAGACGAGAGCGAGATCGGCGGTGCGGCGATCGACAAGCTGATGGAGGCGCTCGACAGCTACATTCCGGAGCCGGAGCGTGCGATCGACGGTGCGTTCCTGATGCCGATCGAGGACGTCTTCTCGATCTCGGGTCGCGGCACGGTGGTGACGGGTCGTGTCGAGCGTGGCGTGGTGAAGGTCGGTGAAGAGGTGGCGATCGTCGGGATCCGCGACACCACGAAGACGACCTGCACGGGCGTGGAGATGTTCCGCAAGCTGCTCGATCAGGGGCAGGCGGGGGACAACATCGGTGTGCTGCTGCGCGGCACGAAGCGCGACGACGTGGAGCGTGGTCAGGTGCTGGCGAAGCCTGGGACGATCACGCCGCACACGCACTTCGAGGCCGAGGTGTACGTGCTGAGCAAGGAAGAGGGCGGGCGTCACACGCCGTTCTTCAACGGGTATCGGCCGCAGTTCTACTTCCGCACGACGGACGTGACGGGTGCCTGCGAGCTGCCCGAGGGCGTGGAGATGGTGATGCCTGGGGACAACGTGCGCATGACGGTGAAGCTGATTGCGCCGATCGCGATGGAAGAGGGCCTGCGCTTCGCGGTGCGCGAGGGTGGCCGTACCGTCGGCGCCGGCGTCGTCTCCAAGGTCATCGAGTAGTCCCGTTCGATAGACGCCGTCGGCGCGGCTGCGCCCGGCGGCGTTGCAAGCAAGTTTTTAGGCCAGTAGCTCAATTGGCAGAGCAGCGGTCTCCAAAACCGCAGGTTGGGGGTTCGAGTCCCTCCTGGCCTGCCAAACACATCAATGCCACCCCGGCGAAGACGATTTCACGATGAATGCACGTGCTGAAGCTTCGGGCGGCCGCCTGGATACGATCAAGCTGGCGGTCGCGGGGGCGTTGCTGGCAGGGGGTATCTTTGCCTTCTACTTCTTCGCCGACTATTCGACCCTGTTGCGCGTCATCGGCCTGCTCGTGATCGGCGGCGGCGCCGCGGTCATCGCGCTGCGCACGGCGCAAGGTCGGCGGTTGTGGCAGTTCATCGGCGATTCCCGTACCGAGGTCCGCAAGGTCGTCTGGCCGACCCGGCAGGAGACGATCCAGACGACGCTCGTCGTCATGGCGATGGTCCTGGTCCTCGGTATCATCCTGTGGCTGTTCGATTCCGTCCTGATGGCCCTCGTGCGCTTCCTGGTCGGCCGTGGGGGCTGACGTGAGCAAGCGCTGGTACGTCATTCACGCCTATTCCGGTTTCGAATCCCAGGTCAAGCGCTCGCTCGAGGAGCGGGTCCGTCGGGCCGGCATGGAGGATCTGTTCGGCCCGATCCTCGTCCCGACCGAAGAGGTCGTGGAGATGCGCGCGGGTCAGCAGCGCAAGAGCGAGCGCAAATTCTTCCCAGGCTACGTCCTCGTCAACATGGAGCTCACCGACGACACCTGGCACCTCGTCAAGAGCGTGCCCAAGGTCATGGGCTTCATCGGCGGGACCGGCGATCGGCCGGCGCCGATCCCGGAGAAGCAGGCGGAGGCCATCCTGCAGCGCGTCCAGGAGGGCGTCGAGAAGCCGCGGCCCAAGGTGCTCTACGAGCCCGGCGAGGTGGTGCGGGTCATCGACGGTCCCTTTACCGACTTCAACGGCGTCGTCGAAGATGTCGACTACGAGAAGAGCCGCGTGAAGGTCTCGGTCCTGATCTTCGGGCGCGCGACACCGGTCGATCTGGAGTTCGGTCAGGTCGAAAAGGGATAAGGCAAGCGCCTTCTGGGTCCGAGGTGGCCCGAGACCAGGATAGAGTCCCCAAGCATTTCCGAGACGGGTGTCATACGCCGAGCGAGTCGGTTCCCTCCGTGAGGGGCGGCTCGGCGATAGTCTGATTTTCCCGGTCGTTTCTCGACGAGGTATCTCCGCCGGTCGTCGGCGCGAGAGGGGAGCCGGACCCGTGTCCGGCGCTTGAACCCACGGAGTTGTCTGATGGCAAAGAAGATCACGGCTTATATCAAGCTGCAGGTGAAGGCCGGCGAGGCCACGCCGAGCCCGCCCGTCGGTCCGGCGCTCGGTCAGCACGGCGTCAACATCATGGAGTTCTGCAAGGCGTTCAACGCCAAGACGCAGAATCTGGAGAAGGGGATGCCGACGCCGGTCGTCATCACCGTCTATTCCGATCGCAGCTTCACCTTCATCACCAAGACCCCGCCGGCGTCGATCCTGTTGAAGAAGGTCACGGGCGTCGCCAAGGGCAGCCCGACACCGAACCTCAACAAGGTCGGCACGGTGACGCGGGCGCAATTGGAAGAGATCGCGCAGATCAAGATGCCCGATCTGACCGCGGCGGATCTCGACGCCGCGGTGCGCACGATCGCCGGCAGCGCGCGGGCGATGGGTCTGGTTGTCGAGGGGGGCGAGTGATGGCGAAGCTGTCGAAGCGTATCCGGGCGATCCAGGAGCGGGTCGAGCGCGGCCGGCTCTATCCGGCGGAGGAGGCCTTCGCGCTCCTCAAGGAGCTCTCGAGCGTCAAGTTCGCCGAGAGTGTCGACGTGTCGGTGAATCTCGGTGTCGACCCACGCAAGTCCGACCAGGTGGTGCGCGGCTCGACCGTGCTGCCGCACGGCATCGGCAAGCAGGTCCGCGTCGCGGTCTTCACGCAGGGCGCGAATGCCGAGGCGGCGCTCGCCGCCGGGGCCGACCGCGTCGGCATGGAGGACCTCGCCGAGGAGATGAAGGGCGGCGCGCTCGGCTACGACGTCGTCATCGCCTCCCCCGATGCGATGCGGGTCGTCGGTCAGTTGGGCAAGTTGCTCGGCCCGCGTGGCCTGATGCCGAACCCGAAGGTCGGGACGGTCACGCCGAACGTGGTCGAGGCGGTCAACAACGCCAAGGCGGGTCAGGTGCGCTACCGCACCGACAAGGCGGGCATCATCCATTGCCCGCTCGGCAAGGTCGATTTCGAGCCCGTGCGTCTGCGCGAGAACCTCGAGGCCCTGCTGGTCAGCCTGATGAAGGCGAAGCCGAGCACCTCGAAGGGCATCTACATGCGCAAGGTGACCGTGTCGACGACGATGGGTCCGGGCCTGACCGTCGATCACGGCGCGCTGAACACCTGAGCGACGCAGCACGGGGCCGCGTGCGACTCGGTTGGCGGTGTCGGCATCGCCCGACACCCTAGGCCGGGTGCGGCCCCTCTTGCTCCCGTTCTGTCACCGCGCATGTCGCGGGGCGCCCGGGAGAGATTCTTTCGGGCTCGGCGGCATGGCCGTCGGGCCGATTTCGAGGCTTTGGGGCGCCGGTCGCGAGGCCGGAGGCCGTCAAAGACCGCAGGTGCACGGCATTGCATCCGCTCGGGTGCGTGTGCCGGGCTTAAGCCGTGAGGGCCTGCGCAGACGGTGCTCCCGATTCAGGGTGACCCTGATGACGGTGCACGATCGTTGTCCGCCGCTGCGCCATCCGTGGCCGCGGCGGGAAGGACCCGCGGGCCGCGCGCCCACGGGAACCGTAATCAGGAGGTGACGACTGTGGCGCTGAATCTTGCGCAGAAAGAGGCCATCGTCGCCGAGGTCGCGGAGGTTGCGAAAAGTGCCTACTCGGCCATCGGTGCCGAGTATCGGGGTCTGAGCGTCGGACAGATGACCAACCTGCGCGTCGAGGCGCGCAAGGCCGGTGTCTATGTTCGGGTCGTGAAGAACACCCTGGCACAGCGGGCATTGGCCGATACGGACTTCGCCTGCATGCGGGACGGCTTGAAGGGGCCCCTGGTCCTGGCCTTCTCGCAGCAGGATCCGGGCTCGGCCGCCCGTGTCCTGGAGGCCTTCGCGAAGGCGAACGACAAGTTCGAGGTCAAGCTGATCGCCATCGGCGGGAAGCTCCTGGCACCGAGCGAGCTGGGCAAGCTGGCCAAGATGCCGACCTACGATGAGGCGGTCAGTCAGCTGATGGCGGTGATGAAGGCGCCGGTGCAGAAGCTCGCGGCGACCATCAACGAGGTCCCGGGCAAGCTGGTCCGCACCCTCGCCGCGGTCCGCGACGCGAAAGAGGCCGCCTAGCCGCGCGGCTCGGAATCCGACCCAACATCCTTAGAAATCTTGGAGATATCAATGGCCGTCTCGAAAGACGAAATCCTCGAAGCGATTGCCAACATGACCGTGATGGAGGTCGTCGACCTCATCAGCGCGATGGAAGAGAAGTTCGGCGTCACCGCCGCCGCGGCCGTGGCGGCCGCGCCGGCCGGTGCGGCCGGGGCCGACGCGCCGGCGGCCGAGGAGCAAACCGAGTTCAATGTTGTCCTAACCTCGTTCGGCTCGAACAAGGTCGGGGTCATCAAGACCGTGCGCGCCCTGACCGGCCTGGGCCTGAAGGAGGCCAAGGACGCCGTCGAAGGTGTCCCGACCGTGCTGAAGGAAGGCGTGTCCAAGGCCGACGCCGAAGACGCGAAGAAGCAGCTCGAAGAGGCTGGCGCTGCCGTGGAGATCAAGTAACGACGGCCTTGCATCGTCGACTTGCTGTTAGCGTTGCGCACTGGCTGGCGGCGTCTGCCGCCGGCCTTTTGCCGTTTGTGTCGGAGTAGGTAGGAGTAGGCAAGCCCGTCTCCGGGGCCGTCTCGGGAGGCAGCGGGCGTGGCCCTAGCGGCAGCGAGGGCCGTCTGGCGACGGTCCGCCGCCGATCCGACCGGGCGCCGTGTTGAGGTTGACACCGTCGCCGGATCATTTCAAGCACTTTCGAGGGATGGCAGTATGGCCTATTCGTTCACCGAGAAAAAGCGCATCCGCAAAGATTTCGGCAAACGTCCCGGTATCTTGGACGTCCCCTTCCTCCTTGCGACGCAGATCGATTCGTACCGCGATTTTCTCCAGGCCGAGGTGCCGGTGAAGAAGCGCGAGGACAAGGGCCTGCACGCGGCGTTCAAGACCGTCTTCCCGATCGAGAGCTATTCCGGCAATGCGGTGCTGGAGTACGTCAGCTATCGGCTCGGCGAGCCGGTCTTCGACGTGCGCGAGTGCCATCTGCGCGGTGCGACCTATGCGGCGCCGCTGCGCGTGCTGTTGCGCCTGGTGATCTACGACAGGGACGCGCCGGCCGGCTCCAAGGTCGTCAAGGACATCAAGGAGCAGGAGGTCTACATGGGCGAACTGCCCCTGATGACCGAGACCGGCACCTTCATCATCAACGGTACCGAGCGGGTCATCGTCTCCCAGCTGCACCGCTCGCCCGGCGTCTTCTTCGATCACGACAAGGGCAAGACGCACTCCTCCGGGAAGCTGCTCTTCTCGGCGCGCGTGATCCCCTATCGCGGTTCCTGGCTCGATTTCGAGTTCGACCCGAAGGACAACCTCTTCGTGCGCATCGACCGGCGGCGCAAGCTCCCGGCGACGGTGCTGCTGCGCGCGCTCGGCTACGACGTCGAGGAGATCCTCGCGCGCTTCTTCCAGACCGACACCTTCTTCTTCGACGGCGAGGCGACGCGCCTCGTCCTGGTGCCCGAGCGGCTGCGCGGCGAGACGGTCGGCTTCGACATCCAACTCGGCGATGAGGTCCTGGTCGAGGCCGGGCGGCGCGTGACCCAGCGCCATATCCGCGAGCTGATGAAGGCCGGCATCGACCAGCTCGAGGTGCCGAGCGACTTCCTCGTCGGGCGCGTGCTGGCGCACGCCCAGGTCGACCCCGAGACCGGCGAGGTCCTCGCCGAGGCCAACGCCGAGTTGACCCCGGAGCTCGTCGCGACGCTGCGCGTGAGGGGCGTCGAGCGCCTCGAGACCCTCTTCGTCAACGACCTGGATCAGGGCCCCTACATCTCCGAGACCCTGCGCATCGACCCGACGACCAACGAGCTCGAGGCCCAGGTCGAGATCTATCGGATGATGCGCCCGGGCGAGCCGCCGACGAAGGACGCCGCCCAGAACCTGTTCCACAACCTGTTCTTCACCGCCGATCGCTACGACCTCTCGGCGGTCGGGCGCATGAAGTTCAATCGGCGGCTCGGGCGGGAGTCCGAGGAGGGGCCGGGCATCCTCTACGACGGGCGCTACTTCAAGGACAGGTCCGACGAGCTCGCCCAGGCCCTCTACCGCGAACACGGCGAGACCTCCGACATCGTCGATGCGATGCGGGTCCTCGTCGACCTGCGCAACGGGCGGGGCACCGTCGATGACATCGACCACCTCGGCAACCGGCGCATCCGTTGCGTCGGCGAGATGGCCGAGAATCAGTTCCGCGTCGGCCTGGTCCGGGTCGAGCGTGCGGTCAAGGAACGTCTGTCGCTGGCCGAGTCCGAGGGCCTGATGCCACAGGAACTGATCAACGCCAAGCCGGTCTCGGCGGCGATCAAGGAGTTCTTCGGCTCCAGCCAGCTCTCGCAGTTCATGGACCAGAACAACCCGCTCTCGGAGGTCACCCACAAGCGGCGCGTGTCGGCGCTCGGTCCCGGCGGCCTCGCCCGGGAGCGGGCCGGCTTCGAGGTGCGCGACGTGCACCCGACCCACTACGGCCGGGTCTGCCCGATCGAGACGCCGGAAGGGCCGAACATCGGCCTGATCAACTCGCTGGCCGTCTATGCCCGCACCAACCGGTTCGGCTTCCTCGAGACCCCGTACCGCAAGGTCGAGAACGGCCAGCTGTGCGATCAGATCGACTACCTCTCGGCGATCGAGGAGGGCCATTACGTCATCGCCCAGGCCAACGCGGCCCTGGACGAGTCGGGCCGCCTGACCGACGCCCTGGTCTCGTGCCGGCACATGAACGAGTTCACGATGAAGGGGCCCGAGGAGGTCAACTACATCGACGTCTCGCCGCGCCAGATCGTGTCGGTGGCCGCCTCGCTGATCCCGTTCCTCGAGCACGACGACGCCAACCGCGCGCTGATGGGCTCGAACATGCAGCGCCAAGCCGTGCCGACGCTGTGCGCCGAGAAGCCGCTGGTCGGCACCGGCATGGAACGGGTCGTCGCCAAGGACTCCGGGGTCGTCGTCTGGGCACGCCGCGGCGGCGTGGTCGAGTCGGTCGACGCCGCGCGCATCGTCGTGCGCGTCAACGACGACGAGGCCGAGCCGGGCGTGCCGGGCGTGGACATCTACAACCTGACCAAGTACACGCGCTCGAACCAAAACACCTGCATCAACCAGCGCCCGCTGGTGAACCCGGGGGATCTGATCGCGCGCGGCGACGTGCTGGCCGACGGCCCGTCGACGGACATGGGCGAGCTGGCCCTCGGGCAGAACCTGCGCGTCGCCTTCATGCCCTGGAACGGCTACAACTTCGAGGACTCGATCCTGATCTCCGAGCGGGTCGTGCAGGAGGACCGCTTCACGAGCATCCACATCGAGGAGCTCACCTGCCTGGCGCGCGACACCAAGCTCGGCCAGGAGGAGATCTCGGGCGACATCCCGAACGTCGGCGAGGCGGCCCTGTCGAAGCTCGACGAGTCCGGCATCGTCTACATCGGTGCCGAGGTGCGCGACGGCGACATCCTGGTCGGCAAGGTCACGCCCAAGGGCGAGACCCAGCTGACCCCCGAGGAGAAGCTCCTGCGGGCGATCTTCGGCGAGAAGGCCTCGGACGTGAAGGACACCTCGTTGCGCCTGCCCTCGGGGATGGCCGGCACCGTCGTCGACGTCCAGGTCTTCACCCGCGATGGCGTCGAGAAGGACAAGCGCGCGCTGGAGATCGACGAGATGGAACTCGATCGGATCCGCAAGGACCTGGCCGATCAACAGCGCATCATGGAGAAGGACGCCTTCCAGCGCGTCGAGCGGCTGCTGCTCAACAAGGTCGCCGACGGCGGGCCGCGCGGCCTGCGCCCCGGGGCCAAGGTCACCAAGACCTATCTCGCCGAGCTCGCCCAGCAGGGCGGCAAGGACGCCTGGTTGGAGATCCGCCTGCACAGCGAGGAGGCGGCGAGCCAGCTCGAGGCCGCGGCGAACCAGATCAAGCAGGTGCGCGAGGACTTCCGCCAGCGCTACGAGGTCAAGAAGCGCAAGATCGCGAGCGGCGACGACCTCGCCCCCGGCGTGCTCAAGATGGTCAAGGTCTATGTCGCCGTGAAGCGGCGCATCCAGCCGGGCGACAAGATGGCCGGGCGCCACGGCAACAAGGGCGTCATCTCGATGATCGTCCCGGTCGAGGACATGCCCTTCTCGGCCGACGGCGAGCCGGTCGACATCGTCCTCAACCCGCTCGGCGTGCCCTCGCGCATGAACGTCGGCCAGGTCCTCGAGACCCATCTCGGCTGGGCCGCGAAGGGCCTCGGGCGCAAGATCGAACGGATGCTGCGCGCCCAAGCGGCGATCGGCGACCTGCGCGCCCTCCTCGAGCAGATCTACAACACGAGCGGTCGCACCGAGGACCTGGCGAGCTTCAGCGACGCCGAGATCCTCGAGCTGGCGCGCCACCTCACCGGTGGCGTGCCGCTCGCCACCCCGGTCTTCGACGGCGCCACCGAGGAGGAGATCAAGGCCATGCTGCGCCTCGCCGATCTCTCCGAGACCGGCCAGACCGTCCTCTACGACGGGCGCACCGGCGACCCCTTCGAGCGCGAGGTGACCGTCGGCTACATGTACATGCTCAAGCTCAACCACCTGGTCGACGACAAGATGCACGCCCGCTCTACCGGCCCCTACAGCCTGGTGACCCAGCAGCCGCTCGGCGGCAAGGCCCAGTTCGGCGGTCAGCGCTTCGGCGAGATGGAGGTCTGGGCGCTGGAGGCCTACGGCGCCGCCTACACGCTCCAGGAGATGCTCACCGTCAAGTCCGACGACGTGAACGGCCGCACCAAGATGTACAAGAACATCGTCGACGGCGATCACCGCATGGAGGCCGGCATGCCCGAGTCCTTCAACGTGCTGGTCAAGGAGATCCGCTCGTTGGCCATCAACGTCGAGCTCGAGCAGGACTGATCCCGGTCCAGCCACTGAAGGGTCAGCTCACTCAGGAGGCAAGATCTTGAAAGATCTATTGAATATCATCAGGCAGCAGGGCCAGTCGTCGGAGTTCGATGCGATCAAGATCGGTCTGGCGTCGCCGGACATGATCCGCTCCTGGTCCTACGGCGAGGTCAAGAAGCCCGAGACCATCAACTACCGGACCTTCAAGCCGGAGCGCGACGGGCTGTTCTGCGCCAAGATCTTCGGCCCGATCAGCGACTACGAGTGCCTGTGCGGCAAGTACAAGCGCCTCAAGCACCGCGGTGTGGTCTGCGAGAAGTGCGGCGTGGAGGTGACGCTCGCCAAGGTGCGCCGCGAGCGCATGGGGCACATCGAGCTCGCCAGCCCGGTCGCCCACATCTGGTTCCTGAAGTCGCTGCCCTCGCGCATCGGTCTGCTGCTCGACATGACGCTGCGCGACATCGAGCGGATCCTCTATTTCGAGTCCTTCGTCGTCGTCGACCCGGGCATGACCCCGCTTGAGCGGGGCCAGTTGCTGAGTGACGAGCAGTACCTCGACGCCCTCGAGGAGAACGGCGACGAGTTCGACGCGCGCATGGGCGCCGAGGCGGTCTTCGAGCTGCTGCGCACCATCGACATGCCGAAGGAGATTCGGCTGATGCGCGAGGAGATCGAGTCGACGAACTCCGAGACGAAGATCAAGAAGCTCGCCAAGCGCCTGAAGCTGATGGAGTCGCTGCTCGATTCGGGCAACCGCCCCGAGTGGATGATCCTGACCGTCCTACCGGTACTGCCCCCGGACCTGCGTCCGTTGGTGCCGCTCGATGGCGGGCGCTTCGCGACCTCGGACCTGAACGACCTCTATCGGCGCGTCATCAACCGCAACAACCGCCTGAAGCGCCTGCTCGATCTGGTCGCCCCGGACATCATCGTGCGCAACGAGAAGCGCATGCTCCAGGAGTCGGTCGACGCGCTGCTCGACAACGGCCGGCGCGGGCGGGCGATCACGGGGACGAACAAGCGGCCGCTGAAATCGCTCGCCGACATGATCAAGGGCAAGCAGGGGCGCTTCCGCCAGAACCTGCTCGGCAAGCGCGTCGACTACTCGGGGCGCTCGGTCATCGTCGTCGGTCCGACCCTGCGTCTGCACCAGTGCGGGCTGCCCAAGCGCATGGCGCTCGAACTCTTCAAGCCCTTCATCTTCAGCAAGCTCCAGCTGCGCGGCCTGGCCGCGACGATCAAGGCGGCGAAGAAGATGGTCGAGCGCGGCGCCCCCGAGGTCTGGGACATCCTCGAGGAGGTCATCCGCGAGCACCCGGTCATGCTCAACCGCGCCCCGACGCTGCACCGCCTCGGCATCCAGGCCTTCGAGCCGGTCCTGATCGAGGGCAAGGCGATCCAGCTGCACCCGCTCGTCTGTACGGCCTTCAACGCCGACTTCGACGGCGACCAGATGGCGGTGCACGTGCCCCTGTCGCTGGAGGCGCAGATCGAGGCGCGGGCGCTGATGATGGCCTCGAACAACATCCTCTCCCCGGCCAATGGCGAGCCGATCATCGTGCCGTCGCAAGACGTCGTCCTCGGCCTCTATTACATGACCCGCGAGCGGGTCGGGGCCAAGGGCGAGGGGGCGGTCTTCAGCGGCATCGACGAGGCGCGCCGCGCCTACGAGACCGGCAAGGCGGACCTGCATGCGCGGTGCCGCGTGCGCCTGCGCGAGGTCGTCAAGGGCGAGGACGGCGTGATGCGCGAGAATACGGCCGTGCGCGACACGACCCTCGGGCGGGCGCTGGTCTTCGCGATCGTCCCCGATGGCCTGCCGTTCGAGCTGATCGATCGGCCGCTCGGCAAGAAGCAGATCTCCCGGCTGATCAACGCCTGCTATCGCCGTCTGGGCCTGAAGGAGACGGTCGTCTTCGCCGACCAGATCATGTACCTGGGCTTCCGGATGGCGACCCGCGCCGGTGTCTCGATCGGCCTGGAGGATATGGCGGTGCCGGAGGAGAAGGCGCGCATCCTCGCCGCGGCCGAGACCCAGGTGAAGGAGATCGAGGACCAGTACGCCTCGGGCCTGGTCACCAACGGCGAGCGCTACAACAAGGTCGTCGACATCTGGTCCTACACCAACGACCAGGTGGCCAAGTCCATGATGGCCAAGCTCGGCAAGGAGACGGTGCGCGATGCCGAGGGGCGCGAGGTCCAGCAGGACTCGTTCAACTCCATTTACATGATGGCCGACTCGGGGGCGCGCGGTTCGGCGGCGCAGATCCGCCAGCTCGCCGGCATGCGCGGCCTGATGGCCAAGCCCGACGGCTCGATCATCGAGACCCCGATCACCGCGAACTTCCGCGAGGGTCTGAACGTCATCCAGTACTTCATCTCGACCCACGGCGCCCGCAAGGGCCTCGCGGATACGGCGCTCAAGACCGCCAACTCGGGGTACCTGACCCGCCGCCTGGTCGACGTCGCCCAGGACATGGTCGTCCTCGAGGAGGACTGCGGCACCGAGAAGGGCCTGTTGATGATGCCGATCATCGAGGGCGGCGACGTCGTCGAGCCGCTGCGCGAGCGGATCCTCGGGCGGGTCGCGGCGGTCGATGTCTTCCAGCCGACGAGCGGGGAGCTGGTCTGTCCGGCCGGTACCCTGCTCGATGAGGCCTGGGTCGAGCGCCTCGAGATCGCCGGCATCGACCAGGTCTACGTGCGCTCGCCGATCAGCTGCGAGTCGCGCCTCGGCGTCTGCGCCCAGTGTTACGGGCGCGATCTGGCGCGCGGCCACCGGGTCAACCTCGGCGAGGCGGTCGGCGTCATCGCCGCCCAGTCGATCGGCGAGCCGGGCACCCAGCTGACGATGCGCACCTTCCACATCGGCGGCGCGGCCTCGCGGGCGGCGGCCGTCAACAGCATCGAGATCAAGGCGGCCGGCACCGTGCGTCTGCACAACATCAAGACGGTGCAGCACCACAGCGGCAACCTGGTGGCCGTGAGCCGCTCGGGCGAACTCACCGTCGCCGACGACAAGGGCCTGGAGCGCGAGCGCTACAAGGTACCCTATGGTGCGACGCTGCGCGTCAACAGCGGCGATCAGGTCGCGGGCGGGCAGGTCGTCGCGACCTGGGACCCGCACACCCACCCGGTCATCACCGAGGTGGCCGGTCGGCTGCGCTTCGATGACTTCATCGAGGGGGTCACGGTCCATGTGCAGACCGACGAGATGACGGGCCTGAGTTCGAACGTCATCATCGATCCGAAGCAGCGCCCGACGATCGGCCGCGACCTGCGCCCGATGGTCAAGCTGGTCGATGCCGACGGGGGCGAGCTCAACATCGCCGGCACCGAGATGCCGGCCCGTTACTTCCTGCCCCCGGGGGCGATCGTCAGCGTCGGCGACGGCGCCGAGGTCGGGGTCGGCGACGTCATCGCCCGTATCCCGCAGGAATCGAGCAAGACGCGCGACATCACCGGTGGTCTGCCGCGGGTCGCGGACCTCTTCGAGGCGCGCAAGCCCAAGGAGTCCGCGCTCCTCGCCGAGGTCTCGGGTACGGTCAGCTTCGGCAAGGACACCAAGGGCAAGCAGCGTCTGGTCATCACCACCGACGATGGGGAGACCTACGAGGAGCTGATCCCCAAGTGGCGCCACGTCAACGTCTTCGAGGGCGAGCGGGTCGAGCGCGGCGAGATCATCTCCGACGGCGAACTGGCCTCCCAGGACATCCTGCGCCTGAAGGGCGTGCGGGCACTGGCCGAGTACCTGGTCAAGGAGATCCAGGACGTCTATCGTCTCCAGGGTGTCAAGATCAACGACAAGCACATCGAGGTGATCATCCGCCAGATGCTGCGCAAGGTCGAGGTGACGGACCCGGGCGACACGCGGCTGCTGCGTGGCGAGCAGGTCGAGCACACGGCGGTGCTGGTCGAGAACGAGCGGGTCGTCGCCGAGGACAAGGTGCCGGCGCAGTGGCAGCCGCTGCTGCTCGGCATCACCAAGGCGTCGCTCGCGACCGAGTCCTTCATCTCGGCGGCCTCGTTCCAGGAGACGACGCGGGTGCTCACCGAGGCGGCCGTGCGCGGCTCGACCGATCGCCTCACGGGTCTGAAGGAGAACGTCATCGTCGGGCGGTTGATCCCGGCCGGTACCGGCTTGTCCTACCACCGTGCGCGGCGCCGCCAACGTCAGGCGGAGCGGCTCGGCGAGGGGCAGGGCCGGGTGGAGATGACGGCCGCCGAGCTCGAACAGGCCCTCAAGCAGGAGTTCAATACCTCCAGCGCGGAGTAACCACCTCGGCCCCGGGGAAGCCCTGGGGCAACGGCGGCGAGCGGCACGGCCCGTAGGTCGGGTTGGGCGCGCGGGCGCGCCGGTCGCCGCGAACGAGCAGGCCGGCGTGCGCTGTAACCAGAAAGCGGCCTTGGCAGGCGCCGCGTCGTCGGTTGTCGGGTTAGCCCTGTCGGGCTAACCCGACTACGGCCCCGGCGGGAGATCGGCACGGCCGGTCGTAGGTCGGGTTAGGCTCGCTGCCACGGTGGTCGCCGCGAACGAACAGGTTGGCGCGCTGGCGCGGCGCCTGCCGAGCAGGAACAGGCCGGCGCGCGCCGTAACCCGACAGCGGCCTGGCAGGCGCCGCGTTGTCGGTCGTCGGGTTATGCCCTGATCGGTGGCAAGTATGTAGTTGACTCGGGCCTGTCAATTCCTTAAACTGCCGCGTCTTAGCTTAGCCGGCGCACTGCCGGCTTGCTTGTTTCCCGAGCCGGGCGCGCGAGCGCCTGGGCACAGCTCAAGTCAACCGTAAAGGCGATGGTCCACCGCCGAGTCGGCCGGTCCGGTGGCGCTGGATCATGTCCCTCGGTCTGGATGCCTGGATGGCGCCGCGGCGCCGGTGGAGATCGATTGCATGGCGACTATCAATCAGTTGGTGCGCAAGCCCCGCAAGCGCAGGGTGGCCAAGAGCACGGTGCCGGCGCTGGAGGCCTGTCCCCAGAAGCGCGGTGTCTGTACGCGGGTCTATACGACGACGCCGAAGAAGCCCAACTCGGCGCTGCGCAAGGTGGCCCGCGTGCGGCTGACCAATGGCTACGAGGTTGCCTCCTACATCGGCGGTGAGGGGCACAATCTCCAAGAGCACTCGGTTGTACTGATCCGCGGTGGGCGTGTCAAGGACCTGCCCGGCGTGCGCTACCACACGGTGCGCGGCACCCTCGATGCGTCGGGGGTCGAGAAGCGGCGTCAGGGTCGTTCGAAGTACGGCGCCAAGCGCCCCAAGAAGTGATCCGGTCGGTCCTCGCGCCGGGGTCGCGTTGATCGCAGTTGTCAGTATTCAGGTCGGAGCTCCCAGTCATGCCGAGAAGAAGGATTGTCGCCCGTCGCCAGATCCTGCCGGATCCCAAGCACGGTAGCCAATTGCTGGCCAAGTTCATCAATATGATGATGAAGGACGGCAAGAAGTCCACGGCCGAGCGGCTCATCTATGGTGCGTTGGATCAGGTGGCCGACAAGAAGGGCGTCGATCCCGTCGAGCTGCTCGAGCAGGCCATGGACAACGTTCGTCCGGTCGTCGAGGTCAAGTCCCGCCGTGTCGGCGGCGCGACCTACCAGGTGCCCGTCGAGGTGCGCCCCGCGCGGCGCAACTCCCTGGCGATGCGCTGGCTCATCGATGCCGCGCGCAAGCGCTCGGAGAAGTCGATGGCCCACCGTCTGGCCGGCGAGTTGATGGATGCGGCCGACGCGCGGGGCTCGGCGGTCAAGAAGAAGGAAGACACCCATCGCATGGCCGAGGCGAATCGCGCCTTCTCGCACTATCGCTGGTAGTGGATCGGTTCAGCGCGCACATCAATTAGGGCAGATATAGTCGTGGCACGTAGCACCCCCATAGAACGGTACCGGAACGTCGGCATCATGGCGCACATCGATGCGGGCAAGACCACAACGACCGAGCGCATCCTGTTCTACACCGGTGTCTCCCATAAGCTCGGGGAGGTGCACGATGGCGCGGCGACCATGGATTGGATGGAGCAGGAGCAAGAGCGCGGCATCACGATCACATCGGCGGCGACGACCTGCTTCTGGAAGGGCATGGACATGGCCCGGCCGGAGTATCGCATCAATATCATCGATACCCCGGGGCACGTCGACTTCACGATCGAGGTCGAGCGCTCGCTGCGTGTCCTCGATGGGGCCTGCGCGGTCTTCTGTGCGGTCGGTGGCGTCGAGCCCCAGTCCGAGACGGTTTGGCGCCAGGCCAACAAGTACCACGTGCCGCGGCTGGCCTTCGTCAACAAGATGGATCGCATGGGCGCGAACTTCCTGCGCGTCGTGCAGCAGGTCAAGGATCGCCTCGGCGGCAACGCGGTGCCGATCCAGTTGCCGATCGGCGCCGAGGACGCCTTCAAGGGCGTCGTCGATCTGGTGCGCATGCAGGCGATCTACTGGGACGAAGAGTCCAAGGGCATGCAGTTCGAGCTGCGCGACATCCCGGAGGACCTCGTCGAGCTGTGCGAGGAGTGGCGCGCCCACATGATCGAGGCCGCCGCCGAGGCCGACGACGAGCTGATGGAGAAGTACCTCGAGGGCGGCGAGTTGACCAACGAGGAGATCATGGCCGGTCTGCGCGCGCGCACGCTGCGCACCGAGATCGTCCCGATGCTCTGTGGCTCCGCCTTCAAGAACAAGGGCGTGCAGGCGATGCTCGATGCGGTCATCGACTACCTGCCGTCGCCGCCCGAGGTGCCGGCGATCCGTGGCGTCCTCGATGACGCGGCCGAGACCGAGGCCGAGCGCCGCGCCACCGACGAGGCGCCGTTCGCGGCCCTGGCGTTCAAGATCGCGACCGACCCCTTCGTCGGCACCCTGACCTTTTTCCGCGTCTATTCGGGCGTGCTGAGTTCGGGCGATACCGTCTACAACCCGGTCAAGAGTCGCAAGGAGCGCGTCGGGCGCATCCTCCAGATGCACTCCAACGAGCGCAAGGAGATCAAGGAGGTGCGTGCCGGCGACATCGCCGCCGCCGTCGGTCTGAAGGACGTCACGACGGGCGACACCCTCTGCGACCTCAACGCCATCATCACGCTGGAGCGGATGGAGTTTCCGGAGCCGGTCATCTCGGTGGCCGTCGAGCCGAAGACCAAGAGCGATCAGGAGAAGATGGGCATCGCGCTGTCGAAGCTCGCCCAGGAGGATCCGTCGTTCCGCGTCCATACCGACCAGGAGTCCGGCCAGACCATCATCTCCGGGATGGGCGAGCTGCACCTGGAGATCATCGTCGATCGGATGCGGCGGGAGTTCAAGGTCGAGGCGAATGTCGGTGCGCCGCAGGTCAGCTACCGCGAGACGATCCGCGCGAGCGTCGAGCAGGAAGGACGGTTCGTCCGTCAGTCCGGCGGTCGTGGTCAGTTCGGGCATGTCTATCTGCGCATCGAGCCGCAGGAGCCGGGTGCGGGTTACGAGTTCGTCAACGGGATCGTCGGCGGCGTCGTGCCGAAGGAGTACATCCCGGCGGTCGACAAGGGTATCCAAGAGGCGATGACCAACGGCATCCTCGCGGGGTTCCCGATGGTCGACATCAAGGTCACGCTGTACGACGGCTCCTACCACGAGGTCGATTCGAGCGAAATGGCGTTCAAGATCGCCGGCTCGATGGGCTTCAAGGAGGGTGCGGCCAAGGCTCGGCCGGTGCTGCTCGAGCCCATCATGAAGGTCGAGGTCGTCACTCCCGAGGACTACATGGGCGATGTCATGGGCGACCTGAACAGTCGCCGTGGGATGGTTCAGGGCATGGAGGACGCGCCGTCCGGGAAGGTCATCCGCGCCGAGGTGCCGTTGGCCGAGATGTTCGGCTACGCCACCGATCTGCGCTCGGCGACCCAGGGGCGTGCGACCTACAGCATGGAGTTCTCGAAGTACAACGAAGTGCCCGCCAGCATCGCCGAGGCGGTCGCGAAGAAACAGTAACGACTGAATTGAAGGTAGAGCCGCATGTCCAAAGGAAAATTCGAGAGAAAGAAGCCGCACGTCAATGTTGGGACGATTGGGCACGTTGACCATGGCAAGACGACGCTGACGGCGGCGATCACGCTGCACCAGGCGAAGAAGTTCGGTGGCGAGGCGCGGGCGTACGACCAGATCGACAATGCGCCGGAGGAGCGCGAGCGTGGTATCACGATCGCGACGGCGCACGTGGAATACGAGAGCGACAAGCGTCACTACGCGCACGTGGACTGCCCTGGTCACGCCGACTACGTGAAGAACATGATCACGGGTGCGGCGCAGATGGACGGTGCGATCCTGGTGGTGTCGGCGGCCGATGGTCCGATGCCGCAGACGCGCGAGCACATCCTGCTGGCGCGGCAGGTGGGCGTGCCCTACATCGTCGTGTTCTTGAACAAGGCGGACATGGTGGACGACCCGGAGCTGCTGGAGCTGGTGGAGATGGAGGTGCGCGAGCTGCTCGACAGCTACGGCTTCCCTGGCGACGACACGCCGATCATCACGGGCTCGGCGCTCAAGGCGCTGGAGGGAGACGAGAGCGAGATCGGCGGTGCGGCGATCGACAAGCTGATGGAGGCGCTCGACAGCTACATTCCGGAGCCGGAGCGTGCGATCGACGGTGCGTTCCTGATGCCGATCGAGGACGTCTTCTCGATCTCGGGTCGCGGCACGGTGGTGACGGGTCGTGTCGAGCGTGGCGTGGTGAAGGTCGGTGAAGAGGTGGCGATCGTCGGGATCCGCGACACCACGAAGACGACCTGCACGGGCGTGGAGATGTTCCGCAAGCTGCTCGATCAGGGGCAGGCGGGGGACAACATCGGTGTGCTGCTGCGCGGCACGAAGCGCGACGACGTGGAGCGTGGTCAGGTGCTGGCGAAGCCTGGGACGATCACGCCGCACACGCACTTCGAGGCCGAGGTGTACGTGCTGAGCAAGGAAGAGGGCGGGCGTCACACGCCGTTCTTCAACGGGTATCGGCCGCAGTTCTACTTCCGCACGACGGACGTGACGGGTGCCTGCGAGCTGCCCGAGGGCGTGGAGATGGTGATGCCTGGGGACAACGTGCGCATGACGGTGAAGCTGATTGCGCCGATCGCGATGGAAGAGGGCCTGCGCTTCGCGGTGCGCGAGGGTGGCCGTACCGTCGGCGCCGGCGTCGTCTCCAAGGTCATCGAGTAAACGTCATGGCGAACCAGAGAATACGTATCCGGCTCAAGGCCTTCGATCATCGCCTGATCGATCAGTCGGCGCGCGAGATCGTCGATACGGCGAAGCGCACGGGCGCCCAGGTGCGCGGTCCGGTGCCGCTGCCGTCGAAGAAGGAGCGCTTCACGGTGCTGGTCTCGCCGCACGTCAACAAGGATGCGCGCGATCAGTACGAGTTGCGGACCCACAAGCGGCTGATGGACATCGTCGACCCGACGGACAAGACCGTGGACGCGCTGATGAAGCTCGATCTGGCGGCCGGCGTCGATGTTCAGATCAGGCTGAGTTGAGGTTGACAGTCATGACGATCGGAGTAATCGGGCGTAAGGCCGGCATGACCCGGATCTTCACCGAGGAGGGTGCGACCATCCCGGTGACCGTGATCGAGGTGCAGCCGAACCGCGTCGCCCAGCTGAAGACGCAGGATCGCGACGGCTATCGCGCGCTCCAGGTCGCCGCCGGTGCGCGGCGCCCGTCGCGGGTGACCAAGCCGATGGCGGGTCACTACGCCAGCGCCGGTGTCGAGGCCGGGCAGCACCTGCACGAGTTTCGCCTCGAGGACGGTGACGCCGACCTGGAGCCCGGAGCCGAGATCTCGGTCTCGATCTTCGCGCCGGGTCAGAACGTCGACGTGCGCGGGGTCACCAAGGGTCGCGGGTTCGCCGGCGTCGTGCGTCGGCACCACTTCAGCACCCAGGACGCCACGCACGGCAACTCGCTGTCGCATCGGGCCCCCGGCTCGATCGGCCAGAATCAGAGTCCGGGCCGAGTCTGGAAGGGCAAGCGGATGGCAGGCCAGATGGGCAACGTCAATCGCTGCCAACAGAATCTCGAGGTCGTGCGGGTCGACGCCGAGCGCAACCTGCTGCTGGTGCGCGGTGGGGTGCCTGGCCCGGCCGGTGGCCGATTGGTCGTGACGCCTTCGGTGAAGGGCAAGAACAAGGGCGGATAATCATGGACCTCGCGAAACGAAGCGATACCGGGGCGGCCGAGTCCCTGCCGGTGTCGGACCGGGTATTCGGTGCCGAGTACAAGCCGGGCCTCATCCACCAGGTCGTCACGGCGTTCCTGGCGGCCGGTCGGGCTGGCACGAAGGCCCAGAAGAATCGCGCCGCCGTGCGTGGCGGCGGCGCCAAGCCCTGGCGGCAGAAGGGCACCGGCCGGGCGCGGGCGGGGACGAGCCGCAGCCCGCTGTGGCGCAGCGGCGGCGTGACCTTCGCGGCCCAGCCGCGCAACTACGCCCAGAAGGTCAACCGCAAGATGTATCAGGGCGCGGTGCGCTCGATCCTCTCCGAGTTGGTCCGTCAGGAGCGTCTGGTCGTCGTGCCGTCGTTCACGCTGGCGGCGCCGAAGACGAAGGAACTCGCCGCGCGCCTGAATGAGTTGGCGTTGAAGGACGTCCTGATCCTGATCGACGAGTTCGATGAGAATCTCATCCTGGCGTCGCGCAATCTGGTCGGTGTCGATGTGCTGCTGGCGCGCGAGGTCGACCCGGTCAGCCTGATCGCGTTCGAGCGCGTGCTCGCGACCGAGGCGGCGGTTCGCAGACTGGAGGAGCGGCTGGCATGAATAAGGAACGGTTGTCCAAGGTCCTGTTGAGCCCGGTCGTGTCCGAGAAGGCGTCGCGCGGTGCCGAGACGGCCAGCCAGTTCGCGTTTCGGGTGACGCCCGATGCGACCAAGCGCGAGATCGCCCGGGCCGTCGAGGCGATGTTCGGTGTCGCCGTCGACCGGGTGCAGGTCTTGAACGTCAAGGGCAAGGCCAAGCGGTTCGGGCGGCTTCAGGGCAAGCGCAAGGATTGGCGCAAGGCCTATGTGCGCCTGATGCCCGGTCATGACATCGACTTCGGCGGCGGCGCCTGAGCGTCGGCGCCCGCCAGCAACCTGGACGAATCAAGATGCCAATCGTAAAGACAAACCCGACCTCGGCCGGCCGGCGCTTCGTCGTCAAGGTGCAGACCCCCGAGTTGTACAAGGGCGCGCCGCATGGGCCGCTCGTCGAGAAGAAGGTCAAGCGCGGCGGCCGCAACAACGCCGGGCGGATCACGGTCCGCCATCAGGGCGGCGGTCACAAGCAGCGCTACCGGATCGTCGACTTCAAGCGCAACAAGGCTGGGGTGCCGGCGACCGTCGAGCGGCTCGAGTACGACCCGAATCGCACCGCGCACCTGGCGTTGCTGCTCTATGCCGATGGCGAGCGCGCCTACATCGTCGCGCCCAAGGGGCTTGCAGTCGGTGCCAAGGTGCAGTCCGGCGAGGACGCCCCGATCGCGCCGGGCAACTGCCTGCCGCTGCGCAACATCCCGGTCGGTACCCTGGTGCACTGCATCGAGTTGCGCCCCGGCAAGGGTGCCCAGATCGCCCGCGCAGCCGGCGGTGGCGCGCAGTTGATCGCCCGCGAGGGGAGCTACGCGACGCTGCGCCTGCGCTCGGGTGAGATGCGCAAGATCCATGTCGAGTGCCGCGCCGTGATTGGCGAGGTCGGCAACAGCGAGAACAGTCTGCGCAAGCTGGGCAAGGCCGGCGCGTCGCGCTGGCGCGGCACGCGCCCGACGGTCCGTGGTGTCGTCATGAACCCGGTCGACCACCCGCACGGCGGTGGCGAGGGCCGCACCTCCGGCGGCCGCCATCCGGTCACCCCGTGGGGCGTGCCGACGAAGGGCTACAAGACGCGCAAGAACAAGCGCACCGATCGCATGATCGTTCGCCGTCGCGGCAAGAAGTAATTCATCAAGGCGAGGTTCAGCAAGTGCCACGTTCGATTCGAAAGGGACCCTTTATCGACCACCATCTGGCCAAGAAGGTCGAGGAGGCGGTCGCGCAGAACAGCAAGCGCCCCATCAAGACCTGGTCGCGGCGCTCGATGATCCTGCCGGAGATGGTCGGGTTGACGATCGCGGTCCACAATGGCCGACAGCACGTGCCGGTCCTCGTCAACGAGAACATGATCGGCCACAAGCTCGGCGAGTTCGCGCTGACTCGGACCTTTCGGGGCCACGCCGCCGACAAGAAGGCGAAGAAGCGATAAGGGAGCATGCGGCTATGCAAGCTGAGGCCACATTGAAGCACGCGCGCATCTCCGCGCAGAAGGCCCGCCTGGTTGCCGACCAGATCCGTGGCCAGGGTGCCGAGCAGGCGCTGAACATCCTGACGTTCAGCACGAAGAAGGGTGCGGCGATCATCAAGAAGTTGCTGGAATCGGCGATCGCCAATGCCGAGAACAACGAGGGTGCGGATGTCGATGAGCTCAAGGTCGCCATCATCCATGTCGATGAGGGTCCGACCTTGAAGCGTATGCACGCGCGGGCCAAGGGGCGCGGCAACCGCATCTCCAAGCGGACGAGTCATATCCGCCTTATCGTGGCGGAAGCCTAAGCATTTCGAGAGGCCAGAATGGGGCAGAAAGTTCATCCGACGGGTATTCGGTTAGGGATAGTCAGGGATTGGCGCTCGAAGTGGTACGCCAACTCCAAGGATTATGCCGACTTCCTCAATACCGACCTGGAAATCCGTGATTTCCTGAAGAAGCGCCTGTCCCAGGCCTCGGTAAGCCATATCCAGATCGACCGGCCGGCGAAGAACGCGCACATCACGATCCATACGGCGCGCCCCGGGGTCGTCATCGGCAAGAAGGGCGAGGATATCGACGCGCTGCGCACCGAGGTCGCCAAGCGGATGGGCGTGCCGGTGCACATCAGCATCGAGGAGATCCGCAAGCCCGAACTCGACGCGCAACTGGTCGCCGAGGGCGTCGCCCAGCAACTGGAGCGCCGGATCATGTTCCGCCGTGCGATGAAGCGGGCGATCCAGAACACGATGCGACTCGGCGCCGAGGGTATCCGGGTCAATGTCGCGGGGCGCCTCAACGGGGCCGAGATCGCCCGCAGCGAATGGAGCCGCGAGGGCCGAGTGCCGTTGCATACGCTGCGTGCCGATATCGACTACGGCTTCGCCGAGGCCAAGACGACCTATGGCGTCATCGGCGTCAAGGTGTGGATCTTCAAGGGAGAGGTGTTCGGGGATCAGGTTCCCGAGGAGCCGGCCGGCAAGACCGCCGGAAAGAGGGGGTAAGCGATGCTGCAACCAAAACGCACGAAATTCCGCAAGCAGCACAAGGGCCGAAACCGCGGTCTGGCGCAGAGTGGCAATCGCGTCAGCTTTGGCGACTTCGGCCTGAAGGCCGTCGGTCGCGGGCGGCTGACGGCCCGCCAGATCGAGGCGGCGCGCCGCGCGATCACCCGCAAGGTGCGCCGCGGCGGCAAGCTCTGGATCCGCGTCTTCCCGGACAAGCCGATCTCGAAGAAGCCCCTCGAGGTCCGCATGGGCAAGGGCAAGGGCAACGTCGAGTACTGGGTCGCGCTGGTGCAACCGGGCAGCATGCTCTACGAGATCGAGGGCGTGACCGAGGAACTGGCCCGCGAGGCGTTCAAGCTGGCCGCGGCCAAGCTGCCGGTGCAGACAACATTTGAGAAACGGACGGTGCTGTGATGAAGGCCAGCGAACTGAGAAGGCACTCCCCGGAAGAGCTCGAGCGCCAACTGCTCGACCTGCTCAAGGAGCAGTTCAACCTGCGGATGCAGCAGGGCACGGGGCAGCTCACTCGGCCCTCGCAGATGAAGGCCGTGCGGCGCGACATCGCCCGGGTCAAGACTGTCATGAACGAGCTCAAGATGGGCGGTGCGCAGTGAGCGAGCAGACCAAGACGAACAAGACGCTGACCGGGCGGGTCCTCAGCAACGCGATGGACAAGACGATTACCGTGCTCGTGGAACGGCGCGTACAGCACCCGGTCTACGGCAAGTTCATGAGCCGCTCGACGAAGATCCATGCACACGACGAGGCGAATGCCTGCGACGCCGGTGATCTGGTGCGCATCGAGCAGTGCCGGCCGCTGTCGAAGACCAAGTCCTGGCGGCTGCTGGAGATCGTCGAGAAGGTGCGTTGACGCTCGGGCGTGACGCGCGTGCGGCAGGCCCTCGGGGCGGCGTGGCCAGATAAGACAGGGTAGAGAAAAATGATCCAGATGCAGACCAATCTGAGCGTCGCCGACAACAGCGGTGCCAAGCGTGTGCAGTGCATCAAGGTGCTCGGGGGTTCCCATCGGCGCTACGCCGGGATCGGCGACGTCATCAAGGTGACGGTCAAGGACGCGATCCCGCGCGGCAAGGTCAAGAAGGGCGATGTCTTCAACGCCGTCGTCGTGCGCACCCGCAAGGGCGTGCGCCGTCCGGACGGGTCGTTGATCCGTTTCGACGGCAACGCCGCGGTGCTGCTCAACAACCAGCTCCAGCCGATCGGCACCCGCATCTTCGGGCCGGTCACGAGGGAGCTGCGCGGTGAGCGCTTCATGAAGATCATCTCGCTCGCGCCAGAAGTTTTGTGAGGTCACTGGGACATGCGCAAGATCAGATCGGGCGATGACGTCATCGTCCTGACCGGGAAGGACAAGGGGAAGCGGGGCACGGTCCTCAAGGTCGTCGACGCCGAGCATTTGGTCGTCGAGAACATCAATATGGCCAAGAAGCACCAGAAGCCGAACCCGCAACGCGGCATCGCCGGCGGCATCGTCGACAAGCCGATGCCGATCCACGTCTCCAACGTGGCCCTGTACAACCCGATCAAGGGTGCCGGCGACCGGATCGGCTTCCGGGTCCTCGGGGACGGTCGTAAGGTGCGGGTGTTCAAGTCTAACGGTGAAGTGGTCGACGCCTAGGGTATGGGAGCCATGTCGAGATTACGAGACATCTATCGCGACGAGATCGTCGGCCAGCTGAAGGACCGCTTCGGCTACGGCACCGTCATGCAGGTACCGCGGATCGAGAAGATCACGCTGAACATGGGTGTCGGCGAGGCGATCGCGGACAAGAAGATCATGGACAACGCCGTCAACGATCTGCGCGCCATCTCTGGCCAGCAGCCGATCGTGACGAAGGCCCGCAAGTCGGTCGCCGGGTTCAAGATCCGCGAGGGCTGGCCGATCGGCTGCAAGGTGACCCTGCGGCGCGAACGGATGTACGAGTTCCTCGATCGCCTGATCAATGTCGCGATCCCGCGTGTCCGCGACTTCCGTGGCCTGAATCCGAAGGCCTTCGACGGGCGCGGCAACTACTCGCTCGGCATTCGTGAGCAGATCGTGTTTCCCGAGGTCGACTACGACAAGATCGATGCGCTGCGCGGGCTCGACATCACGATCACGACGACGGCGCGCAGCGACGACGAGGGGCGCGCGCTGCTTGAGGCGTTCAAGTTTCCGTTCCGGAATTGAGGATCGATCATGGCGAAGAAGAGCATGGTGGCGCGGGATGTGAAGCGCGTCCGCACGGCTGCGCGGTACGCCGCCAAGCGGGCCGCCCTGAAGGCGCAGATCGCCGATCGCACGGCGTCGCCGGAGGCCATCGACGAGGCCATGCAGCAGTTGCAGCGGCTGCCGCGTGATGCGAGCCCGACCCGCCAGCAGCGGCGTTGCCGTGTCAGCGGCCGCCCGCACGCGGTCTATCGCAAGTTCGGCCTCGGGCGCAACAAGCTGCGCGAGGCGGTGATGCGCGGCGACGTCCCCGGGGTCGTCAAGGCGAGTTGGTGACACGCGCGGACGTCCGCCGTGCGCGCGGCACGGCGGACATCGGCCCGCGGCAGGAGAGGGCGGCGCACCCGGTGCTGGGCACGCCGCCCGCTGATTTTTGTTTTTCTTGGGGTATCGCGCCGGCACGGCGGCCTGACCCCTGGAGTGTCGATATGAGTATGTCGGATCCGATCGCGGATATGCTGACGCGTATCCGCAACGGGCAGATTCGTAGCAAGATCACGATCACGATGCCCTCGTCGAAGCAGAAGGTCGCGATCGCGCAACTGCTGAAGGACGAAGGCTATATCACCGACGCGTCGGTCGAGGGCGAGGGTGCGAAGCCGACCCTGGTCCTGAAGCTGAAGTACTACCGCGGCAAGCCCGTCATCGAGTATGTCAAGCGCGTCTCGCGCCCCGGCCTGCGGATCTATCGCGGCAAGGACGAACTGCCGAAGGTCTGGGGCGGGCTCGGCATTGCCATCGTCTCCACGTCTCAGGGTCTGATGACCGACCGGGCTGCGCGCAAGGCGGGCCACGGCGGTGAGATCCTGGCCTACGTGGCCTAACGGAGGTTGCCGCCATGTCACGCGTTGCAAAGGCCCCCATCACCGTCCCGAAGGGCGTCGCCGTCGAGATCGCCGGCCAGTCCGTCCAGGTCAAGGGTCCGAAGGGCACCATGAACTGGATCGTCCACCCGAAGGTCGCCGTCACCCAGGCCGAAGGCGAACTGCGGGTCGCCCCGGCCCGCGAGGGCGATCAGACGTCCTGGGCGCAGGCCGGTACGACCCGAGCGCTGCTCAATAACATGGTCGTCGGCTGCGGCAGCGGCTTCGTGCGCAAGCTCAACCTGGTCGGTGTCGGCTACCGCGCCCAGGCGCAGGGCCGGGTCCTGAACCTGGCGCTCGGCTTCTCGCACCCGATCAATTTCGCGGTGCCCGAGGGCATCGAGATCGCGACGCCGTCGCCGACCGAGATCCAGGTCAGCGGTGCCGACAAGCAGCAGGTCGGCCAGGTCGCCGCCGAGATCCGTCGCCTCCGGCCGCCGGAGCCCTACAAGGGCAAGGGCGTGCGGTACGCCGACGAAGAGGTCGTGCGTAAAGAGGCGAAGAAAAAGTAGGGTCGAGAGATGGATAAGAAGCAAGCACGTCTACGCCGCGCCACGCGCGCCCGGGCCAAGATCCGCGAACTCGGTGCCTACCGTCTGTGCGTGCACCGCACGCCGCGGCACATGTACGCCCAGATCATCGCGCCGGATAGCGGCCATGTGGTCGCGAGCGCCTCGACGGCCGAGAAGGTCCTTCGCGAGGGGATCGCCGGACCGCTCGGCAACGCGACGGCGGCCGCCGCCATCGGCAAGGCGATCGCCGAGCGGGCGCGCGCGGCTGGGGTCGAGTCGGTGGCCTTCGATCGCTCGGGCTTTCGCTATCACGGCCGGGTCAAGGCATTGGCCGACGCGGCGCGCGAAAACGGACTGCAATTCTAGGGGCTGAGCTATGGCGAATTTCAATCAACGGCCTGAGGGCGACGAGCTGCTCGAGAAGCTCGTGACCGTCAATCGCGTGGCCAAGGTGGTCAAGGGCGGTCGGCAGTTCGGCTTCGCCGCGCTGACCGTCGTCGGCGACGGCAAGGGGCGGGTCGGCTTCGGCACCGGCAAGGCCCGCGAGGTGCCCGTCGCGATCCAGAAGGCGATGGAGAGCGCGCGCAAGAACATGATCGACGTCAAGCTCAATGGCACGACCCTCCAGTATCCGCTGAACGGGCGGCACGGTGCGGCGCGCGTGTTCATGCAGCCGGCGTCCGAAGGTACCGGCATCATCGCCGGCGGCGCGATGCGCGCGGTCTTCGAGGTCCTCGGCGTGCAGAACGTGCTCGCCAAGTGCATCGGCACGAATAACCCGATCAATGTCGTGCGCGCCACCGTGGCGGGTCTCCAGGGGATGAAGGATCCCGAGACCATGGCCGCGAAGCGTGGCAAGACGGTCGCAGAGATCCTGGGGTGAGGCGATGGCTGAGAAGACGATGATGAGGGTCACGCTGGTGCGCAGCGTGCACGGTCGGTTGGCCTCGCACAAGGCGTGCGTCCGAGGCCTCGGCCTGCGGCGCATGCACCAGGTCGTCGAGGTCGAGGACACGCCCTGCACCCGCGGGATGGTGAACAAGGTCTCCTACATGGTCAAGGTCCTGGAGGAATCCTGAGATGCGCCTCAACGATATCGCCCCCGCGCCGGGGAGCAGGAGCGCGCCGAAGCGTGTCGGTCGCGGGATCGGCAGCGGTCTGGGCAAGACCTGCGGCCGCGGCCACAAGGGCCAGAAGGCGCGCGCCGGCGGCTTCCACAAGGTCGGCTTCGAGGGCGGTCAGATGCCGCTGCAGCGACGCCTGCCGAAGGTCGGTTTCCGCTCGCGCAAGGCGCTCGTTCGCGACGAGATTCGGCTCCAGGAGTTGGCGGCGGTCCCCGGCGATGTCGTCGACCTGCCGGCGCTGATCGCCGCGAACGTCGTGCGACGCGACACCAAGTACGTCAAGGTCATCGCCTCGGGCAAGCTCGAGCGACCGGTGACCGTGCGTGGTATTCCCGTGACCAAGGGTGCTCGGGCCGCGATCGAGGCGGCGGGCGGCCGGGTCGAAGACTGAAGCGAGGTCGGCGGTACTCATGGCCAAGAACACCTCTTCGATGGTGGGTGCGCTCGGTGGCATGGGCCACCTGAAGGAGCTGCGGCAGCGCCTGTTCTTCGTGCTCGGCGCGCTGCTCGTGTATCGGATCGCTACCTTTATCCCGGTGCCGGGAGTGAACCCGGAGGCCTTGGCCGCGCTCTTCGATCAGAATCAGGGCTCGATGCTCGATCTGTTCAATATGTTCTCCGGCGGCGCCCTGGAACGGGCGAGCGTCGTGGCGCTCGGCATCATGCCCTACATCTCGGCGTCGATCATCATGCAGATGATGACGGCCGTGATCCCGAAGCTCGAGCAGTTGAAGAAGGAGGGCGAGTCGGGGCGACGCAAGATCACGTCCTACACCCGTTACGGGACCCTGTTCCTGGCGACCTTCCAGGCGATCGGCATCTCGGTCGCGCTGCAGGGCCAGGCGGTCGCCGGTTCGTCGATCGTGACGCAGACGGGCTTCGGCTTCGTCTTCACGGCGACGGTCTCGCTCGTGACCGGGACCATGTTCCTGATGTGGCTCGGCGAACAGATCACCGAGCGGGGCATCGGCAACGGCATCTCGCTGATCATCTTCGCCGGTATCGTCGCGGGCCTGCCCGGGGCAGCGGGCGGTACGCTCGAGCTGGTGCGTACCGGCGAGATGAACGCGCTGGCGGTGCTGGCGATCTTCGCCCTGGCGCTGGCCGTGACGGCCTTCGTCGTGTTCGTCGAGCGCGGCCAGCGGCGGATCACGGTGAACTACGCCCGGCGTCAGCAGGGCCGGAAGCTGATGGCCGCCCAGAGCACGCACCTGCCGCTGAAGCTCAACATGGCCGGCGTCATTCCGCCGATCTTCGCCTCCAGCATCATCTTGTTCCCAGGTACCCTGGGTCAGTGGTTCGGCAGTTCGGAGGACATGCGCTGGCTCGCGGACTTCGCCGCCAAGCTCTCGCCGGGCGAGCCGATCTACGTCCTGCTCTACGCGAGCGCGATCGTCTTCTTCTGTTTCTTCTATACGGCGTTGATCTTCAACCCGAAGGACACGGCGGATAATCTCAAGCGCTCCGGGGCCTTCATCCCCGGGATTCGCCCCGGGGAACAGACGGCGCGCTACATCGACTCGGTGATGACGCGCCTGACGGCCGCCGGCGCCATCTACATCACGGGCGTCTGTCTGCTGCCGGAGTTCCTGATCCTGGGTTGGAATGTGCCCTTCTACTTCGGTGGTACGTCGCTGCTGATCGTCGTCGTCGT
This sequence comes from Thiococcus pfennigii, assembly GCF_016583835.1. Classification (GTDB taxonomy): domain Bacteria; phylum Pseudomonadota; class Gammaproteobacteria; order Chromatiales; family Chromatiaceae; genus Thiococcus; species Thiococcus pfennigii. Next base: position 31,739 of record NZ_NRRW01000008.1, on the reverse strand, counting down.
GACGATGGACTTCATGGCCCAAGTGCAGGCCCATCTGGTATCGCACCAGTACGAGGGGCTGATGAAGAAGGCCAACCTCAAGGCCCCTGGGGCCGGCATGCTGCGCTGAGCCGTGCCGCGTCGGACCAACCCTAAGAATCTCGGAGTGAGACCATGAAAGTGCGAGCCTCAGTCAAGCGCATCTGCCGAAACTGCAAGATCATCAAGCGAAACGGTACCGTGCGCGTCATCTGCAAGGATCTGCGGCACAAGCAACGGCAGGGTTAGCCGTAGGCGCCTCTTGACGTGTCGCTAATTGTTGTTAAACTGCCCTGTTCACGTCCGCGGCAGAATTCAAGGACCGGGAGCTAATTCGTTATGGCCCGTATTGCCGGTGTCAACATCCCTGATAGAAAGCACGCCGTCATCGCCCTGACGGCGATCTACGGCATCGGTCGTACCCGTGCCGGCGAGATCTGCGACGCGGCCGGCGTGGCCCGCAACGCGCGGGTCCACAGCCTGACCGAAGACGAGGTCGAGCGCCTGCGTGCCGCGGTCGCCAAGTACACGGTCGAGGGCGATCTGCGGCGAGAGGTCTCGATGAACATCAAGCGGCTGATGGATCTCGGCTGCAACCGCGGCATCCGTCATCGCCGCGGGTTGCCGCTGCGGGGCCAGCGTACCCGCACCAACGCCCGTACCCGCAAGGGTCCGCGGCGCCCGATCAAGCGATAAGGCGCGGCTGCGCGCAGAACGTCTGGTAATAGCCGATGGCAAAACCCGCTCGTACGAAGAAAAAGGTCAAGAAGACGGTCGTGGACGGTATCGCCCATGTCCACGCGTCGTTCAACAACACCATCATCACGATCACCGATCGCCAGGGCAATGCGCTCGCGTGGGCGACCTCGGGTGGCTCGGGGTTCCGCGGTTCGCGCAAGAGCACGCCGTTCGCCGCGCAGGTCGCGGCCGACAAGGTCGGGCAGGCGGTGAAGGAGTTCGGTCTGAAGAACCTCGATGTGAACGTGAAGGGGCCGGGCCCCGGGCGCGAGTCCGCCGTGCGGGCGCTCAACAACGCCGGCTTCAAGGTCACCAGCATCACAGACGTGACGCCGATCCCCCACAACGGCTGCCGCCCGCCGAAGAAGCGGCGCGTGTAGGAGACGACTCTAGGAAGCGATATGGCAAGGTATATTGGTCCGACCTGCAAGCTGGCGCGGCGCGAAGGGACAGATCTCGGTCTCAAGAGCCGGGCGCGGGCGCTCGATTCGAAGTGCAACCTCGAGAAGATGCCGGGCCAGGCCGGCGATCGGCGGCGGCGCCTCTCCGACTATGGCGTGCAGTTGCGCGAGAAGCAGAAGGTGCGCCGCATCTATGGCGTCATGGAACGGCAGTTCCGCAACTACTACAAGAAGGCGGCCCGCACCAAGGGTGCGACCGGCGAGATCCTCTTGCAGTTGCTCGAACGCCGGCTCGATAACGTCGTCTATCGCATGGGCTTCGGCGCGACGCGGGCCGAGGCCCGCCAGCTCGTCTCCCACAAGGGGATCATGGTCAACGGGCGCGTCGTCAACATCCCGTCCTACCAGGTCGCCGCCGAGGACCAGGTCGAGGTGCGCGAGAAGGCCGGCAAGCAGGTGCGTGTCCAGAACGCCTTGGCGTTGGCCGAGCAGTACGGCTTCCCGGATTGGGTCGAGGTCGACACGAAGGGCCTGAAGGGCGTCTTCAAGCGTATCCCGGACCGCGCCGATCTCGCGGCGGATATCAACGAGTCGCTGATCGTCGAGCTGTACTCCAAGTAAGGAGTGACAGGGGGTTGATGCATGGCTGAAGCTGTTGGCGACTTTCTCAAGCCGCGGGCGATACGTGTCGAGCCGGTCGATGGGAGCCTGAATCACGCGCGCATCTCGCTCGAGCCCCTCGAGCGGGGCTACGGGCATACGCTCGGCAACGCCCTGCGGCGGGTGCTCCTCTCGTCGATGAGCGGTTGCGCGATCACCGAGGTGGAGATCCAGGGGGTCCTGCACGAATACACGACGCTCGAGGGTGTGCAGGAGGATGTCCTGGAGATCCTCCTGAATCTCAAGGATGTCGCGATCTCGCTGAGCGGCAAGGACGAGGCGACCTACACGCTGAGCAAGAGCGGCCCCGGTGTCGTCACGGCCGGCGACATCGCGTTGGATCATGCCGGGACCGTGCACAACCCGGATCTGGTCATCGCCAACATCTCGGGCTCGGTCGAGCTGAGCATGTCGCTGACGGTACGCCGCGGTATCGGCTACGAGCCGGCGGCACAGCGCGAGGGCTTCGGGTCCGAGGATCGGCCGATCGGCAAGCTGCAGATCGACGCCTCCTTCAGCCCGGTGCGCCGTGTCGCGATCGAGGTGCAGGCGGCGCGCGTCGAGCAGCGCACGGATCTCGACCGGTTGGTCATCGACCTGGAGACCAACGGCACGCTCGAGCCGCGCACGGCGATCCAGACCGCGGCCCAAATCCTGCGCGATCAGCTCTCGAGCTTCATCGCGCTGGAGGGCAGCGACCTGGCCGACGCCCAGGAGCCGGTCGGCAGCAAGACGCCCGAGTGGGATCCGATCCTGCTGCGTCCGGTCGACGACCTGGAACTGACGGTCCGCTCGGCGAATTGCCTGAAGGCCGAGAACATCTATCTGATCGGCGATCTCATCCAGCGCACTGAGGTGGAGCTGCTCAAGACCCCGAATCTGGGCAAGAAGTCGCTCACCGAGATCAAGGACGTGCTGGCGACGCGCGGGCTGTCGCTGGGTATGCGGCTGGAGAACTGGCCGCCCGAGAACATCGACGAATTGACCATTCGCTAAAGTAGGACTCAGGACAGGATCATGCGTCACCGTAACGCCGGAAGGCAACTCAATCGCACGAGCGCTCACCGCGAGGCGATGTTTCGGAACATGGCCAATGCCCTCTTTCGCCACGAACTCATCAAGACGACCCTGCCGAAGGCCAAGGACCTGCGCCGCGTCGCCGAGCCCTTGATCACGTTGGCGAAGGATGATTCCGTGCACGCGCGGCGCCTCGCGTTCGCGCGTCTGCGCGACAAGGAAATGGTCGGCAAGCTCTTCGCCGAACTCGGTCCCCGCTATCAGGCGCGCCCCGGCGGCTACCTGCGGATCCTCAAGTGTGGCTACCGTGCCGGCGACGCCGCGCCGATGGCCTACGTGGAACTCGTCGATCGCCCGGAGGAAGTCGTTGACGCCGAGGTCGTCGACTGAGGTGCCGCGGGCCGGGACCCGTGTGGTCCCGGCGGCGGTGACGCGCGAGACCGGGCCTCGGCCCGGTCTCTTCGTTTTCGGCGTCCGTCCCGGCCCTCGGGTGGGGTGCCCCTGATGCTGGCCGGGCGAGTCGCGCGGATCGCGCTGCTGACCGATTTCGGCGTCGGTCCCTATGTCGGCCAACTGCGGCTGCTGCTCGGCGCCGAGGTGCCCGACTGCCCGGTCGTCGACCTGATCCACGACCTGCCCGCGTTTCGCCCCGACCTCGCGGCCTATCTGCTTCCGGCCCTGCTCCGCGACCTGCCGCCGGCGTGCCTGCATCTGTGCATCGTCGACCCTGGGGTCGGCGGGCCGCGCGAGGTACTGCTGGTGCGGGCCGGCGGCCACTGGCTGATGGGTCCGGACAATGGCCTGCTCGCGCTCGTCGCCCGTCGGGCGACCGGGGGCGCGGTCTGGCGACTCGATTGGCGCCCGCCGCGGATGTCGGCGAGCTTCCACGGGCGCGACCTCTTCGTGCCGCTCGCGGTGCGGGCGTTGCGCGGGGAGGCGCTCGGGGCCGTCGCGCGCGCGCCCGACGCGCTGGTCGGTGCGGACTGGCCCGACGAGCGCTCGGCGATCATCTACTGCGACCACTACGGCAACCTGATGACCGGGCTGCGTGCCGAGGCCGTCGCGTCGGGTGCGCGGATCCGCGCCGGCGGGCGGCTGCTCGCCCGGGCGCGGACCTTCTGCGAGGTGCCGCCCGGCGAGGGGTTCTGGTACGTCAATGCATTCGGCCTGATCGAACTGGCCGTCAATCAGGGGTCGGCGGCCCGGGTCCTCGGCCTCGGGCCGGGCGACCCCGTGGACCTATCGACCGCCGACCCGCCCGCAACGTAGGGCGGGAAAGCGCAGCGCATCCCGCCGTCGTTAGAAAGCGCAGCGCATCCCGCCGTTGTCGGAAAGTGCCGCGCATCCCGCCATCCGCCAACCCGACCTCGGACGCCCCGGGTGTAGGCGACGATTCAGGGACGACGGGTCGATCTTCTTGGAACTGCGAAACACGCGAAGAGGCCGAATCTGCGCCGGATGGTCCGCTGTCTTTCGCGACCGTCGGTGCATTTCGTCATTTCTTGTCTTGCCGGCGCGTGCTTCGATCGTTTCTGCACCGTTCCTCAGGAACGATTCCCGGAAACGCGGTACGACTCGACCACCGATGTCGGGTTGCGCTGAGCGAGCCGGGTATCGCGTCGCCGCCTGTCGCGTTGTGGCGCGCGCCAACCGGTTCTACGCGAGGGTCGCCGTGGCGGAGCGACTGGTCCGACGCGAGCTGACGTCCGGAGGCCAACGGCGCCGTCAGTCGTTCAGGGCGACCAGGGTCCGCCCATGGATTCGACCGGCGAGCAGACGCTCGAAGGCATCGGGCAGGTCGGCGAGCGAGAGGGTCTCGGTCAGGATCTCATCGAGATGGCGCGGCTGCCAGTCGCTCGCCAGGTGTTGCCAGATCTCGCGCCGCAGCGCCCCCGGCACGTCGACCGAGTTGATCCCGAGCAGGCTCACGCCGCGCAGGATGAAGGGCATCACGGTTGTCACGAGTTCGGCCCCGCCGGCGAGCCCGATGGCGGCGATGCTGCCCGAGGGGACGACGGTGCGGGTGATGCGCGCGAGCATCGCGCCGCCGACGTTGTCGATGGCGCCGCCCCAAATTGCCGTTTCCAGTGGTCGGTCGCCGCCGGGCAACTCCTCACGCCCTAGCACTTGCGTTGCCCCCAGCCCCCGGAGCCAGTCTGCGAGTGCCGCCTTGCCGGAGACGGCGGTGACCTCGTAGCCCTGCTGGCTCGCGAGATCGATCGCAATCGAGCCGACGCCACCGCTCGCGCCGGTGACGAGCAGCGGGCCGAGCCCCGGGTGCTGGCCGTTGACCTGCATGCGATGCAGCGCGAGGGCCGCCGTGAAGCCGGCGGTGCCGAGGATCATCGCACGGCGTGCGTCCAGGCCGAGCGGCATCGGCACCAGCCAGTCGGCCGGTGCGCAGAGGTAGCGGGCGTAGCCGCCATCGTGGTCGAAGCTCAGGCCGAAGCCACCGGCGATGACGGTGTCGCCCTCGCGAAGGCCGGTGTCGCGGCTGCGCACGACGGTCCCGGCCGCATCGACGCCGCCGGTCAGCGGAAACCGGCGCAGGATCTTGCCGCGACCGGTGCCGGCGAGCGCGTCCTTGTAGTTGATCCCCGAGTAGTCGACCTGGATCAGGACCTCGCCGGCCTGTGGCTCGGGCAGCGGCAGGGACTCGATCCGGGCGCGGTAGCCCTGCTCGTCGTTGTGGATGCGCAGCGCGGGATAGGTGGTCATGAACGGGCCTCCTGACTGGACGTTGGTGGGCTCATGTGACGACGACCGGGATCTTGCCGATGCGCTGGCGCCACTCGGCTGGGCCGCTCGTGTGGATCGACTCGCCGCGGGTATCGACGGCGACCGTGACGGGCATGTCGCGGACCTCGAACTCGCGGATCGCCTCCATCCCGAGGTCGGCGAAGGCGATTGGCCGCGACGAGCGGATCGCCTTGGAGACCAGATAGGCGGCCCCGCCGACGGCGACCAGGTACACGGCGCCGTGGCGTTGGATCGCCTCGATCGCCGCCGGGCCGCGTTCGGCCTTGCCGATCATGCCGAGGAGGCCGGTGCGGGCGAGGACGGTATCGGTGAACTTGTCCATCCGCGTCGCCGTCGTCGGGCCGGCCGGGCCGACGACCTCGTCGCGGACGGGGTCGACCGGGCCGACGTAGTAGATGAAGCGCCCGCGCAGGTCGACCCCGTCGGGCAGCGCCTCGCCGCGCTCGAGCAGATCGACGAGCCGCTTGTGCGCCGCGTCGCGCCCGGTCAGCAGGTGTCCGGAGAGCAGCAGTCGCTCGCCCGGCCGCCAGTGGGCGATCTCTTCTCGGGTGACCCGATCGAGGTCGACGCGCCGCGCCCCGGCGCCGGCCTCCCAGGCGACCTCGGGCCAGTCGGCCAGCGCCGGCGGCGTCAATTCGGCCGGGCCGTGGCCGTCGAGCGTGAATTCCAGGTGGCGGGTCGCCGCGCAATTGGGGATCAGCGCGACCGGCAGGGACGCGGCATGGGTCGGGAAGTCGCGGATCTTGACATCGAGGACCGTCGTCAGGCCGCCGAGGCCCTGGGCGCCGATGCCGAGGGCGTTGACCTTCTCGTAGAGCTCCAGGCGCAGGGCCTCGAGCGGGTCGCGGGCGCCGCGGGCCTGGAGTTCGTGGATGTCGATGTGCTCCATCAGCGCCTCCTTGGCGAGCAGCATGGCCTTCTCCGCCGAGCCGCCGATGCCGATCCCGAGCATCCCCGGCGGGCACCAGCCGGCGCCGAGCGTCGGGACGGTGCGCAGCACCCAGTCGACCAGGCTGTCGCTCGGGTTCAGGACCGCGAAGCGCGCCTTGTTCTCCGAGCCGCCGCCCTTGGCCGCCAGGCGCACCCGGACGCGGTTGCCGGGCACCAGCGTCTGGTGCACGACGGCCGGCGTGTTGTCGCCCGTGTTCTTGCGGGCGCCGAGCGGCGGGGCGACCATCGATGCGCGCAGGACATTGTCCGGGTCCGTGTAGGCGCGTCGCACGCCGGCGTCGACCATCGCCTGGAGGCTCAGGTCGGTCTCCCAGCGGACGTCCATGCCGACCTCGACGAAGGCCACGACCATGCCGGTATCCTGGCAGATCGGCCGGTGACCCTCGGCGCACATCCGCGAGTTGACGAGGATCTGGGCCATCGCGTCGCGGGCGGCCGGCGACGCTTCGCGAGCGTAGGCCTCGGTCAGCGCGCGCAGGTAGTCCGGCGGATGGTAGTAGGAGATGTACTGGAGGGCCTCGGCGATGCTCTGGATGAAGTCTCCCTTCTGGATCGGCGGGGGGCTGGCGGTCGGTCCTGGTGTCATGGCGCGGATCGCTCCCGGTTGGCGGCGAGGTCCCGTGTGGGGCAGGCGGCTCGTGGGGGTCTGATTATAGCGACTGAGCGGAACCCTGTCCGAGGGGCTTGCACGCGACGACGCGCCCTTGTATAGTTGCCAGCTCTTGAGCGACAGGCGCGTAGCTCAGTTGGTTAGAGCACCACCTTGACATGGTGGGGGTCGTTGGTTCGAGTCCAATCGCGCCTACCAAATGCCGGGCCGGCGGTCCGTGGCGATCCGGGTCCCTCGCGGCCGTTCCGGCGGTCGTCGGGGCAATCGTCACGACCGCCGGCCTCTCCTTTTCGATCATGTGATCCCTCGTATCGATCACCACTGACGCCCGAGCCCCGCCATGCCGCAGATCACCCTCCCGGACGGTTCCCAGCGCCACTTCCCGGCTCCCCTCTCGATCCAGGACATCGCCGCGTCGATCGGCCCCGGGCTGGCCAAGGCCGCCCTCGCCGGGCGCGTCGACGGTCGGCTCGTCGATACCGCCCACGTCGTCGACGAGGACGCCTCGGTCGCGATCGTCACGAACAAGGACGAGGCCGAGGCCCTCGAACTGCTGCGCCACGATGCCGCGCATGTGATGGCCCAGGCCGTTCAAGAGCTCTATCCGGGCACCCAGGTGACGATCGGCCCGGCGATCGAGGACGGCTTCTACTACGACTTCGCCCGCGCCGAGCCCTTCACCCCCGATGACCTGGTCGCGATCGAGGCGCGGATGCGCGAGATCGTCGCGCGCGACCTGCCGATCGTGCGCGAGGTCCTCGACCGCGAGGAGGCCAAGGCCCTGTTCGCCGGCATGGGCGAGCACTACAAGGTCGAGATCATCGAGGAGATCATCCCGCCCGGCGAGCCGGTCTCCATCTATCGTCAGGGCGATTGGCTCGACGTCTGCCGCGGGCCGCACCTGCCGAGCACCGGGCGTCTCGGCAACGCCTTCAAGCTGATGAAGGTGGCCGGCGCCTACTGGCGCGGCGACTCGCGCAACCCCATGTTGCAGCGCATCTATGGGACCGCTTGGCGCGACAAGAAGGAGCTCGCGGCCTACCTGCACCGCCTCGAGGAGGCCGAGCGGCGCGACCACCGCAAGCTCGGCAAGGCGCTCGACCTGTTCCACTTCCAGGACGAGGCCCCAGGCATGGCCTTCTGGCATGGACGCGGGCGCACCCTCTATCGCCTGGTCGAAGGCTACATGCGCGAGCGGCTCGGCGAGTACGGCTACGAGGAGATCGAGACCCCGCAGGTCCTCGATCGCTCGCTGTGGGAGCGCTCGGGGCACTGGGAGAAGTTCGCGGCGGACATGTTCACGACCCAGGTCGACGAGCGCGACTACGCGATCAAGCCGATGAACTGCCCGGGCCACATCCAGCTCTACAATCAGGGCCTCAAGAGCTACCGCGACCTGCCGCTGCGACTCGCCGAGTTCGGCGTCGTCCACCGCAACGAGCCCTCCGGCACGTTGCACGGCCTGATGCGCGCGCGCCGCTTCACGCAGGACGATGCCCACGTCTTCTGCACCGAGGGGCAGCTCCAGGCCGAGGTGGCGACCCTGATCGACATGGTCTTCGAGACCTATCGCGACTTCGGCTTCGAGGAGATCGAACTCGCCCTCTCGACCCGCCCGGAGCGGCGCGTCGGCAGCGATGCCCTCTGGGACAAGGGCGAGGCGGCCCTCGATCGGTCGCTGCGCAGCAAGGGCTTGGACTTCATCGTCAAGCCGGGCGAGGGCGCCTTCTACGGCCCCAAGATCGAGTTCACGCTGCGCGACAGCATCGGCCGCCACTGGCAATGCGGTACGATCCAGGTCGATTTCTCGATGCCCGGGCGGCTCGGCGCGCACTACATCGCCGAGGACAACAGCCGCCAGGTGCCGGTCATGATCCATCGTGCCGTCCTCGGCTCGATGGAACGCTTCATCGGCATCCTGATCGAGCACTACGCCGGCGCCCTGCCGCTGTGGTTGGCGCCGGTGCAGGCCGTCGTCCTCAATATCACCGACCGCCAGGCGTCGTATGTCGGCGAGGTCGTTAACGCGTTGCGCCGAAAGGGCTTCCGTGTCGAGGCCGACTTGAGAAACGAGAAGATCGGCTATAAAATCCGCGAGCACACCCTGCAGAAGGTCCCCTATCTGCTCGTGGCCGGGGATCGCGAGGTCGAGCAACGCACCCTCGCCGTTCGTGACCGCCAGGGTCGGGACCTCGGGGTGCTCGACCTCGATGCCTTGATCGCCCGGTTGGGCGACGAGGTCGCGAGTCGACGTCACTGATCGCGTCGCGGCGCGGGCCGTCTTGGGGAAGTTCGGCCCGCTGCGGCGGTATTGTCTTGTCTTCTGGAGGAATCGGCGATCGCTGCACCAAAGAGAAACCGCGTCAACAAAGAGATCAATGTCCCGGAAGTGCGCCTGATCGGCGCCGACGGCAACCAGATCGGGATCGTCAAGATCCGTGACGCCATCGAGCAGGCGGAACAGGAAGGCCTCGATCTCGTCGAGATCGTCCCGACCTCGGAACCACCCGTCTGCCGCATCATGGACTTCGGCAAGTTTCTCTTCGATCAGAAAAAGAAGAAGTCCGAGGCCAGGAAGAAGCAGAAGCAGATTCAGATCAAGGAGATGAAGTTCCGTCCCGGGACGGACGAGGGAGACTATCAGGTCAAGCTGCGCAACCTGATGCGTTTCCTCAACGACGGGGACAAGGCCAAGGTGACCATGCGCTTTCGCGGTCGCGAGCACGCCCATCGCGAGTTGGGCCTCGAGCTGCTGCGGCGCATCGAGCAGGACCTGGCCGAGGTCAGCATCGTCGAACAGCAGCCCCTGATGGAGGGGCGGCAGATGGTCATGGTGCTGGGCCCCAAGAAGAAGTGACGGCCGCGGGTGCCGCCACGATAATTTGCAATAGCGGAGTCATGAATGCCCAAGCTCAAGAGCAACCGCGGCGCGGCCAAGCGTTTCACCCGCACCGCCGGCGGTTTCAAACGGGCCGCCTCGCATCGGCGGCACATCCTCACGAAGAAGAGCACCAAGCGCAAACGTCAGCTGCGTGCCCCGGCTCAGCTTCACCCGTCGGACGTGAAGGCGGCGATACGGATGCTGCCTTACTGCTGACCTCGACCGAGCAAGAGACCGGAGTACTGCCATGCCGAGAGTAAAGCGCGGTGTCACCGCACGTGCCCGCCACAAGAAGGTCCTCAACGAGGCGAAGGGCTATTACGGCGCCCGTAGCAAGGTCTACCGGGTCGCCAAGCAGGCCGTCATCAAGGCCGGCCAATACGCCTATCGCGACCGCCGCCAGAAGAAGCGGCAGTTTCGTGCCCTGTGGATCGTGCGCATCAATGCCGCGGCCCGCGACAATGGCCTGTCTTACAGCCGCCTGATCGAGGGCCTGAAGAAGGCCGGTGTCGAGGTCGATCGCAAGGTCCTGGCCGACATCGCCTATCACGACCAGGTCGGCTTCGCCGCCATCGCCGCGCAGGCCAAGGCGGCCCTCGCCGCGGCCTGAGATCGGCGCGGGGCCACCCCCCGGTGCCGTCGAGAGGGGGAAAGGCGGCGAAGCGGTCTTTCCCTCTCTGCGTCATCACCGCCCCCTAGGCGCCCGCTCGCGGGCGATCCCCGCTCGGCCCGCGGAGTGCGCACGAGCCCGTCGTGCGCGAGGCCGTGCCCCGGGGCGGCCCTCACAGCTGGATACCGACGAGCATGGCGGAAGAAGACATCGCAATCGAGCCCCTGTGCGAGGAGGCGTGCGCCGAGATCGCGGCGGCCGCCGACCTGGCCGCCCTCGATCAGGCGCGGGTGCGCTATCTCGGCAAGAACGGCCGCCTCACGGCCCTGCTGAAGGGGCTGGGCCGGCTGTCTCCGGAGGCGCGACCGCAGGCCGGGCAGGCCATCAACCGGGCCAAGCAGGCCGTCCAGGCGGCCCTCGACGAGCGTCGGGTGGGCCTCGAGGCGGCGGCGCTGGCCGCGCGGCTCGCCGCGGCGCGTATCGACCCGACCCTGCCGGGTCGCGGACAGACCCCCGGCGGCCTGCACCCGATCACGCGCACGATGCAGCGCATCGAACGGCTGTTCGCGAACGCCGGCTTCACGAGCGCCGAGGGGCCAGAGGTCGAGGACGACTACCACAACTTCGCCGCCCTCAACATCCCCGAGCATCACCCGGCGCGGGCGATGCACGACACCTTCTACTTCGACGCCCATCGGCTGCTGCGTACCCATACCTCGCCGGTACAGATCCGCGTGATGGAGACGCAGGCGCCGCCGATCAAGGTCATCGCCCCAGGGCGGGTCTATCGCTGCGACTCGGACCTGACCCACACACCGATGTTCCATCAGGTCGAGGGGCTCCTGGTCGACGAGGGGGTGAGCTTCGCCGACCTCAAGGGCGTGCTCTACGACTTCCTGACCCGGTTCTTCGAGCGCGATCTCGACCTGCGTTTTCGCCCATCGTACTTCCCCTTCACCGAGCCCTCGGCGGAGGTCGACATCCAGTGCGTCATCTGCGGCGGCTCCGGCTGCCGGGTCTGCAAGCAGACCGGCTGGCTCGAGGTCCTCGGCTGCGGCTCCGTCCATCCGGAGGTCTTCCGCCAGGTCGGCATCGATTCCGAACGCTGGCTCGGCTATGCCTTCGGCATGGGCGTCGAGCGCCTCGCGATGCTGCGCTACGGGATCGACGACATCCGGCTGTATTTCGAGAACGACCTGCGTTTCTTGCGGCAGTTCGCCTAGCGGGGACCTCGAAGGGTTGCCATCCGGGCAATCTTTCAAGGCGCGAAGCGACGATGCGATGGCCGCTTCGCTTCCTTTTCGGTCGCTCAGCGGGACTGAAGATGGGGGCCTCCTGCCCGACACGGGCGATCCGTTTCCGCCGTCTCGCGCACCCGCCCGGTGCGGCCTGCGAGCGGTACCCTTTCAGCGAGTTGGATTAGACGATGCGATTCAGTGTGGCCTGGCTGCGCGAGTGGGTCGATCCGCCGATCGATGCCCAGACCCTTGCCGATCAACTCAGTATGGCTGGCCTGGAGGTCGACGCGATCGAGCCCGCGGCGCCGGCCTTCAGCGGCGTCGTCGTCGGCGAGGTCCTGGCCCTGGAGCCGCACCCCAACGCCGACAAGCTGCGTGTCTGCACGGTCGCGGTGGGGCAGGGCGAGCCGCTCCCGATCGTCTGCGGGGCGGCCAATGTCGCCCAGGGCATGCGGGTGGCGGTCGCCCTGGTCGGCGCCGTCCTGCCCGGGGGCTTCAAGATCAAGAGGGCCAAGCTGCGCGGCGTCGAGTCCCTCGGGATGATCTGCTCGGCCGCCGAACTCGGCCTGGCGGAATCCTCGAACGGCATCCTGGCCCTGCCCGCGCAGGCGCCGCTCGGCGAGGACCTGCGCACCTACCTGAACCTCGATGACAGCTGCATCGAGGTCGATCTGACCCCGGACCGCGGCGACTGCCTGGGCCTGGCCGGGATCGCCCGGGAGGTCGCGGCGATCAACCGCGTGGCGCTGCGCACGCCGCCGATCACGCCGGTGGCGGCGACGATCGACGAGCGCCCCGCGGTGCGGTTGGAGGCCCCGGAGGCCTGTCCGCGCTACGCCGCCCGCGTCGTGCGCGGCATCGATCCCGCCGCCGAGACGCCGCTGTGGCTGCGCGAGCGGCTGCGCCGCAGCGGGTTGCGGGCCATCCATCCGGTCGTCGACATCACCAACTATGTGATGCTCGAACTCGGCCAGCCGATGCATGGCTTCGACCTCGCCCGGATCGAGGAGGGCATCCGCGTGCGCCTGGCGCGCGAGGGCGAGCGGCTCAGCCTCCTCAACGGCGAGGAGTTGACGCTGCGCGGCGACAGCCTGGTGATCGCCGATGCCGAGCGGCCGCTCGCGCTCGCCGGGATCATGGGCGGCGAGGGCTCGGGCGTCACGGCCGCGACGCGCGATGTCCTCTTCGAGAGCGCCTTCTTCGCCCCGACGGCGATCGCCGGCAAGGCGCGCAGCTACGGCCTGCATACCGACTCCTCGCACCGCTACGAGCGCGGCGTCGACCCTGAACTCCAGGTCCGCGCCCTCGAGCGGGCCACCGAGCTCCTGCTCGCGATCGCCGGCGGGGCGCCCGGCCCGGTCGTCGACTGCGTCGCCGCCGACCAGCTGCCGCGGCGCGCAGCGCTGACGCTGCGCCGGGCGCGGATCGGCGAGGTCCTGGGGATCGCCCTCGAGGACACCCTCGTCGAGGACCTGCTCGCGCGCCTGGGGATGGAGGTCGCGCCCTTGCCCGAGGGCTGGTCGGTGCGCCCGCCGAGCCGTCGCTTCGACCTGGTCCTGGAGGTCGACCTGATCGCCGATCTCGGGCGCCTCTACGGCTACGACCGCATCCCGGTGCGACGCGCCTGCACCGCCGCCGTCGCCCACCTGCCCGAGGAGACCGGCTTCGACCTCGAGCGGGCCAAGCTGGCCCTGGTCGAGCGCGGCTATTTCGAGGTCATCACCTACAGCTTCGTCAGTCCCGACCTCCAGGCCCTGCTCGACCCGGCGGCGACCCCGCTCGTCCTCGCCAATCCGCTGTCGGCGGAGATGGCCGCGATGCGCACCAGCCTCTGGCCGGGCCTGTTGCAGGCGGCGCGCCAGAACCTGGCCCGCCAGCAGCCGCGGCTGCGCCTCTTCGAGAGCGGCCTGCGCTTTCGCAACGAGGCCGACGGCCTGCATCAGGAGCCGGTCCTCGGTGGGCTGCTGTTCGGTGACGCCGTGCCGGAGCAGTGGGGCGAGCCGGGTCGGGCCGTCGACTTCTACGACCTGAAGGGCGACCTGGAGGCGCTGCTGCGCCTGACCGGCCGGCCGCAGGTCTTCCGCTTCGTCCCGGGCGAGCTCGCGGTCCTGCATCCCGGTCAGACCGCGCGCATCGAACGCGACGGCCGGCCGGTCGGCGTCGCCGGGCTGCTGCACCCGGCCATCGCCGCGCGGCTCGACATCGCCGGCGACGTCTTCCTCTTCGAGCTGGCCCTCGGGCCGCTGCTCGATGGGGCGCTGCCGGTCTTCCGGCCGCTGTCGAAATTCCCGGTGATCCGCCGCGACCTCGCCCTGGTGCTGGACGAGGCGATCCCCTATGAACGTGTTCGTGACTGTATCGCCGAGGCGGCCGGTACGCTGCTCCGCGAGCTGGTCCTGTTCGATGTCTACCGCGGCGAGAAGATCGCTCCCGGATGCAAAAGTCTCGCTTTGGGATTGATTTTACAAGCTTCTTCTCAGACACTTACGGATCAGGAAGTGGACAGCGTCCTGGAGGGCGTGCTGGCGCGCCTCGCCGGCGATCTGGGTGCAAGGTTGAGGAGCTGAGCGATGGCACTGACGAAGGCCGAGATGGCCGAGCACCTCTTCGAGGTGCTGGGATTGAATAAACGCGAGGCCAAGGACATGGTCGAGATGTTCTTCGAGGAGATTCGGGCGGCCCTGGAGCGCGGCGAGCAGGTCAAGCTCTCGGGCTTCGGCAACTTCGATCTCCGCGCGAAGAAGGAGCGGCCGGGGCGAAACCCGAAGACGGGCGAAGAGATCCCGATCACCGCACGTCGCGTCGTCACCTTCCGCCCGGGACAGAAGCTGAAATCACGGGTCGAAGCCTATGCCGGACCCAAGCCGTAAGGAAGGGGAAGGGGCCGGCGACGGCCTCCCGCCGATCCCGGGCAAACGCTACTTCACGATCGGCGAGGTCAGCGAGCTGTGCGGCGTCAAGCCGCACGTGCTGCGCTATTGGGAACAGGAGTTCCAGCAGCTCAAGCCCGTCAAGCGGCGGGGCAACCGCCGCTACTACCAGCGCCATGATGTCCTGATGGTGCGCCAGATCCGCAACCTCCTCTACGAACAGGGCTTCACGATCGGTGGCGCCCGCCTCCAACTCTCCGGCGAGGGCGCTCGCCAGGACGCCTCCCAGAGCCAGCAGATCGTCCGCCAACTCATCTCCGAGCTCGAGGACATCCACGACGTGCTGAAGCGCTGACGTCGCCGGCCGCCGGGTTACGCCCCGTGGGCTAATCCGACGGCCTCGCACCCGAAAAAGAGGGCTCGCGCAGGTCGGGTTAGGCGCGCTCGCACGGCCTTCGATGCGAAAGACCAGGCTGGTCGCGCGCCGTAACCCGACACCGGCCTCGACGGGGGCTCGTTGCCGGTCGTCGGGTTACGCCCCGAGGGGCTAACCCGACCTACGCCCTTGCACCCGAAAAAGAGATCTCGCGCAGAGACGCAAAGGCGCAGAGCGCGTAGGTCGGGTTAGGCGCGCTCGCACGGCCTTCGATGCGAGAGACCAGGCTGGCCGCGCGCCGTAACCCGACACCGGCCTCGACGGGGGCTCGTTGCCGGCCGTCGGGTTACGCCCTGAGGGGCTAACCCGACCTACGCCCTTGCACCCGAAAAAGAGATCTCGCGCAGAGACGCAAAGGCGCAGAGCGCGTAGGTCGGGTTAGGCGCGCTCGCACGGCCTTCGATGCGAAAGACCAGGCTGGCCGCGAGCCGTAACCCGACACCGGCCTTGATGGGGGCTCGTTGCCGGCCGTCGGGTTACGCCCTGAGGGGCTAACCCGACCTACGCCCCTCGTTGCCTCCCCGTGGGCTAAATCCGACGGCCTTGCACCCGAAAAAGAGATCTCGCGCAGAGACGCAAAGGCGCAGAGCGCGTAGGTCGGGTTAGGCGCGCTCGCACGGCCTTCGATGCGAAAGACCAGGCTGGCCGCGCGCCGTAACCCGACACCGGCCTTGATGGGGGCTCGTTGCCGGCCGCCGGGTTACGCCCTGAGGGGCTAACCCGACCACGCCCCTCGTTGCCTCCCCGTGGGCTAAATCCGACGGCCTTGCACCCGAAAAAGAGATCTCGCGCAGAGACGCAAAGGCGCAGAGCGCGCAGGTCGGGTTAGGCGCGCTCGCACGGCCTTCGATGCGAAAGACCAGGCTGGCCGCGCGCCGTAACCCGACACCGGCATTGATGGGGGGCTCGTTGCCGGCCGTCGGGTTAAGCCCCGAGGGGCTAACCCGACCTACGCCCTTGCACCCGAAAAAGAGATCTCGCGCAGAGACGCAAAGGCGCAGAGCGCGTAGGTCGGGTTAGGCGCGCTCGCACGGCCTTCGATGCGAAAGACCAGGCTGGCCGCGCGCCGTAACCCGACACCGGCCTCGACGGGGGCTCGTTGCCGGCCGTCGGGTTACGCCCCGAGGGGCTAACCCGACCTACGCCCCGGCGACATCGCCTCGATGGGGGGCGTTGCCGTCAGACCCCGGGCGTCGCGTCGGCGAGGGTCTCGTCGCGGTCGACCTGGAACTGGAGCCTCGCGAGTCGGGCGTAGAGGCCGTCCTCGGCCATCAGCTGCGCGTGGCGGCCGCTCGCGACGAGCCGGCCGCGGTCGATGACGAGGATCCGATCGACCTTGCGCACGGTCGCCAGGCGGTGGGCGATGACGAGGCTCGTGCGCCCCTCCATCAGCGTCTCCAACGCCCGCTGCACCAGGCGCTCGCTCTCGGCATCGAGGGCGCTGGTCGCCTCGTCGAGCAGCAGCAGGGCCGGGTCGCGCAGGATCGCCCGGGCGATCGCGATGCGCTGGCGCTGCCCGCCCGAGAGGCGCACGCCGCGCTCGCCGAGGAAGGTCGCGAACCCCTGCGGCAGCCGGTCGAGGAACTCGCTCGCCTGGGCGGCGTCGGCGGCGCGGCGGACCGCCGCGTCTTCGACGCCCTCGAGCCCGTAGCGGATGTTCTCCCAGGCGTCGGCGGCGAAGATCACCGGGTCCTGCGGGACGATCGCGATCCGCCGGCGCAGCTCGGCCGGGTCGACCGTGCGCAGGTCGAGGCCGTCGAAGAGGATCGCCCCGCGCTGGGGGTCGTAGAAGCGCAGCAGGAGCTGGAACAGGGTCGACTTGCCGGCCCCGGACGGGCCGACCAGCGCGACCCGCTCGCCGGCGGCGATGCGCAGGTTCAGACCTTCGATCGCGGGGAGCTCGGGGTGGGCCGGATAGGCGAAGCCCAGGTCGCGCATCTCGATGCGCCCGGTCGCCGGCCGCGGCAGCGGTTGCGGGTCGGGCGGCGGTCGGATCTGCGCCTCCTGCGCGAGCAGCTCCAGGAGCCGTTCGCTCGCCCCGGCCCCGCGCAGCAGCTCGGCGACGACCTCGCTGAGGCCGCCGACGGAGCTCGCGACCAGCAGCGAGTAGAAGAGGAAGGCCGAGAGCTCGCCGCCGCTCAGCCGGCCGGCCAGGACCTCCTGGCCGCCGAGCCAGAGGACCAGGCCGATCGCCGCGAAGGTCAGCAGCATCACGGTGCCGCCGAGGGCGGCGGAGGCCAGCGCGCGGCGCCGGGCGGCGGTGAAGGCCTCCTCGACGCGCCCGGCGTAGCGCGCCCGATCGACCGGCTCGTGGCAGAAGGCCTGCACGGTGCGGATCCCGTGCAGGGCCTCGTCGACATAGGCGCCGACGTCGGCGAGGCGGTCCTGGCTGGCCCGCGACAGGTGCCGCACGCGGTGGCCGATCAACCAGACCGGCACCAGGATGGCCGGTGTGCCGAGCAGCACCAGCGCGGTCAGCTTCGGGCTCGTCACGGCGAGCATCAGGAGGCCGCCGGCGATCAGCAGCAGCGCCCGGGCGGCCATCGCCAGCGTCGAGCCGAAGACGACCTGGAGCAGCGCCGTGTCGGCGGTCAGGCGCGAGATGATCTCGCCGGTGCGCACCGTCTCGAAGTACCCGACATCGAGCGACAGCACCCGCTCGAAGACGGCGCGGCGCAGGTCGGCGACGACGCGCTCGCCGATCCAGGTCAGCAGGTAGGAGCGGGCGAACACGGCCAGGGCCATGACGACGACCACGGCGAGGAAGACGAGCAGGGCGCGATCGAGGGCCGCCTCGGCGCCGCTGGCGAGGCCCGAGTCGACCAGGGTGCGGATCACCTGGCCGAACGCCAGCACCGCGCCGGCGGCGACGAACAGCGCCACCACCGCCAGCAGGGTTCGGCCCAGATAGGGTCGGAGGAAGGCGAGCAGCCGCAGCAACGGACGGAGATTGCGCGAGATCGGGCGGCGGCTGTCGGGGACGGCGTATCGAGGCGGCATGGCTTTCGGTGGTTCGACTCTCGGTGACGGGGGCGCGGCTAGGGCCGTGTACCGGGCGGCGAGGACCGCTCGGTCGGCGCGCGCCCAACGCGCTAGACTACCATCCCACCGCGGCCGCCGGCCGCCGGCCGCCGGCTGAAGGCTGAAGGCTGAAGGCTGAAGGCTGAAGGCTGAAGGCTGGAAGCTGGAAGCTGAAGGCTGGAAGCTGGAAGCTGGAAGCTGGAAGCTGATTCGATTATCCCTCGACCGACGATCTGCTAGTATGACGCCATCCATGTGTATGCGGCTGATCTGAGAAAATATCTCATTACGATCGGGGGTGACGACATGATGCGAATCGGGGCCAAGGCGATGACGGCGCTGGCGGCAGCGGCGCTGGTGGTGAGCGGCTGCGCCAGTGATGGCCAGGGCGGCACGCGGATGACGGAGACGGGCGCCGGCGCGCTGATCGGCGGCGCGGCCGGGGCGGCCATCGGCGCCCTGGTCACGAGCAAGTCGGGCGAGGGGGCCCTGATCGGCGCCGTCGGCGGGGCCATCGCCGGGGGCATGGTGGGCTCCTACATGGAGCAGCAGCGCCAAGACTTCGTCAAGGCCCTGGGCGCGGAGATCCAGAGCGGCATGATCCGCGTCGAGCGGCTGCCGAACGACCAGTTGCTGGTCGGCATGACGGGCGCGACCAGCTTCGAGACCGACTCCGACGTCATCAAGCCGGGCTTCTACAGCACGTTGGACAAGATCTCGGCGATCGTCAAGCGCTACGGCAAGACCCAGCTCGTCATCAACGGCCATACCGACAGTCGAGGGGCGGCGGCCTACAATCAGCAGCTCTCGGAGCAGCGGGCCGCGGCGGTGCAGAATTATCTGTTGGCCGACGGGGTCCTGCCGGCGCGCCTGTCGGCCCGTGGTTTCGGCGAGAACGAGCCCATCGCGACCAACGAGACGGCAGAGGGTCGAAGGCTCAATCGCCGGGTCGATATCATCATCATCCCGATCACCGCGAGCTGAAGGATGGACCGCGCGGATGATCGCGCCCTCGCGGGCGACGTCGTCGGCCAAAAGGGGGCCCGCGGCCTGTCCCGGGGTGCTGCCACTGCTGCATGCTCGTCAGCGCCGTGCCGCCCGATATCGGGTGCCGAGTCCTATCGCTCGTTCCTGAATCGTCCCTGAGGCCGACATCATCATGGAACCAACAGCGACGCTCTCGGATCTGGTCGCGCAGAGTTCCCGATTGGCGCGCGTCCCGGCCGCGGCCGCCGAGGCCTATCGGTCGGTCATGCAAGCGGTCGTGGTCGAGGTGACCGAGGTCTTGGCCGCGGATCCGCGCTACAGCCAGTATCTCGGTGGCAACCCGCCGCCGCTCGCCGAAAACCACCGCAATCACGCCCAATTCATGGACGAGGTGCTGACCAGCGGGCGCTACGACCTGCTGGCGGTGACCCTGCCCTGGCTCTATCACGCCTACCGCGCCCGCGGCGTGCACTACGACTATTTCCCGGCCGAACTCAGGCTCTGGCAGCGCGCGATCGCCAAGACCCTGCCGCCCGAGGCGGCAGCGCCGATCAACGCGGTCTACGATTGGATGCTCGAGCACCACGGCCAGTTCGTGGCCTTGGCCGAGCAGCGCGCAGCCAGACCACCGGATCGCCCACCGGTCTTCGCCGACCTGCTCGATGTTCTGACCGAGGCGCTGCTCGGGGGCGACGATGCCCGTGTCCTCGCCCTCTGTCGCGGTGTCAAGGACGGCGGCGCCTCGTTGCCGGAGCTGCTTCAACACCTGATCCACCCGATCCTGCAACGGGTCGGCGAGCTCTGGGAGGATGGGCGCATCTCGGTCGCCGACGAGCACCAGGCGACGGCGATCGTCAATCGCGTGCTGGGCGCGCTCTACTACGAGGAGACCTTCCCCGACCAGGTGCGGGGGCGGGCGCTGGTGGCGTCCAGCCTGAACCAGTTGCACGAGATCGGCGCCTGGATGGTCGCCACCTGCCTGGAGCTCGACGGCTGGGATGTCGACTACCTCGGCGCCAATGTTCCCCCCGATGCGCTGCTGCAAAAGGCGCGGAGGGTCCAACCCGACCTGATCGCCCTCTCGATCGCGATGGCCTTCAGCCTGCGCGAGACGCGCGCGCTCATCGCCGCCCTGCGTGCGCAGTTGCCGGGGGTCAAGATCCTGATCGGCGGCCAGGCGTTCGTGAGGTTGCCCGCGCTCGTCGACGACATGGGGGCCGATGCCTACCAGCCCGATTGCGCGGCGGCGGTGCAGTGGGCGCGAGTAGTGCGGCGCGGCGAATCGCGATGAACGGGTCTGAGACGGCCGAGTTCCGGCGCGCGCTGGAGGATTTCGCGCTCGCCTCGGGACACCTCGTGGCGATCGAGCTCGACGCGACCGGCCGGATCCAGGACTACAACAAGGGTTTCAGCCTGGCCGTATCGGCCGCGGGCGAGCCGCGCGGCCAGTCGCTCGCTGCCTTCTTCCCGCCGCGGAAGGGCAATCCGCAAGAGATCGTCCCGGGTCTGCCGGGCGGGTTGGCGGTCCCCTACCGGCTCGTCTCCTGGGATGGTCGGGAGCTGTTGCTGCACGCCTATCGGCTCGCCGACGAGCACGTCCTGTTGCTCGGGATGCCCCTGAACCCCGACGAGTCCCTGGCGATGCAGCGGATGGCCGGCCTGACCACCGAGATGGGCAATCTGGTGCGCGAGCTGCGCCGGGCCAACCGGCGTATCCTCGACCTGGCGCGGACCGATGCGCTTACCGGCCTGCCGAACCGCCGCTACTTCTTCGAACGCCTCGGCGAGGCGTTGGAGCAGGCGCGGCAGCTGCGCCGTCCGCTGTCGGTGCTGATGATCGATCTCGATCACTTCAAGGAGGTCAACGATCGCTTCGGCCACGCCGGCGGCGACGCGGTGCTCACGGCCTTCGCCGAGCTGTTGCGCGGGGGGGCGCGTGCGAGCGACTTCCCCGGGCGATTGGGTGGCGAGGAGCTGGCCCTGCTGCTCCCGGACACCGATGCCGGGCAGGGGCAGCGCGTCGCCGAGCGCCTGCGCGCCGACACGGCCAGACTGCGCCCGCTGGGCGAGGCCGCGGTCTTCACGGTGAGCATCGGGGTCGCGACCTTGCGCGCCGAGGAGACCGGAGACGCCTTCCTCGCGCGGGCCGATGCCGCCCTCTATGCCGCCAAGACGGCGGGCCGCGACCGGGTCGTCGTCGCCGGTGCCGTCTCCTCGACGCCCGCGGAGGGGTCGGAGAGGCGTCGGCCGAAGCATCGACTATTACAGTAGATAGAACCTAGATATCATGTGGTATATCGTGGGCACGACGAGGGTGCCGCCTGGCTCGGCAAGGGCGGATGCCCGACAGGGCGATCCGCCATCCGGTGCGATTGCGGTCCACCGAATCGAGGGCCTGAGCTGTGTAGGGTGAGGAACGAACCGCACCCATGCCGGTTTGGCGAACGGTGCGGTTCGCAAGCTCGCCGCCAACTACGGATTCCATGACCCGGGGTCGCGCGAGTCGCGATGAACGCTAGCTTGGCGTCATGCCCTATCAGGGGCTCGCGCCGTGCGATGGCCGAGCCCCGCCAGGTGAGTTTCGATCGGTTCCTGATCCAAGGTTCGAACGATCCATCATGCCAAAGGTGACACAGGGTTCGGCGCCGGCCCCTGCCGGCCAGCCCCCAGGCGAGACGACCGGGGAGTTCGCCGGTTATCTGGTCGCGGTCGGCGCGTCGGCGGGCGGCCTCGACGCCCTGGAGCGGTTCTTCGAGGGCCTGCCGCCCCATACGGATGTCGCCTACGTGGTCATCCAGCACCTCTCGCCGGACCACAAGAGCATGATGGGCAATCTGCTCGGGCGCCACACCAGGATGCCGGTCGTGACGGTCGAGGATGGGATGGCCATCGCCGCCGGGCGCGTCCATCTGATCCCGCCGGGCAGCATCATGCGCGCCGCCGGCGGCCGGCTGTGGCTGACGCCGAAGGATCCGCGGGTGCTGACCCTGCCGATCGACCTCTTCTTCACGTCGCTGGCCAAGGAGCTCGGCAACCGGGCGGTCGGCGTGATCCTCTCGGGCACGGGCTCCGATGGCACCCGCGGGGCCCTCGCCATCAACGAGGCCGGCGGCCTGCTGCTCGCCCAGGATCCGGAGACGGCCAAGTTCGACGGCATGCCGCGCAGCGTCATCGCGACCGGCCTGGTCGACGCGATCCTCGCCCCGGAGGCGCTCGGACTGCGGGTGCTCGATCACACCCGCGAGGCACCGCGCACGCCGATCCGCCACGAGCGCCTGGTCGCCGATCGCGACAAGGGCTCGGCCCTCGAGGAGATCCAGCACCTGCTGCGCCACGTCGCCGGCATCGACTTTCGCGACTACAAGCCGGCGACCGTGTTGCGGCGCATCGAACGGCGCCTGCAGGTCCGCCACATCCCGGACCACGAGAGCTACGCCCAGCTGCTCGACGGCGACCGCGCCGAGCTCGCGACCCTGCATCGCGAGCTCCTGATCCCGGTCACGAGCTTCTTCCGCGACCCCGAATCGTTCGAGGTCCTCGCCGAGGCGGCGATCGAGGTCCTCGTCAAGGAGCGTCAGGCGAACCAGCCGCTGCGGATCTGGGTGCCCGGGGTCTCGACCGGCGAGGAGGCCTATTCGCTGGCCATCCTGTTCACCGAGGCCTGCGAGCGCGTGCGCCGCTGGCCCGGCTTCAAGGTCTTCGCCACCGATGTCGCCCAGCAGAGCCTCGACACCGCGAGCGCCGGCGTCTTCTCCGAGGCGATCACCTCCGAGATCGCCCCCGAGCGCCTCGAGCGCTTCTTCGTCCCGCGCGGCAACCACTTCGTCATCAGGCCCGAGGTCCGCCAGAACATCATCTTCGCCCGCCACAACCTGCTGGAGGATCCGCCCTTCACGCGGATGGACCTGGTCTCCTGCCGCAACGTGCTGATCTATTTCGAGCCGGAGGCCCAGGAGCGGGTCCTGCGCCGGCTCCAGTACGCGCTCGCCCCGGGTGGCTTCCTGTTCCTCGGCTCGAGCGAGTCGCTCGGTGCGCTGCAAGGGGACTTCACGCCGGTCAGCACCAAGCACAAGATCCACAGGGTCCTGCGCCATGTCGCGCTGCCGCTCGATCAGGCCAGCGCCGGGCACTCGCGCCTGCCCGCGACCGGGCGTCGCCACCGCGCCGGGCCGTCCACCACCAGGGCCGGCGATGCGGCCGTCATCGACGCTGGCCTCACGACCCTGCTGCGCAGCTACGCCCCCGCGAGCCTGCTGCTCAGCCGCCGCCACGAGCTGCTCCATGTCTTCGGCGACGTGAGCCGCTTCCTGCGCATCGGCGAGGGCAGCGCCACGCTCGACCTCGCGAAGCTGCTGCCGCAGCGCCTGGCCCCGGTCGCGCTGGCCCTGCTGCATCGGGCGGCGAAGGGGGCGGCGCCGCTGCGCTCCGACGTCCTCGGCCTGCCGTGCGCCGAGGGGCCGCCGCTGCGGCTGCGCCTCGTGGCGCGCCCCGTCGAGGTGCCCCAGGGCGAGCCGCACCTGATCCTGTCCTTCGAACCCGAGCCGCCGATCGCCGAACCGGCGCTGCCGGCCGGTATCGAGACCCTGGACCTCGACCGCGAGAACGCCGCGCGTCTCCAGACCCTCGAGCAGGAGCTGGCGGCGACGCGCGAGAGCCTCCAGGCGACGATCGAGGAGCTGGAGACGGCCAACGAGGAACTCCAGGCGACCAACGAGGAGCTGATGGCCTCCAACGAGGAGCTCCAGAGCTCCAACGAGGAGCTGCAATCGGTCAACGAGGAGCTCTACACGGTCAACGCCGAGAACCAGGAGAAGATCGAGATCCTCAACCAGCTCAATGCCGATCTCGACAGCCTGGCCAGGGCGGTGTCGATCGCGACCGTCTTCGTCGACGGGGGGCTGCGCATCACCCGCTTCACCCCCGAGGCGACGACCCTGTTCAATATCCGCGACGGCGACATCGGTCGGCCGATCGGCGACATCACCAACCGCCTCGATCACCCCGAACTGGTCGCGGAGCTGCGCCACACGATCGAGGACGGCCACCTCTTCGAGCGCGAGATCCACGCGAGTAACGGCGCGACCTATCTCGCCCGGATCCTCCCCTATGCCGTGCGCGCGCGCGGGCCGCGCGGGGCCGTCGCGACCTTCGTCGATGTCACCAGCCTGCACGATCGGGACCGCCTGCAGGCGACCCTGGACGCCCTGCCGGCCGGCGTCGCGCTCCTCGATGCGGCCGGGCGCATCCAGATGGTCAACGCCCGCTGGCGCGCGCTGGCGCGCGAGGGCGGCGATCCGGATCTGCACCGCAGCGGCCCCGGCATCGGCATCGAGGACGCCTGCGCCATCCTGCCCGGCGGCGAGTCCCTGGCGGCGGCCCGGGACGGGATCGCGCGGGTGCTCGGCGGCGAGACGGCGGCGTTCCGGCGCGAGTACATCCACGACGGGCCGCGGGAGGCGGGGCGCTGGCGGCTGCTGTATGCGGCACCCCTGGGCGGGCGCGGCGGTGGTGCTGTCGTCTCGCACTGCGACCTGACCGCGCAGGTGGCCGCCGATGCCTAAGATCACCGAGCGCCCCGTGCCGCCCGAGGACCTGCTGCGGCGCGCCCACGAGGCCCTGGATGCGGGGCGCTTCGACCTGGCCGAGGAGGCCCTGGCCAAGGACGAGTTCGACATCGCGGCGCTGATCGAGAACCTGCGCATCTACCAGGCCGAGCTCGAGATCCAGAACCAGGAGCTCCAGGCCAGCCGGGTCGAGGTCGAACGCGCCCTGGCCCGCTTCGCGGCCTTCTTCGAGACCCTGCCGATGGCCGAGCTGATCGTCGACGGCAAGGGCATGGTCCTGGAGGTCAACGCGGCGGCCGAGGCCCTCTTCGAGCTGGGCGTGCAGCACCTGCGCCAACAGTTCTTCTCGCGCCTCGTCGTCGCCGCCGACCGAGGGGTCGCGGTCGGCGCCTTCGCGACGGCCTGGGAGGCCGGGCGCGCTGCCCTCCTGGAGGTCGGGTTCCGCAAGACGACCGGCGAGGACTTCATCGGCGATCTGCACATCGCCCGCCTGCCGGGCGAACCGGGCGGGGCCCGGCAGTTCGTCTGCGCCATCGTCGACCAGAGCGAGGCGGTCCGCCAGCGGCAGGCGCTGCGCGAGCGCGCCGAGGAGCTCGGCCGCAGCCGCGCGGAGCTGCGCGAGCGGATCAAGGAGCTGCGCTGTCTCTACGACGTCGTCAAGCTCGAGCTTCAGCCGGGCCTCGCGGTAGCGGAGTTCCTGGAGCGCATCGTCGCGCGCCTGCCGTCGGCGATGCAGGCGCCGACGCTGGCCGCGGCGTGCATCGAGCTGTCCGGCCATGCCATCGCCTCGCCCGGGTTTGCCCCGACCGAGCCGATGCTCGAGGTCCCCATCGCGCTGCCCGATGGTGGCGAGGGGCGCGTTCAGGTCGTCTACGCGGCCACCGACGAGGCGGCCTCGCCCGCCTTCCTGGCCGAGGAGCGGCACCTGCTGGAGGCCGTCGCGGGGCATGTGGCCAGCTTTCTGCGGCGGCAGGCGGCCGAGGAGGACCTGTCCCAGACCCGCGAGTCCTATCGGATCCTCGCCGAGTACAGCCCGGACTGGGAATACTGGCTCGGCCCGGAGGGCCGCTATCTGTACCTCTCGCCGGCCTGCGAGGCGCTGACCGGCTGGCCGCCGGCGGCCTTCGAGGCCGACCCCGACCTGTTCGCGCGGCTCATCCACCCGGCCGATCGGCCAGGCTATCTCGCCCACCGCGACGAGGTCCTGGCCGGGGGTGCGCGGGCGCATCGCGACGACGCCGGGCATCTGGAGCTGCGGCTGCAAACCCGCTCGGGCGAGTGGCGCTGGTTCGAGCACTATTGCGTCTCCGTGGTCGGCGCCGACGGGCAGTGGCGCGGGCGCCGCGGCGTGAACCGCGACATCACGGCGCGCAAGCAGGCCGAGGCCGAGGTCGCGCGCATGACCCGCCTCTACGCGACGCTGAGCGCGACCAACCAGGCGATCGTGCGCGTCGAATCCGAGGCCGAGCTGCTGCCGGAGTTCTGTCGCATCGCGGTCCTGGAGGGCGGCCTCGCCGCCTGCCTCGTCAGCCGCCCGCGGGGCGAGGCAGGGCGGTTCGCGACGGTCGCGGCGGCCTACAGTCAGACGCGGGTCGGCGATGGGCGGGGCGATGCCTCTGCCGGGGGCCCGGGGTGGCCCAAGTCTGGCGTCTCCTTCCCGCTCCTAATCGGGGGCGCGATGGCCGGGGTGGCGACCTTCTATGCCCCCGAGCCCGACTTCTTCGCGCGCGACGTCGTCGGGCTCCTCGACGAGATGAGCCGGGATCTCGCCTTCGCGCTCGATCGCTTCGCCCAGGGGGGCGCGCGAGTCCTCGCCGAACAGGGGCTGCGGGTGCGCGAGCGGCAGCTCGCGGCGATCTTCCGGGCGGCCCCGATCGGGATCGGCCTGATCAAGCATCGGCAGATCCTGCAAGGGAACGACTATCTGTTCGAGATGTTCGGCTATGCGCCGGGGGAGCTGATCGGCCAGGACGCCCGCCAGCTCTATGCCGACGAGGCCGAGTACGAGCGCGTTGGGCGCACGCTGTACGCAGACATCGCCGCGCGCGGTATCGGTGTCGTCGAGGCAACCATGCGCCGCCGGGACGGCGAGCGGATCTTCATGCAGGCCAGCGTCGCGAGCCTGGATTCGGTCGCTCATCCGGGGGTCATGGTCTTCACGGCCCTCGACATCACCGAGCGCCACCGCCAGGAGGAGGCCCTCCTGCGCTCGCGCTGGCGGCTCGAGCAGGCCGAGCGCCTGGCCAATGTCGGCGCCTGGGAGATCGATGTCGCCGCGCGCCGCCTCACCCCATCGGCCCAGTGGCGGCGCATCCACGGCACCGACGCCGAGGACCTCGGCCTCGACGCACTGATCGCGACCCATGCCCATCCGGAGGATCGGCCGGCGCTCGAGCGGGCGATGCACCAGGTCCTGGCCGGCGAGGGCCGCTATGACCTGGAACACCGGATCGTCCGCGCCGACGACGGCCAGGTCCGCACGATCCACGCGATCGGCGAGGCCGAGCGCGACCCGGACGGCCGACCGATCAGGGTCTATGGGGCCGCCCTCGACGTGACCGAGCGCAGGCGCGCCGAAGAGGAGCGCCTCGCCCGCGAGCGGGAACTCGCGGCCATCTTCCGCGCCGCGCCGATCGGGATCGGCCTGACGCGCGCGCGGCGCATCCTGCGCGTGAACGACTACTTGGCCCGTGTGCTCGGCTATGAACCGGCCGAGCTGATCGGCCAGGATGCGCGTGTCGTCTATCCGAGCGACGAGGAGTACGAGCGCGTCGGCCGGGAGAAGTATCGCCAGCTCGCAGCGACCGGCTCCGGGACGGTCGAGACGCGTTGGCTGGCCTGCGATGGCCGCCAGTTGGATGTCCTCCTCAGCTCGTCGCTGGTCGACGCGGCCGATCCGACCGGCGCCGCCGTCTTCACCGCTCTGGACATCACCGAGCGCAAGCGCGCCGAGGCGGCCCTCCAGGCGAGCGAGGAGCGGCTGCGCCTGGTGATGGCGGCCACCAATGACGCCTTGGTCGATTGGGATGTCGGCTCGGGGCGCCTCACGGTGAACGACCGTTTCTTCGAACAGCTCGGGTTCGACCCCGGGGGGTTCGAGCCGACCTTCGAGTGGATCCTCGCGCGGGTCCACCCGGAGGATCAGGGGCGAGTCCTCCGCGAACTCGAGGCCGGGATGGCGGGCGACGAGCCCTTCGCCGTCGAGGGGCGCATCCGCCCCCGGACTGGCGACTGGCTCTGGGTCCAGAGCCGCGGCCAGGTCGTGACCCGCGATGGGGCCGGGCGGCCCATGCGCGTCGCCGGCACCATGACGGACGTCACCGCCAGTCGTCGCGCCGAGGCGGCCCTGAGGGAGAGCCATCGCCGCCTCACCGAGGCCGAGCGGCTCGCCCGACTCGGCCACTGGGAGTACGACCTGGCGAGCGGCCAGCCGGTCTGGTCCGAGCAGGTCTACCGGATCTTCGGGCTCGACCCGGACTGCCCACCGCCGCTGGCCAACGAGCACGGGCGGCTGTTCCACGCCGAGGACCTTGAAGAATACCGGCGCCTGTTGGACAGGACGATCGAGACCGGCGAACCCTTCGCGTTCGTGCTCCGCGTCTGGCGCCGCGACGGTGCGTTGCGCTGGCTCTCGGCCACCGGTCACCTCGAGCGCACCGTCGACGGTCGCCCGCGGCGCCTGTTCGGCACCGCCCAGGACGTCACCGAGCAGCACGATGCGGCCGAGCGCTTGCGCCAGGCGGCGCAGGTCTTCGAGAGCACGGCCGACGGGGTCATCGTCACGGACGCCGCGGCGCGGATCCTGGCCGTCAACCGCGCCTTCACCGAGATCACCGGCTATACGGAGGCCGAGGCCCTCGGCGAGACCCCGCGGCTGCTCAAGTCGGGCCGGCACGACCAGGCCTTCTATCAAGCCTTGTGGGCCTCGTTGCGCCGGACCGGCTACTGGCGTGGCGAACTCTGGAACCGGCGCAAGGACGGCGAGCTCTACCCGGAACTCTTGACGATCAGCGCCGTGCCCGGCCGCGACGGGGCCGTGACCCACTATGTCGCGGTCTTCAGCGACCTGACCAGCGTCAAGCGTTCCGAGGAGCAGCTCGAGCACCTGGCCCACCATGACCCGCTGACCGAGTTGCCGAACCGCGCGCTGTTCCGCACCCGGCTCGCGCATGGCCTGCAGCGCGCCGAGCGCGACCGGCGCCGGCTCGGGGTTCTGGTCATGGACCTGGATCGCTTCAAGGTCATCAACGACTCGATGGGCCCGGCGAGCGGCGACGAGGCCCTGCGCCAGATCGGGGCGAGCCTGACCGAGGCGCTGCGCCCCGGCGATACCCTCGCCCGCCTCGGCGGCGACGAGTTCGGCCTGATCCTCGAGGACCTGGGCGACCCGAGCGTCGCGGTGGCGACGGCGCAGCGGCTCATGGCCATCTGCGCCCGCCCGCGCCAGCTCGGGGGGCGCGAGGTCACCGTCACCGCCTGCGTCGGGATCGGGCTCTATCCGGGTGATGGCGACGACGGCGAGAGTCTGCTGCGCCATGCCGACGTGGCCCTATCGCAGGCCAAGGCGCAGGGCCCGCAGACCTTGCAGTTCTTCGAGCCGGCGATGGAGCGGGGCGTCGTCGAACGCCTCCATCTCGAGGGCTGTCTGCGCCAGGCCTTGGCCGCCGGCGAGCTCAGGCTCCACTACCAGCCCCAGGTGCGCCTCGCCGACGGATCGCTGATCGGCGCCGAGGCCCTGCTGCGTTGGCGCAGCGCCGAGTTGGGCGAGGTCCCGCCGGGCCGCTTCATCCCGCTGGCCGAGGAGATCGGCCTGATCGACGAGATCGGCGCCTGGGTCCTGCGACAAGGCTGCGAGCAGCTCCGCGCCTGGGATGCCGCCGGCCTGCACCTGCCGCGCCTGGCCATCAATCTCTCGATCCGCCAGCTCGAGGCTGGCGACCTGATCGAGCGATGCGATCGGACCTTCCGAGAGACCGGGGTCGCGCCCGAGCGGATCGAGCTGGAGGTGACCGAGTCGATGGTCATGCGCCGCGCCGACCTGTCGGTCGAGGTGCTCAACGGGCTGCGCGACCTGGGCGTGCGCCTCGTCATCGACGACTTCGGCACCGGCTATTCGTCGCTCGCCTATCTGCGCCGCCTGCCGCTGCACCAGCTCAAGATCGACAAGTCCTTCGTCGACGACCTGCTCGACGACCCCAACAGCCAGGCGATCGCGCGGGCGATCATCGCCCTCGGCCACAGCCTGGGCCTGGAGGTGTTGGCCGAGGGCGTCGAAGAGGCCGACCAGGCGCAGAGGCTGCGCCTCGACGGCTGCGACCTGGCCCAGGGCTACCACTTCGCGCGGCCCCTCCCGGTCGACGAGTTCGCCGAGCACTGGCTGCGCTGAATGGCGGGATGCCATAAATCGCGGGATGCGATAAATGGCGGGATGCGCTTTGCTTTCCCGCCCTACGGTCCTGATAGAAGAAGCTCGCGCAGAGACGCAGAGGCGCAAAGTGAAGAAAGGGCATTGATCGATGTCACCAGTGCGCTTCTCCTCTTCTTCTCTGCGCCTTTGCGTCTCTGCGCGAGATATCTTTTTCGCGGCCACGCCTTCGCCATTCCTACAGCCCGTTGACGCAGCGGACGATTCCGTTTTTCATGAGCCCGTGGGGCGGGAAAGCGCAGCGCATCCCGCCATCGCCCGTCCCGCCATCGCCAACCCGTAGGGCGGGAAAGCGCAGCCCATCCCGCCATCGCCCATCCCGCCATCGCCGGGTCACCAGACTGATCGGCTCGGGGTGACCGGCGCAATCGCGTCACCGCGACCCGATCGTCCTTCGCTTTCCCGACCCGATCGACGGCTACGCCGGCGAGGATGCCGGCCACTGATGCTCGAACGGGGCCCGATGCTTCCAGCGATCGGTGTGGAAGTCACGCCTGTTTCACGGCCACAAGACCGACGCGGCGGATCCTTAAGGTGTACGCTTTTTGTTGCGTAAGCATGGATTGGCAACGATTCAAGGACTACCGGCACATCTTCTTAGAACTACGAAACACGCGAAAGGGCCAAGCGTACACAATAATCTGCCGTCTTTTCGCGACTTTCGTGTATTTCGTCGTTTCTTGTCGTCTTCGCGCTTGTGCCGTTCGTTTCTGAACCCTTCCCTCGCCCGAGCCGATCGGGTCGCGCCGCGCCGCACACCAACCACCTCGCGGCGCGCCTCACGCCCGATCCCCGCGTCGCTTCTCCCGCCTCGGCCCGGCCGCGCCCTGCGACCCGGTGCCTCAGAGCGCCAGCCGGGCGGTCTGCGTCAGCTTGGCGAGGCGTACGCCGCGCAGGCCGCCGATCTCCAGGCTGAGGCGTTCGATCTCGGCCGGGCGGCCGCGCAGGATGATCACCTCGAGGCAATTGTGATGGTCGACGTGGACATGGGTCGTCGCGATGACGTGGACGAAATCGCGGTGCTGGACGTCGACGATCTGCTGCGTCAGGTCGCGCTGGTGGTGATCGTAGACGATGGTCAGCACCCCGGCGACCTCTTCGGTGCCGCATGCCCAGGCGTCCGCGACCAGGCGCTCGCGGATCAGGTCGCGGACCAGCTCCGAGCGGGACGCATAGCCCTTGCCGACGACCCGCTGGTCGATCTCCTCGAGCAGGGGGCGCGGCAGCGAGACGCTGAAGCGGATGGTTTCCTCGGTCTTCGACATGGATTACCTCGGCCGACGGCACGGCAAGGATACCCTGTCGGACGGATTGCCGCACCGCACAGGCGCGAGCCAGGGCGGGCGGATCCGTTCTGATCCGCCGGCGTCGCCTGCGCCGATGGCACGGCCCGTAGGTCGGGTTAGGCGCGCTGGCACGGCGGTTGAGGTAAAACAAAGGATTGCGCGCGCCGTAACCCGACAGGGGCCTCGGCGGGCGCCACGGTGTCGGCCGTCGGGTTACGCCCCCGCGGGGGGCTAACCCGACCTACGGGCCGCGGCGCCGTGCGAGG
>NZ_NRRW01000007.1 GCF_016583835.1 Thiococcus pfennigii | reverse complement strand
TGATCAGCGAGCGATCCGAATCGAGCGTCACTTCTTGAGCCTCCGCGATAGCCATCTCAGAATGTTGCGGAGGTTATATCATGTATATTATATAAGAATATCATAATGCTATGATGCGTTTGCCCTGTGCACTACCCCAACGCCCATTTCGACGGCCAAGGCAGATCCCGGAAGGTAACGCACCAGGCCTACGCGGCTATCGGTGCACTCGCGACACCCGAGCGGCACCTACGGCATCGAGGCGGAGCGCGGCATCCCACGAGCGCGGAGCCATTCGTCCACGAGAGAGGGACTCCCCATGCAGCGCTTTCTTGTTTCCGCAACCGTTCTGGCGTGCACTGCGTCTTGGGTCGCCATCGCTGCGGTCCCAGCGGCCGCAGCGAGCCACGCGCTCCTCATCGGCATTCAGCAGTACTCGGCCCCGGGTATCCCCTCGCTGGAGGGCCCGGCAAACGACATCGCGCTCGTGCGTGAGTTGCTCGAGACCCGGTTCCAGGTCCCGGGGGAGAACATTGCCACTCTGGCGGATTCCCAGGCGACGCACACGGGTATTGAGAAAGCATTCGCCAGCCTCGCCGCGCGAGTAATGCCGGAGGACTTCGTCTACATCCATTACTCGGGGCACGGCTCGGAGGCGCAGGACGAGAATGGCGATGAAGAACATGGCGGCCTGGATCAGACCTGGGTGAGCCACGGTGCGCGGGCCAAAAGGCTGGAAGGGATCGATGACCACGACGTCCTGGACGATGAAATCAATGAATGGCTGATCCCGCTCTATGACAAGACCGACCGCATTGTCTTCGTGTCGGACTCCTGTCACTCGCAATCGGTGAGCCGCGGCGAACTGCGCGGCGTGCGTGCCGTCCTCATGGACCCGAGAGAGCATCCCCTCGCGTCCAGACGCTTCAAGACGGCAGCGGCTCCCGGGGCGCGCATCGGGTCAGCGCGCGATATCGAGACGGCCATCGAAACCTTCAAAGGGGGGAAAATCTACGGCCTGTTCACCTGGTATTGGGTCGAGGCCCTGAACCAGGCGCGGCCGGGCGAGACCTGGGATGAGGTATTCAAGCGCACCTACACGCTCGTCACCACCCAGCGCGGCGTCCATCAGCGCCCCCAGATGGAGGGACGCGCCAACTGGCCGGTGTTCGGTGGTGACTTCGTGGCGGTGCAGCCGACCGTCGCCGTGACGAAGGTCCACGAGGCGACGCGGACCCTCACCATCGCGGCCGGTGCCGTCAACGGTGCGACCGTGAAGTCGATATACCGACTGCTCCAAACCGCCGATGCGACGCCCATCGAACCGCCCGCGACGATCGAGTTGACCGAGGTGCGGGCGTTCTCCAGCCTCGGTTCCATAAAGCAGGGGCGCTTCAAGGTAGGTGATGTCGTCGTGGAGGCGGAACACGCCTACCCTTTTCAACCCATCAAGGTCGCCGTGGAAGGCGATTACGCCACGGGCGCTGATCGCGACTTGGTGCGGCGAATTGAGAACGCGGTGAAGGCGTTGAAGGGTTTCGAGTTGGTGGGAGGGCGCTCCGACGCCGATTGGGTCGCCTACGTTTTGCGGCCGGTGCCCGACGCCAAGGGCGGCTTCGTCAAAGCGTCGACTGCGCACACGCTGCCCAGTTCCTCGCCAGCCAATGAGCCCCAGGTCTGGGTAATCAGTCCGAAGGACAGGGAAAGGCTGTTGCACGAGAAGATGCGCATCCCGCTCGAGGAGCCAGATCAGGGCATCAAGACGCTCACCGACAACCTGAGCACCTTCGCCCGCGTCCAGGAGCTAAAGCAGCTCTCCGCGAAGGGAGCTCCCCCGCTGGTCACCGTGGCCGCCTTCCGGCTCGTGCGCGCACCGGGCTGTGGCAAGGACTGCGTGCAACTCCCCGACGAGCAGGGCGAACAGCAGCGCTACCGAAAGGAGCCAGGCAGACAGCTCACCGACCTTTCTTCGGAATCGTTCAAATCTGGCGATATCCTGGGTTTCGCGGTCAAAAACGAGGATACAGACCCGCGCTACGTCTATCTGCTCAACATTGGCCCCAACGCAGAGGTGAATGTGATCTTTCCAGCGCCCTATCGGGCCCGTGAGCATGCACGGGCCGAGCCCGGTGAGTCCCGCGACCTCAGCCAAGAGACGGCCCTTCTGCTCGACACTCAAGGGACGGAGATGGTGAAGCTCGTCGCCACCAGCGAGCCGATAGATGCGAGGCTATTCGAGCTCGCTGGCTATCGCGAGGTACCAGCGCACCGGGACGGCACCCTCAATCCGCTAGAACGTCTGCTGAACACGGCCATGCACGCCCGTGGGCAGGTGGTGCTTTCTGCGGCCAGGAGTTGGGGTACCGCCCAGGCCGAGTTCCCCGTTGCCGATTAGTCCACTCGGCGAAACGATCATCCAAGCAACGATCGGATGCGGGCGCGGCAGCGG
The DNA here is from genome assembly GCF_016583835.1 of Thiococcus pfennigii. Lineage (GTDB taxonomy): Bacteria > Pseudomonadota > Gammaproteobacteria > Chromatiales > Chromatiaceae > Thiococcus > Thiococcus pfennigii. Next base: position 101,774 of record NZ_NRRW01000007.1, on the reverse strand, counting down.
GGACGGCGCATCAGCAACGAATTACCTCAACCCAAGAACGGTAGTTGCCCGCGTCATCTTGGATTCAGATTCTTGAAACCGCGAAGAGGCTTTACGTGAGTCCTGCCCACCCGCTCGGTGAAGACCGCTACGGCGCGCGATCCACATCGCGCGCGGCGCCCGGCGGTATTACAGATCGCGGCAATCGCTTAGCGATCGCGCCTCCTCGTGCCTTGCCGGACACGCCACGCGGCGCACCCCGGACACTGTCCAGCGGCCGCCTTTCGGCTCCAATGTTAGAGCCCCTGCGCAAGCTGCCGTCTATCGTGGCGCGCATCGCGTCGACTTTGGTCGTTCTAATCGACCTCGTCTCGGTTGGATTGCTCGTAACCGCTGACAACGAGACGCGCGTGTGCACTGGAGAGTCCCAGCTGCGGTATCCGCTATCTCGCGCTCAAATAGACGGGTCGGGTTCTGTTTGCGCTTGGCGGTGCGCATGCATTTAGCCGGGTGCCTTGCGAGTCCGAAATGCCGATCAATGCATAGGGGGTGGTCATGAGGGTAGCTATCTCGATAACCCGTGCATCTCGCAGTCTTCAAGCGACACCATCCAGTTGGTTCAACGGCAACGGCCGCGACCGAAACGGGTTAAGGGCCGCCAGGCTTTGGTTGGTGCCGGTACTCGTCTTGTGGGCAGGTTTACCGGCGACCGCCGGCGACGACCCACATGCCTTGCAGGAGCGGGCCATCGCGCGCATCGACGCCTACATCGACCATTTTCGGCGGACCTTTGACCAAACCGCGTTGAAACAGGAGCGCAAGCTCGCGCAGGGCGAGCTCATCGAGAGCATCCGCCTGTTTCGGGCGGCCGGAAAGCCGGGCCCCGCGGCCTACTCGATGGTCAAGCAAGGGGATCTCAATCGATATAGCAATCGCTGGGACGCCGCCATCGAGCTCTACGAGGAGGCTTTGCGAACCGCCCAGGAGGCCGGCGACCCTGTCCCCGAATGCATGGCCCTCCTCGGACAGGCGCGTTCCTTGATGCTCGGGAAGCGTGACTCTGACCGTGCAGCGGGTCCCATCGAGCAGGCCATCCAGATCGGCACAGGCATCGATGACGAGACTTGTCTCTTCGACGCGCTCTCCCTCAGGGCGCAAACCGAACTCACGCAGGGCAACCTGATTGCGGCGGCGGACTCCCTCAACCGCGCCTTCTCCGTTGTCGACAGAATCCAGAACGACAAGCTCCTGTTCTATGGCCATCTCGATCGTGCCGACCTGTATCAGAAGCTAGCCGAGCGGTGCGATTTCGAGCGGGCTTTCCAACCCTGTTTGGAGGCCGCAGGGCTCGCAAGAAGGGACTACGAGGAGGCGCTCGCGTTGGCGCAAGGGTTCGGCTGGAGCGGGCTTGCCAGGGAGGTGCAGGGTTTTCTCCGTCGCTTGGGAACGCGCGAAGGACTGATCCGTAGTCAAAGGCGCCTTCACCAACTGGTGACGGGCAGCGCGGTCTTCGCACCAAAGCAGGCCAGTGACGTACTGGTAAACGAGCGGTTCACGGCCGGTGAGAATCCACAGCTTTCCGGCCTGTTGGCCTGGACCGAGGCCGAGGGCGGCATTCCGCCGGCGAGTGATGCCCGGGGTGCGTTCGTGCGGGGTCTGTTGCGGGAGATGGAAGGCGAAAGCGATGAGGCGTTGAAGTGGTACCTGCGCTCGGTAGAGCTGCTGGAGAGCGACCGCAGCTTGTTACAGACCGAGCAGGCGCGTGGCAGCTTTTTGGAGGACAAGGTCGAGTTCTATTACAACACGATGCTCCACCTGCTGGATCGCGGTCGGCTCGCGGAAGCCTTCGCGCTCATGGAGCAAGCGAGCTCCAGGGTGGTGGCGGATCTGCTTGCGACCAAGGACGTCGCGTTTGCAGAGGCGGGGCAACGCGAGCTCTACGCATCGGCCTTGACGCTTCGAACGCGGATTGCCGAGCAACAACAGCGCCTATTCAACCTCCGTAACGCCACCGGGCGCATGGCCTCTGTCGGTTCCGCCGGTCGCGCCAATGCGGGCGAGGCGCAACGAGGGAAGGTGCTGGCACCATCCGGCCCGAGTGCAGCGGAGCTGGAAGGGGAACTCGCACGCTTGGAAGAGTCCTATCAGAAGGTCATGTCGAGCATCCGCGAACAAGCCCCGCAGCTCGCGCGCCTGATCAGCTCGGAGCCCGTCTCTCTGGAGGCGGTGCAGCGAATGCTGGCAGCCGACGGCAGCGAGCTACTGGCCTACATGACGCTGGAGAGTCAGTTGGTACTCTGGCACATCGGCCCACAAAGCGTACATGTTCGCTCTGTCTTTCTGCCCAGTTCGGAGCTACAGCACAAGGTTGCATCGCTGCGCGAAGGTCTGATCGACCCCAAACGCCCATTCGATCAGCACCTCGCCCGCGAGCTCTACCTCTACCTCGTCGAGCCCGTGCTGAAATGGATCGAAACAGATCACCTGGTGATCGTTCCTCACCAGGACCTCAACTACCTGCCTTTTCAAGTGTTACTCAGCAGCACGGCGCCAGAGCGTTACCTCGGGGAGCGCTATGAGATCACGTATGCGCCGAGCGCGACGGTGCTGACATCGCTGCCCCCGCCGCGCCCCGTCACGGCAGGGCAGATGCTGGCGGTTGCCGATCCCTCGTTGGCGCACGCGCCCGCCGAGGTCCGTGCCATCGCCGATCGCTACCCGGGCCGAGTCGAGGCCGACGTCTTACCGACGGAAGCGGAGGTCAAGACCTGGCTCCCGGGGCGGGACCTGGTGCATTTTGCCGTGCACGGGCGGTTCGTTGCCGATCAACCCTTGCTGTCTTACCTATCGCTGCGCAGCGGCGGTGGCGACGATGGACAACTCACTGCCGCCGAGATGTACGGTCTGCCGCTCGATGCGGCGAAGCTGGTGGTTCTGAGCGCATGCGAAACCGGTACCGCCAAGGCGACCCATGCCAACGAGGTCTTGGGGATGACCCGCGGGCTCTTGTTCGCGGGTGCCGACGCGCTCGTGCTGTCGGCTTGGCCGATCAACGACGAGGCGACCGCGGCCTGGATGAAGGGGTTCTATGATGGAGCCGGGTTCAAGCCACCCGGAGCGGCGGCACGTGCTGCTATCGAGAATCTGCAGCGGGATGCCCGGTACCGGCATCCGTATTACTGGGGGCCGTTCCTGGTAGTCGGCCGCTAGCGGTTGCCGCCTCGGCTCCGGGAGACAAGCCCGCCGTGAGGACTTCAGCGCGAGCGGTCGTCAGGCTGCGCGGTCTCCTCGCGCCTCATGCGGCTGGAACCTGGCAATGTGCGGTAGATTCCATTAGAACAGCGGTGTTTCAGCCGTCGATGGCGGCGGGCGCCACCGGATACGACAGGACTGTGCTACGCTTGAATAGCACAACCGGATAGCCAATCTCGATTAGCGTGGCGATCCATTCAATCGCGGCCTAGCAACCGAGCCGAGGTGATTTCAAATGCCTGGATTCATGATTACCGTTACCAGCAACAATAAGTGGTGGTATCTACTCGGCGCTGTCCTGTTTTTGTTGGGTGGTATCGCCTTGGCCATCGCCGGCTTTACAACGCTCGGAACGTCCTGGGGTATCGCCGGCATCGTCGTCGGCGTCGTATCGGTGGTGTTTCTCATCGACGCCATTATGAATATAGTATAGCCGCGGCAACGCTTGAAACGGCGTGCCAGTAGTAGGGGTCAAAGGCGTAGAAAGGCTTAGGGGCCTGGCATCGTGGCAGCCCTTCCCCCTCCCGCTGGCTAAGGCGATATCAGCGGCCCCCTGAGCTGCGGGGCTTCAGGGGACCTTGAAAAACTGCGATCCGGGCAATTTTTCGAGACGCGAAGCGAAAATGCGATTTCCGCTTCGCTTCATTTTCAGTCGCTTAGGCGACTGAAAATGGGGAGGCGCCCCGGTGTCTCCGCCTTCTCCGTCGTCTCAGTCTGGCGCGCGCTCCAAGAAGGCGAGGATCGCGGCATCATCGGCAGCGATGTCGGCAAGCACGTCGCTGACCGGTTGTGGCATCAGCCGCGCAAAGAGCGCCATATTCATCGTTGCCACATAGGTGCGCCTATCGGACTTCTCGTAGACCGAGATCGAACACGGCGCCATCACCGAGACGGCCTTCGAGGCATCGCTGGCGAACATCCGCGTCGCGAACTCTGGCGAGCAGAGTTTGATGACACTGATCCGTCCCGGGTCGGGTTGTCCGCGGGACACGAGCGCTTGCTGGAAGTCGAAGACCTTCGGTACCTCCCAGCCGCGCTCCGCCGCCGCCTCGAAGATGGCGTCAACGGTCGCGTCGAAGCCGTAGGGGCTCGGTCGCTCGCGGATCATCACCGAGCCCAGACCGCAGCCGGCAATCAGCAGTGCCGGCAGCATGATTGCGACTAGCCACTGCAACCGCGTTGACATCACGGCGTCCTCCCACTGCATCTCTCTTAGTGAGAATATTAGCAGATTATAATTTTCTTGCAGACGGCAGCCCGGGTTCGAACGGCTCCGGCAAAGGGCGGCACGATGCAGGTGGGCTGAAGATCGGTGAGGGTACTGACCGACGAGCACAGCGAACGCTTGGCCGGCCGTGCCGGCCCTCCGGGTCGGCCAGGCGATCCGCGCCCCTGTCTCCGCCCGCGCAGGGGTCATCGAACGCACCAGTCAGAGCGCATGCCCCAGGTGTCGAGTTGCGCCGCGCGCAGCCAAGGAGCACGCCCTTCCCGACCGAGTCCCGTGGCTGGCCCCCTGCCGGCGCTCCGGCTTGGAGGCGTGCGTTGACGCGCTCCGTGAGAGGATCCACCTACAATGAATGAATACCCAGGCCGCCAAACACGTGGATCAGCGCGTCCTGCACGAGATCTTCAAGGGCGTCGCCGCGGAGACGGGCGAGGCCTTCTTCGACGCGCTGGTACGCCACCTGGCTGGTGCCTTGGATGTCCAGGCGGCCTGGGTCACCGAGTGGCTGCCGGACGAATCGCTTCTGCGCGCACTCTCCTTCTGGTCACTCGGTCGCCACGTGCCCGGCTACGAGTACCGCATCCAGGGCACCCCCTGCGAGGCCGTGATCTTCGAGCAGCGACTGGTAGTGGTTCCCAACCATGTGATCGACCTGTATCCGGCGGATCCGGATCTCGCGCCAATGGGAGCGGTCAGCTACATGGGTCTGCCGCTGCGCGATGCGGATGGCCAGGTGCTCGGCAACCTGGCAGTCCTCGACGGCCGACCGCTGGAGATCGACGCGACCCGCCAAGCCGTGTTCAGCATCTTCGGGGCACGGGCCGCCGCGGAACTCGGACGCCTGCGGCGCGACCGCGCACTGCGCGAGAGCGAACAGCAACTTTCCCGGCTGATCGACAGCGCGATGGACAGCATCATCGAACTGGACGCGACCTTGCGCGTGATACGCCTGAACCGCGCTGCCGCGGGGTGTTTCGGTTGCAGCTCGGAGGCACAGACGCCACAGCCGATCGAGCGCCTGTTTGCCACGGAGTCCTGCGCGCGGCTTCGCCAGCTCACGCAGTGCCTGCGAAGCGGTGAGGTCGGGGGCGATTCCCTGTGGATCACCGAGGGTCTGCAGGGTCTGAAGGTGGACGGCAAGCGTTTTTCGGCCGAGGCCACGCTGTCGCGCTTCGAATCCGGGGGAAAGGACTTCTTCACGCTGATCCTGCGCAACGTCGAGGAGCGTCTCGCCGCGGAGGCTCGCCTGCAGGCCCTGACCGACGAGACATCGGCGCTGCGTGCCGAACTGGACGCGCTGCGTGGTTTCGACGAGATCATCGGCAACAGCCCGGGCCTGCGCCGGTTGCTCCAGGACATCGAACGGGTCGCGCCCAGCGAGGTGACGGTGCTCATCACTGGGGAGACAGGCACCGGCAAGGAATTGATCGCACGCGCCATTCACCGGCGCAGTCGCCGCCGGGACTGCACCCTGATCAAGGTGAATTGCGCGGCCATCCCCGCGGGCCTCCAGGAAAGCGAGTTCTTCGGCCACGAAAAGGGCGCATTCACCGGCGCGACGCGACGCCGCGAAGGGCGATTTCAGCTGGCCGACGGCGGCACGCTATTCCTCGACGAACTGGGCGAGATGCCGCTCGACCTGCAAGCGAAGCTGCTGCGCGTGCTGCAGGAAGGCGAGTTCGAGCCAGTCGGCAGTGGTCGCACGGTGCGCATCGACGTGCGGGTGATCGCAGCGACCAACCGGGACCTGATTCAGATGGTCAAGGACGGTCGTTTCCGCGAGGACCTGCTGTATCGCCTGAACGTGTTCCCCATACACGCCCCGCCGCTACGCGAACGCGGCGACGATGTGGTGGTGCTCGCCGAGGCGATCGCCGCTCGGGTGGCACGACAGGACGGCACCACGCATGCGCCGCTGAGCGCGGCCGGCCGTGAGAGGCTGATGGCCTATGCCTGGCCGGGAAACGTTCGCGAGCTCGAGAACCTGATCGAGCGCGCGTGGATCCACGGGACCGACACGGCCGGCGGACGCGTCCTGAATCTCGCGCGGGCACTCCCGGACGCCACCCCGGAGACCCCGCCCCCGTCGTCTCCCGGCGAGCCAGTTCGTGTACTCACCGTCGCCGAGCTGCACGCACTCGAACGCGCCAACCTGCTGCGCGCGCTCGCGGCCTCGAACTGGAAGCTATCCGGTCACGGCGGCGCGGCGGAACTGCTCGGACTCCACCCCAACACCCTCGCTTCACGGATGAAATCGCTCGGCATCACACGTCTGGCGTCTGTGACCGCTACAAATGGCTAAATGCCGATCCCGATGCTTCGGGAACTCGGACACGACATCTCGTGATTCCCGAGATCTCGGGACCCAACGACCGCCAAAAAATCTCGCATCTATATGATTATATAGATTCTTCGGCTATGGCATGTCCATTGCTTTGGATGAAGCGAGGCATCTGAAAATGCCATTCCGCAATCGCACTCGACAGGAGGACGACATGGACATGCAAACCAATACCACCCTCAATGGCCTGAATAGGCAGCAGATGGTCGATACCATCGACCAAATCCGCAGCAACCCGAAACTCGCTCACTTCGAGTTCCGCGCACGCAACCGCTGGGTCAGCGGCGGCGAGAACCGTTCCACGATCCGCGACTTCTACGGTGCCGGCGCCGAGGATACCTCGCGCACCGAGGACTTCGTCTACACGAACGGCGAGCCACCCGTCCTGCTGGGCGGCAACGAGGGCGCGAATCCGGTCGAATACCTGCTCCACGCGCTGGCCGGCTGCGTGACCACGACCTTGGTGCTGCATGCGGCAGCCCGGGGCATCGAGATCCGCGAGCTCTCGACCGAACTGTCCGGCGACATCGACCTACAGGGCCTCCTCGGCCTGGATGAGGACGCTAATCCCGGTTACCGACAGATCCGGATTCGCATGCACGTGAAGGCGGACTGCAGCGCCCAAGAACTGGACGACCTGCTCGCCTATGCGCAGGCGCGATCGCCGGTATGCAACACCGTCTGCCGCCCCATCCCGGTGGAGATCACCCGCGTCTGAGGCGCAAGCCTAGCCATCCGATGCCAACGCCGCCCCGCCGCGGGCGGCCGCGGCCGAACTGCGGAGCACCGCACGTGGGTCTCGTATTGTAGCCAACCGAGAACCTGACCAGACTTGGGAGCGTGGCGTGACCTGCGCATCGAATTCGGTGGCGCTTCGTACCACCTCACCTCCCGTGGTGACCGGCGGGAAGCGGTCTATGAGGACGACGAGGACCGGCACCTTCTGCGAGACGAGGCCGACGGGTCGGCTTGTCATGGTCGCGGAACCAGGGTCTGTGCTCACCTTATCGCATCGCGCGGGTCGCTGTGAGTGCCCGCCCTCGTCCGGCAGAGGAGATATGTCACAATGCGAGACTTGGCCCCAGATCCCCAACAACGACCGTCGGTGCGTGGCTGCCCCGCCAGAATGCGTCCTGCCACCGGCATGCGCCTCGTGCTCCCCGCCATCGCGCTTCTAGCGGTGGCCGATACGGAAGTGGTTGCGCTACGGGCCGACCCGACCTCGTGGCGAGCCTTCTGACCGCACCTCGGACCGAAGCGCTTGCCGCTCTCCCGGCAGCGGTCCGGAGTCGCTACCCCTGCCTTTTTCCAATTCGTCGCAGCGCGGCCGATGGCCCGGGAGTCTGCACTTGAGCTCCAGCCTCGATCGTCGCTTCGGGCCCATTCATCTCGCACCCGGCTACACGCCAATGAACGCCGCAACTTACCTGTTCGCGGCCTTCATCACGATCGGCATGCTGGCCTTCGTCAGCTTCATACAGCCCTACCTGCTGAACGCGAACCTGCAGATCCCCGAGAACGCACAAGGTCGCGTGCTGGGCCTGCTCGGCTTCAGCAACGAGATCGTCTCGCTGCTGCTCGTTGCGCCCTTCGGCGCGCTCGCCGACAAGATCGGCCGTAGGCCCGTCTACGCGCTCGGATTCGTCTGGCTCGCCGCGGGTTTCTTTCTCTACCCGCTGGCCCGCACGGTCCCGCAGCTACTCGCCTGCGCGTTGTTCTTTTCGGTCGGCGTCGCCGCAGTCGGCACCATGCTCGCGACCGTGCTGGCCGACACGCCGAAGGACAAGTCGCGCGGTCTGCTGGTCGGCATCACGGGGTTCTGCCAGGGGCTCGGCGCGACGCTGGCCGTGCTGGTGCTCGGCCGCGTGCCGCAGCGGCTCGCGTCCGGCGGCATGGACGCGGTCATGGCCGGGCGCATCACGCTTGGCATCGCCGCCGGGCTTTGCCTGCTCACGGCACTCGTCTGCTGGTTGGGCCTGCGCCGTGGTACGCCGAGTCACCTCGGCAAGCACGAGCCGTTGCTGGTGCTGCTGCGCACGGGCGTCGCGGCGGCCAGGGCGAACCCCAAGATTTGGTTCGCCTGCCTGCTGCAGTTCGTCTCGTTCGCCGACCGCATCGTGCTCGGCACGTTCTTTTCCGCACGGCTGCAGCAGACCGCGATCGCGCAGGGCCTGTCGATTGCCGAGGCCGCGTCACTGGCGACCAAGCCCTATGTGACCGCGAGCGTCTCGGGGCTGCTGTTCGCGATCCTGTTCGGCCTGCTGCTGGACAGGACAAACCGCATCATAGCCGGCGTCCTAGCGATGGCGATCGCCGGCATCGGCTATTTCGCGGGCGGACTGGTCGGCGACCCGACGAGTCCAGCCATCATCCCTGTCGCGATCCTGCTGGGCTTGGGCCAGATCTCGGCGATCATCGCGAGCCAGACCGTGCTCGGGCAGGAGGCGCCGATCGAGGTGCGAGGCGCGGTATTCGGCCTGGCCGGCATCTGCGCCTCACTCGGCATCCTGTTCACGACCGCGTTCGGCGGCTGGTTCTACGATTCGGTCGGCAAGGGCGCTCCGTTCTTCCTGATCGCGGCCGTGAACCTGGGCATCATGGTATTCGGGGTCTGGCTGCTGTTGCGGCGGCGCTGAGCGAGTCGCGTGCCGTCCCGGTCAGCGCAAGGAAGGAAGGGTTCTCGCTTCGTAGCAGAGCGACAACCTGACTAGAAACGGGAACATGGCGCGACCTCTACGCATCGAATGCGCTGGCGCTTCGTACCACCTCACCTCCCGTGGTGACCGGCGGGAGGCGGTCAATGAGGACGATGAGGACCGGCACCTTGTGCGAGACGAGGCCGCCGGGTCGGTTCGTCATCGGGTTGTCTCCAGGACGTCAGCCGAGGGCGAGTCCGGCGTAGGGAATGCCGGCCAGGTGCGCCATGTCGCGGTCGAAGGTGGTCAGGTCCTCCGGGCTCAGCTTGTTGAGGTGGTCGTGCCCGCACGCACGGGCCATGACCTGCATCAGCTCGGTCGCGGCGAGGAAGAAGCGGCAAAGCTGTTCGGCGGACTCCTGAATCTTGAGCCTAGCGCGCAGGCTATCCTTCTGCGTCGCGATGCCCACGGGGCAGTTGTTGGTGTGGCAGGCGCGCATGGCAAGGCAGCCGATGGCCTGCATGGGCGCGTTGGCGAGCGCAACGGCATCGGCCCCGAGTGCCATGGCCTTGACGTAGTCCGCCGGCAGCCGCAGGCCGCCGGTGATGATCAGTGTCACCCGATCGGCCTCGCAGCGGTCCAGGTGGCGGCGCGCACGGGCAAGCGCGGGGATGGTGGGCACCGAGATGTTGTCGCGGAACAACAGGGGCGCGGCACCGGTGCCGCCGCCGCGGCCGTCGAGGATGATGTAGTCGACGCCGATCTCGAGTGCCGCGTCGATGTCCCACTCGATGTGCTGGGCGCTGAGCTTGACGCCGACCGGGATGCCGCCGGTCGCCTCGCGCACGGCGTCGGCGAACTCCCGGAATTCGGCAAGCCCGCGCCAGTCCGGAAAACGCGCTGGCGAGATGGCCGGCTCGCCCTCGGCGAGACCGCGCACCTCGGCGATCTTGCCTGTCACCTTGACCCCCGGTAGGTGGCCGCCGGTGCCGGTCTTGGCCCCCTGGCCGCCCTTGAAATGAAATGCCTGGGCCTTGACCACCTTGTCCATCGAAAAGCCGAAGCGCGCCGAGGCCAACTCGTAGAAGTAGCGGCTGTTCTCCGCCTGTTCTTCGGGGAGCATCCCCCCTTCGCCGGAGCCGATGCCGGTGCCGGCCAGCTCGGCACCGCGGGCGAGCGCGACCTTGGCCTCTTCGGACAGGGCGCCGAAGCTCATGTCCGAGACCATGAGGGGGATCGCCAGGCGAAGCGGCTTCTTGGCGGCTGGGCCGATGATGACGTCCGTACCGACGGGCTCGTCGTCGGGCAGTGGCAGGCGGTGCAGCTGTGCCGTCAGGATCTGGATGTCCGCCCAACGCGGCAGCTGGTCGTAGGGCACGCCCATGGCGTCGATTGGCCCGTGGTGGCCGAGCTTGCTCAAGCCTTCCTTGGCCAGCCGGCGGATGAAGGCGTTATGGGGCTCTTCGGCGGCACCGTGATGGTCGTCGTAGAGGCCGAGGTAGGCCGTGCGGTCGTAGGCTCGGGGGTTGTCCCGCTCCCAAGCGGCGATCTCGTCGGCGTCGACCCACACGGCGTCGTCCTCGACCCAGGCGGTGAACCTGGCGAGCCGCTCCTCGGGGTTGTAGGCGCTGACGCCGGTGCGGTAGCGGTAGTCCCAGTTATGCAGGCCGCAGACCAGATCCTCGCCGCGCACCTGGCCGTCCGCGAGCAGTGCGTCCCGATGCAGGCACCGGCCGTAGAGCACCGACACGCCGGGCTCGCCGTCAACGACAGGCTCTGGCCAGCGGATGACTACGAGGTCGACGTTCGCGACCAGCGCATAGGCGGGTGTGGCGGGCTTCAGATCCGCCCAGTGGGCGACGGCGATCTTTCTCATCGAAGGGTCTCCCAGCCTACTTGGTTTCGTAGCCGCCACCAACGGCACTCGGGGTCACCGACCACGGGCCGACCATTGTGCCGTCCACAGAGGAGATCCGGGCAGCAAGAGCGAAATCGGGGTCTGCCCCCCAGAAGAGCGCGATCCACCCAGCCCCGAAACCAAGCGGGGTGCGCAAGCATAATGTAGGCGATCGGCAGGGTCGCGAGCGAGATCACCGAGAAACGCAACGCATGACGACCTCACCCCTCGGCAGGGCCACGACCGCGGGCGGCGCCTCCGGCCGAAAAGGCCGCATGATCAGGGGCCAAAGGCGCCAGTCGTGCGATTGCAGGGGACCTTGAAAAAATTGCCATCCGGGCAATTTTTCAAGACGCGAAGCGAAGATGCGATCTCCGCTTCGCTTTATTTTCGGTCGCTTAGGCGACTGCAAATCGTGGGGCATCCTTGCCCCGCGGGGCGCCTCGAATTTGTCAAGGCGCCCTGTAGCGGCTGGCCGATCATTCGAGGAGAAGGGCGATGGCGCGAACGACACCCCAGAACACAGACACTGTCGCCGAGGCCCAGACGGCGACGGCGCACGGCGATTGGGAGGGCTTCTTCTTCGCCACCCTCGATCGCGACGATCTCAGCGAGATCGCCGTCAACGGGATCAAAGGGCTCGTCAATCAGGGGGCACCGGTGCCCGCGTCTCGGTCGACGTCGGTGCGGCGCCGGAGTTGGTGCTGCGGGAGATCGAGTCTGGGCCAGTCGGGTTAGGCGCTGCGGGGTTGCCGCACTATGCTCGATAAAGAGTTCCTCAGTGCCGTCGCCATCACGCTGACATTCGTGGGGTTCTATCCGTATCTACTCGGCATCGTCCAAGGAAGAGTGAAGCCCCACGTGTTTTCCTGGGTCATTTGGGGAAGTACGACCGGTGTGGTCTTCCTCGCTCAGGTCCAGGCCGGTGGAGGCGCAGGAGCCTGGCCGATCGGAGTTTCCAGCGCAATCACGCTCCTGATAGTCCTACTTGCCTATGTCAAGCGGGCGGATCTCACGATCACGGGATCGGATTGGTTTTTCCTGATCGCCGCAATCTCGTCTCTTCCACTCTGGTATGCGACCTCCGATCCCATGTGGGCCGTGGTTGTGCTCACCGTTGTAGACCTCTTCGGCTTTGGGCCAACAGTCAGGAAGGTCTATGCAGCCCCCCATTCTGAATCGTTGCCGTTCTTCGGCGTCTTTGCGGCGCGCAACAGCGTGGTGGTCATGGCCCTGGAGACCTACTCCGTTGCCACGGTCCTGTTCCCTGCCGCCATGGCCGCGACATGTATTCTTCTTGTGCTATTAATTTTCTATCGAAGGAGGGTTTTGTCGGCAACATCCCGTTGAAAGGTTGGAAAAAACGTGGACAGACCCTGAGGTATCCCCAAAAATCCGCCCCCCAGTCCCTCACTCGGCGAGCAGCGCATCATGGTCACTCACGGCCCATTCATCCAGTGGCCCGATGGCATCGACTGAGTGCGATCAGCCTCAGCGGGGATACCTCATGGACTGTCCCCATTCTCGCGTACTTTTCGCGTGCGGCCTTGCCGGGCCGCACAGTCCCTACTTCTTGGCCACCATCCTCAGTGCCAGGGTGGCTCGCATTTGGTACCTTCGACCAGATCCGGACGCGTTGGCACGGTGCCCGAGACAACTTCGCCAAACCATTTCACGGCATTCGTAGGCAGTCCCCAATCACAGACAGCCGTTATCACCGCATTCGCCGCTCGATGGCATCCTCGCGCACTAAAGGAATCATTACAGAAGAACACGATGATCCTGCCCTGAGCGATGAATTCCTCTAACACTGGCTCGGTCACTCGCCTATCCGTCTTGTACATCTTCTCACCCTGCGGACCGGAAAACGTGTATTCGAGATTCACCGAGCCTTTCAGCCGGCAGGCATCGAAGAAGGCGGGCGGACGCACATCAATGAAGACATTGGCATTGTCAGCGAGGGCCTCATCGAGCTGCTCGATATGCAGGCGCGCAACACCCTGCACCGGAGATGTCTCAGGAACCGGGAAACCCTGTATACCGACTTGTTGAGCCCTTCGAAACCAGGATTGATGGTGCAGTCGGCGTGTGCACCACTGAAAGTCAGAAACAGCGACACGAGCGAAAATGCCGCTGGACACGCAAGTCTCGACATCGCAAGCCCCTCCCATCTTTGACTGCTCGAGCTGGGTGGTAGCTAGTGACTCGCACCCAAGCTTAAGGTTAGCCCGGACTCGAGCCTAGAATGGCCACCAAGAGAATTTGGGCTGCTTAGCCGGCAGGGTCTCGCCTCGTGGCATATCCTGCTGGATAAAGGCGGACATCCACAAAACCCGCGGTGCGATGAGGCGAGAAACCGGAGCCTCGCCCGCGGCGCCCCCTTCGTCGATGTCGACGGCAAGCCGGGCGCTTCGCGCTGCGATGAACCAACGTGGCGAAGCGGCGACAGCCAGGACGTCGAGCGTCTGCCGGGTTACTGTAAAGCATCCCCTGGCGTTTTCCCGGGTGCCGCCCCCGCGCCGCCGGGGAACCCGTCGGCAATGAGGGAGTGAGGGCATCCGTCGATGGCGATCGCTCCTCGGCGTGCCGCACGGGCGGCGGAACGGAGTCGAGCGCCTGATCACCGACGGGCGGCGCCAACTTGGCACGCGTGCCAAACCGACACCGCGCACCGCGCCGTCGGTCCACGAGACAAAGTCACCCCGTTTCCAGGCACATCGCAATCCATCTTATCGCACCGCCGATGAGCTTCGATTGGGACCCTGACAAAGCAATACGTCACATTGCAAAGCGCGGTTTTCCTTTTGAAGAGGCGACCACGTTCATCAACGATCCGTTATACGTCGACCCTTCTAGCATGAACATGCTGAGGGGCGGAAAATCGATATATCCGAGTAGTCTGATCGAGCCAGAAACGGATATTGCTTATCGCCTGTACGAGGCGAAACGACCAGACCAGGATCATCGGTGCCCAGCCAGCCACCGAACATGAACGCCAAGCCCATGAACAAGACCGAAAGGCACCTTGAATTTTTCAAGGTGCCATTAAATCGCGGCCGGGCGGCGCGGCGCCGACCGCGGCGCCCGGACAACTATTGGAACGGCACCCAGTTGAACGGCATCATCCAGTGCATGTCGCGGGTCATGCTGCCGGTATCGGCGGACATCTTCTGCACCGCCGGGGTCATCGTGGACAATACGCCAACGGATCGGGACATCGCGTCCACGTTCGCCGCCATCTGCTCGACCGAGGCGGTCATGCGCCGCACGTCCGGACCCATCGTGTCCATCGTCTGCATGACTTGGGACATGGTCGCCATGTCGGTCCGCATCGCGCCGATGTCCTCGGACATCGCCCCCATGTCGGTGTGCATCGAGGCCATGTAGCGTTTCATCAGCGCCATGTCGTGCGACATCGACTCCATGTCTTCGTTCATGACCTCGACGAGGCGCCAGACGTTGCCGCCGGCCGCGACGAGACCGATGCCGGCCACGATGAGGATGAGGTAGATGCGCAGTCGATCGCGTCGGCTGTCTTCGGCGAACGCCTCGGTCAGAGAACGGACCTCCTTGGCGATGTCTCGGAGCGCATCGTTGCGGTCGTCGCCGGGGCTGTCCTGCTTGCTTTCGGCCATCATGGGTCTCCTGCTCGGGATTCACGGACGCTCGTCGCCGTTCATGGGGCAGCGGCCGGCCTCGCTCCCAGGCGCCGCTCGCCTACCGGCCAGCGCCTGAAAATCACGATTTTAATATCTTCTTAAACTTCCGCGCATGCACGGCGTGACCGGCCGTCACGCCTCGGCACAGGGGCAGGCGAGGCGCTGTCGTCCTCGTCCCCTTCGGCAGGCTGAAGGGCGGCAGGGCGCCTACGAGCAGAGGGTCGCTAGCGGCGCGATCTCGTCGTGAATCCCGAGGCCGTTCGGGGCTCGGGCGGCGTCACGCGAACCAGACGAGGTAGCCGCTGTAGAGGGTGACGAGGAACGCGAAGCCGTAGCAGAGCGCATACGTCAGCCGGTGGGCACCGACCTTCAGGTCGCTCAGGCCGTGGTAGAGGCGATGGGCCGCGTGCCACAGTGGCAACGCGATCAGCGCCCAGAGGATCAGTGCTCCGAGCGGATGGTCGAGGAAGGCGCGGACCCGCTCGAACCGCAGCCCCTCGCCGAGGAGGCCAAGGGGCGCGAGCAGCAGTGGCGGGGTGAGGAAGGCGGCCAGTAGGCCACCGGCGGCGAACAGGGACCAGGTCAGGGGTTCATTGGATCGGCGGGCGCTTTTCATCTTTTCTGATCCGGTCTTGTCCGTTGGCGAGATGAAGCGGCGACGTGCATCGGGTGCCGTAGCGGCCTTCACCGAGCGGGTGAGCAGGCCCCACGTAGAGCCTCCGCGCGATTTCAACCACTTGAATCCATGATGTAGCGGTCAACTGCCGTTTTTAGGTTCAGTGCACCCCGGCCGCGAGCAGCAGGATCACGAGGCTGCACAGCGCGAAGAGGCCATAGTGCGCGGCCTTGACCCAACGGGCCGGGATCGGGCGGTTGCCGATCCGCGACGGCATCAGCTTGGGCGTCAGCGCGAACCAGGTGACCGTATGGTACAGGGCCATCGCCAGCGCGAGGGTGTGGAAGGCGAGCGCCAGTGGATGCGACAGCCCGGCCAGGTAGGCCAGCCAGGCGCCCTCCCCCTGCCTGAGCGCAGACAGCCCCCACAGCAGCACGAGGCCGTAACCGCCGACGAACAGGGCCGTCGCCTCGCGCAGCATATAGCGGCGGAACACCGGGTTGCGGAGCCACCAGGTCCTCGGCATTGGCCGGATGTAGGGCCGGCGCGCGCTCATCGTTCACCCTCCTGGGTCGCGTCTTGTCCCAACGTCGCGGGACTCAGCCCGACCAGGTGGCGAACATAGTCGATGACGCTCACGATCTTGCCCTGATTGATCGCCGCCGCCGGGTCGACGCCCTTCGGGCAGACCTGCGAACAGTAGCCGACGAAGGTGCAGCCCCAGACCCCGTCCTCGGCGTTCATGGTCGGCAGCCGCTCGGCGCGGCCCTGATCGCGGCTGTCGCGGTTGTAGCGGTGCAGTAGGGCCAGCGCGGCCGGGCCGAAGAAGCGGTTGTTCAACCCGTACTCGGGGCAGGCGGCGTAGCAGAGGCCGCAGCTGATGCACTGTGCAAACGGCAGGAAACGGGCCAACTGCGCCGGGGTCTGGCGCCGGGGCTCGCTCGGTCGTTCGTCTTGCGCGGCGCGGATCAGATAGGGCTTGACCGCGGCGAGCTTGTCGAGGAAGTCGCGCAGATCGACGATCAGGTCGCGCTCGATCGGGAAATGGGCGAGCGGTCCGAGCCGGATCCTGTCCGGGTAGTAGTCGCGCAGGAAGGTCTTGCAGCCGAGCCGCGGCACGCCGTCGACCATCAGGCCGCAACTGCCGCAGATCGCCATACGACAGCTCCAGCGGTACGCGAGGCCGCTGTCGTGGCGATCCCTGATCTGGTGCAGCGCGTCGAGCACCGACATCTCCGGGCGGTAGTCCAGCTCGAACGCCTGCCACCAGGGGTGCGGATCCTGCTCGGGCCGATAGCGCTGGACCTCGATGACGATGGTCCCGTTCATCGCTCGCCGGATCCTCGTCCGTCGCCGCCGTAGGACCGCTGGGCTGGCGGGCTCGTCGTGATCGTGACCGGCGCATGCCCGATCTCCGGCGGGCCATCGTCGCGGAAGCGGGACAGCGTGTGCTTGAGGAAGCGCTCGTCGTCGCGGCTCCGGTAGGCATCGAGCCGATGGTGCGCACCGCGCGACTCGCGGCGCGCCAGCGCCGAGTGGACCATGGCCTCGGCGACATCGAGCAGGAAGCCGAGCTCGAGCGCCTGGAGCCATTCGGTGTTGAAGACGTTCGATCGATCGGTCACGCGGGCCGCCCGGTAACGACGCTTTAGGCTCGCGATCTGGTCCGCGGTCTGCTGCATGCCCTCTTCGGTGCGGAAGATCCCGAGGCCGGCCTCCATGGCCTCGCCGAGCGCGTCGCGCAGCGCCGGGACGGATTCCTGGCCATCCGGGTTGATGAGCGAGCGTGCCCGCGCTGCGATCGCGTCGGCCTCGCGCCGCAGCGCCGGGCTCGCGTCGAGGCTTGTCGTCGCGGCGATCTGGGCGGCCTCCTCACCGGCCACCCGGCCGAAGACCAGGAGTTCGGTCAGGGAGTTGGAGCCGAGCCGGTTGGCGCCATGCAACCCGGTGCTCGCGCATTCGCCGACCGCGAAGAGCCCCGGCAGCCGGGTCGCAGCGCGGCAGTCCGTCTCGATACCGCCCATCGTGTAGTGCACCGCCGGGCGCACCGGGATCGGCTCGTGAACCGGATCGACGTTCGCGTAGGCCCGGGCCAGTTCGCGGACGAACGGCAGCCGCTCGTCGATCCGCGCCTCGCCCAGGTGGCGTAGATCCAGCTGCACGACATCGCCCCAGACCGGGTGCCTCAGGGTCCGGCCCTTCTGCTGCTCGAACCAGAAGGCCTGCGACAGGCGGTCGCGCGGCCCCAGCTCCATCGTGCGATTGCGCGGTTGGCCGATCGGCGTCTCGGGGCCGAGGCCGTAATCCTGGAGGTAACGGTAACCGTCGCGATTGAGCAGGATGCCGCCCTCGCCGCGGCAGCCCTCGGTGACCAACACACCGGTGCCAGGCAGCCCGGTCGGGTGATACTGGACGAATTCCATGTCGCGCAGCGGGACGCGGTGGCGATAGGCCAAGGCCAGGCCGTCGCCGGTGACGATGCCGCCGTTGGTATTGAATCGGTAGACCCGACCGGCGCCACCGGTGGCCAGGATCACGGCCTTGGCCTGGATCAAGCGGATCGCGCCGGCCGCGAGGTCGAGCGCGACGACGCCCTGCACCCGGCCGTCGGCGACCAGCAGATCGAGACAGAAGTGTTCGTCGAAGCGCCGGATGCCGGGGTGGCGCAGCGCGGTCTGGAATAGGGTCGTGAGCAGGTGGAAGCCGGTCTTGTCGGCGGCGTACCAGGTCCGCTCGGTCCCCATCCCGCCGAAGGCCCGCACCGCGACGCGGCCATCGGCCTGGCGCGACCAGGGACAGCCCCAGTGTTCCAGTTGGGTCAGTTCGGCGGCCGCGCGCCGCACGAAGAACTCGACGACATCCTGCTCGCACAGCCAGTCGCCGCCGGAGACCGTGTCGTTGAAATGGTCCTCGAGCCGGTCATGGGCCTGCACGACTCCGGCCGCGCCGCCTTCGGCGGCCACCGTGTGGCTGCGCATCGGCACGACCTTGGAGATCAACGCGATCCCGAGATCCGGGCGCGCCTCGGCCGCCGCGAGCGCGGCTCGCAGGCCGGCGCCACCGGCGCCGACGATCGCGATATCGGTCTTGATGCTGTCCACGAACGAGAGAGACCCCGAAGGGGGCCGATCGGTTCCCGACGCGCTATCGAGAGCGCCGCCCTCCTGGCCGGCCATCGGGTGGGCGTCGCAGGGGCACTGGTGGGATGCCCTCCCCGCTCGATGGTCACAGCGCCACGGGCGGCTCGCCGCTGTCCCGCGCGATGACGGCGCGCGCCCGGTCGCGCAGGCGCACGGCCGCAGGCCAGTCGCTGCCGTCCGGCATCAGCGGGGCACCGATCAGGATCTGCACACGGCCCGGGCGCGGGAAGAAGGTCGTGCCCGGCATCAGGTCGCGGGTGCCGCGGATCGCGACCGGCAGCAGCGGCACGCCGGCGCTCGCCGCGGAGAGAAAGGCACCCATGCGGAAGGGCAGCAGGCTGGGACGCTCGAGGAAGGTGCCCTCGGGAAAGAAGCCCAGGGGCTCGCCCCGCCGCAGCACCCCGCCGAGATCGGCGGTGTCGGCAGCACTCTGAACCGGGTCGAAGCGCTCGACGAAGCGGGTGCCGAGCCGCTGCAACAGCACGCGCACGAGCGGCCTGCGGGCCAACCCCTGCTTGGCCAGGAAGCCGATGGGCCGCGCGATGGCGTCCACGAGCAGCGGCGCATCCAGATAGCTTTGATGGTTGGCGGCCAGCACGAAGGCCCGACCGGCGGCTGGGATGTACTCGGCGCCCGAGACCTCGAGCCGCACGAAGGCGAGCCGTCGCAACAGGCGCACGCCACCGCGCGCAATGGCCCAGCGCCAGGCCGGCCGAGGGGCCACCAGCACGCCGAGCCAGACCCAGGGCACGATGAGCCCGAAGAGCCCCCAGGCATAGCCGGCGTAGATCCGCGCCGGCAGTCGCCGGAGCTGGCGTGACATGCTCATCGCCGCGCCGGTCAGGGTCAGACGCACGAGCTGCCACAGCGCCGGGGGCGGGCCCTGCGCCAGGGTGCCGGCGAGATAGCGGTCACGGGTCGCACCGCGGCGCAGCTTGCCGCTGGAGGTCTTGGGCACCGCGCGCGGCGGCGCCAGCAGCACCTCGTCCGGCGGCAGGCCGAGGACGTCGCTGGCGCGTTCGCGGACGCCCTTCTGCAGCGCGGCGCGGCGCTCGGGATCGCGCTCGCGGGTCTCGGCGACCAACACCAGCCGCTCGCTGCCATTGACCGGGTCGGTGGCGGCGAAGGCGGCCACGCAGCCGCGGCGGATGCCGGGCAACTCGCCGACGGCCTCCTCGACCTCGTAGGGATAGAGGTTGCGGCCGCCGCGGATGATCATGTCCTTGACCCGTCCGGTCAGGTGCAGCTCGCCGTCGGCCAGGTAGGCGCGATCCCCGGTGTCGTGCCAACCGTCCCGGATCAGCGCCGCACTCGCCTCTGGGTAGCGGAAGTAGCCGCGGGTCGCCGAGGGCCCCTGAAACTCCAGCCGCCCCTCCTGGCGCTCGGGCAACACCCGGCCAGCGGGGTCGACGACGCGCAGCCGATAGCCCGGCAGCGCCTGGCCGCAGCCGACGACGGTCATGGCCTGCGGGTCGTCGCAGGGCACCGGCAGCGCCCGACCCTCGGCAGCGAAGCGCTGGCGATCGATGCAGTCGATGCGCGGGCCGCGCTCGGGCGGCGGAAAGGCGAGCCCGACGGCCGCCTCGGCCAGACCGTAGACCGGGGCCAAGGCATCCCCCCGCAGCCCGCAACGGGCGAAGCGTGCGGCGAAACGGCGCAGGGTCGCGGCGCTGACCGGTTCGGCACCGTTGAAGGCACGGCGCCAGCAACTCAGGTCGAGGCCGCCGAGGTCGGCCTCCGGGATACGGCTCAGGCACAGCTCGTAGGCGAAGTTGGGCGCCGCGGACAGGGTCGCCCGGTGGTCGTGGATTGCCTTCAGCCAGCGCAGCGGCCGGGCCAGAAAGGCCAGCGGCGACATGGACACCAGCGGCGTGCCGAAATAGAGGCTGCCGAGCCAGGCACCGATCAGGCCCATGTCGTGATAGAGCGGCAGCCAGCTCACGAAACAGTCGTCCGGCCGCACAGCGACGGCCGTGCCCATCGCGCGGATGTTGGCGAGCAGGTCAGCGTGGGACAGGACCACACCCTTGGGCGCGCCCGTGCTGCCCGAGGTGTATTGCAGCATCGCGATCGCCTCGCCATCGGCCGGCACGGCGGTCCATCCAGGCGCGGCCTCGGCAAGCTGGGCCGGCGTCAGCACGGCGCGCAGCGAGGCGACCCGCGCCTTGAGCAGGCGCGCGGCGATGCGCGCCTCGGGCACCGTGATCAGGAAGACCGCGCCGGCGTTGGCGAGCAGGCCAGCGTGACGGCGCAGGTGATCCTCGAGCTGCTCGGGTCGCGCGGGCGGGTAGATGGGCACAGGGATGCCACCGGCCTGGAGGATACCGAGAAAGCCGAAGAAGTAGTCGACGCCGGTCGGCAGCATCAGCGCGACCGTGGCACCGCGCGCGAGCCCCGCGCCGCGCAGGCCCGCGGCGACCCGTGCGGCGCCCTCGGCGAGGTCCGCATAGCGAATCGGCCGGATGCGCTCGGGCTCCTCGTACAAGAGGATGTGGACCCGGGACGGATGCCGGGTGACGTGGTGATCGAGGACCTCCGACAAGGTGCGGGCGCTGGTCGGGACGGCCATGTCCCCACCCTCGGGCCGCGCCGCCGCCGGCCTGGCCGAGGTCAGGCGGGCGCTGGCCGGTGCGGCCGCCTGGATCCGTTTCAGCAGGTCCCGCGCCGTGGTTGCGAGCAGCGCATCATCCGGCAGTTCGAGGTCGAAGCCTCGCTCCACCCGTGCGATCAGCTCGGCGCGACCGAGGCTGTCCAGGCCCAGGTCCGTCTCCAGTCGCGTGTCGAGCGTGATCTCCTCCGGCGGCGGCGCCAGGCCGGCGCCCTGTGCCCCTCCATGGATTAGGCCACGCAGGATCTCGAGCAGGCGCCCCTGCTGCGCGAACTGATCATCCGCATCCCTCATGCCCGGCGTCCGTCCCCGGGCCGCCCAGGCGGCGATGCGGGCGCCGCCTCGCCAGGCCGGCGTCTCGGTTGCGCGTACAGCTCGGCGATCTCCGCGGCGAAGCGCCCTTCGAGGACATCGCGCTTGATCTTCATCGTCGGCGTGATCAGGCCATCGGTGATGGTCCAGGGGGCGAGGGTCGGATGGAGCGCACGCAGGCGTGCCCAGTCCGGGAATTCGGCGAGGCGCTCCTCGGTCCGCGCGAGCAGCGCGTCGATGACCCGCGGGTCGGCCAACGAGGCCGGGTCCTGCGGGTCGAGCCCCAACGCAGCGGCCAGGCGCTGCCATGGCCGCTCCGAGAGCACCAACATTGCGGCCGGGTACTGGCGGCCTTCGCCGACGACCATCGCCTGCTCGATCAGCGGGTCCATCGTCAGGGCCATCTCCATGTCCATCGGCGCGATCTTGTGGCCCGTGGACAGGACCAGGATCTCCTTGAGCCGGCCGCCAATGGCGAGATAGCCACCGTCGCGTCGCTCGGCGATATCACCGGTATGCAGCCAGCCGTCGCGATCGACGGCCCGCGCAGTCTCCTCGGGCCGATTCCAATAGCCCATCATCACGGAGGGCGCGCGCACGAGCAGCTCCCCCGCGGGACCGAGCCGCGTCTCGATGCCGGGCAGCGGCGTGCCGACGCAGCCCGGCAGGCAGTCCCTGGGCTCGGTGGCGGTCACCACGGGGGCGGCCTCGGTAAGCCCGTAGCCCTCGGTCAGCGGCAGGCCCAGGCCGATGAAGAAGCGGGCCACGGTGGGTGCCAACGGCGCCCCGCCGCTGACGGCGACGCGCAGGCGGCCGCCGAGCCGATCGAGCACCGGCCGGGCGACGATCCGCTCGAGCAGCGGCCACAGCAGCCAGTCGCGCAGGCTCGGTGCCGGGCCGCGTCCCCGGGCGGCCAGATGGCGGCGCCAGCCGATGGCGACGGTCGCCTCGAGCAGCCGGCGCTTCGGCCCCTGCTCGCCGACCTTCTCGTGGATCGCGACATAGATCTTGTCGTAGATGCGCGGCACCGACAGCAGCGCCCTGGGGCGGATCACCAGCAGGTCCTCGCGCAACTGCTCGATGGAGCGGGCGTAGGCGACGGGGCAGCCGGCCATCATCGGCAGATAGCAGCCGACGGTGCGCTCGAAGGCATGGGCCAGCGGCAGGAAGGACAGGAATTCGTCGCTCGGATAGGCCGGGATGCGGTGCAGCACGGCCTCCGCGTTCCACAGGATGTTGCGGTGCGAGAGCATCACCGCCTTGCTCGGGCCAGTGGTGCCCGAGGTGTAGATCAGGGTCGCCAGCGCGTCGGGACCCTGGGTGCGGTCCTGCGGCTCGCCGATCGGTGCATCGTCACCGGGCAGCCAGTCGGCGATGCGTCGCAGCCGCGGGTCGTCCGCGTCGGCCCCGAGGCTCCGGCACAGCACGCGCCCGACGGCCGCGAGGCGTTCCCGCTGCGGCGCCAGCGCGGACCACTGTGCCTCGCTGTCGAGCACCAGCAGTCGCGCACCAGAGTCCTCGAGGATATGGGCCAGGTTGCCGGGGCTGTCGCTGACGTAGAGGGGTACCGTGACCAGGCCGAGGCCCAGCGCGGCCTGGTCGACGCAGACCCAGTCGATACCGTTGGGTAGCCCCACGGCGACGCGCTCGCCGGGGGCGAGCCCCTCGCTCGCGAGCGCCGCCTGCCAACGGGCGACCAGGCGGGCCATCGCCCGCCAACTGCAGCTCTGCCAGTCCTCCGCACCGAATGCTCGGTAGGCCACCTGATCCGGGGTCAGTGCGACCCGCCGGGCGAAGAGGCCCGGCAAGGTGCCGGCGGCATCGCAGCCGATCGTCCCGGGCAGCAGCGCCACATCTTCCGGCACGGCAGCGGACGCCGACCAAGCCGACTGTCGCTCCAACCCGCCTCGCCGAGGCGTTGTCATCGCGTTCATCCCGACCTCCCCCGGATCTCGGAACTGAGGAACCAAGCTGAAGCGCCCGTCCTATTTGTCCGTCCACGGACTGCGCTGCAACGGGCGTCACCGGGCTGGCCGCCCGTTCGCCCGTGGCTGCCGCAGGCCAGGATTGACCCTGCTTGACGGTCAGCGCACCGGCCTTCTTGGGCCCGCGTGCCTAATGCTCACTGACGCGACAGCCCTCGTCGGTGCAGCGCCCGCGGGTGCGGTGACGGGCGAACCAACCGTACCCCCACTCCAACACAGGCAACAACCTCAGCGCCCGGACCCCGGCCGCAAGGTACCGCCACACGGGCAAGGCGCCCCAGAGCGTCACGAAGGCCGCCGCCCCGGTATCGACCCGGTCCCCGTCGATCACGTGGAACCGGGCCATGGCCTCCGGGCGGGACAGCCCATAGCGCATCGGGGCCTTTCGGTCGGCGTCGATGTCGACCCATTGCACGGGACGCCGCGGGCGAAGTCGGCGGTAGATGGCGATTTCGCGTCGACAGAGGGGGCAGCCCCCATCGTAGAGGACGTGTAAGGCCCGCGGGGCTGTTGGCTCGGTTCGACGAAACATGCGTTGACGTCCTGCCCCGATGGGCTCGATGGTGTTTGCGGACCGACCAGGCGGCCTTACCGCCCCGCAGTTGGCCTGCCACTGGAACATTGATCCATGACGAGCGCCGAGAGGCCGATGGAGCCCCCAGATGCCGGCACCCATAGTCTGAAGGTGCGGTCCGCTGCCTGGATTTCGACCCGACTGACGGAGGGCTGGAGGGCGCACTTCCCACAAGCCATCCGCGAGACACACCGGCCAAAAAATGAACGCAAGCTATAGATCTATAAAAATAAAACCCACTCGACGGCGGAGACCGGTATGCCACGGCGACAAGGCTTCATCGACGGTGAACGCATCCGCAAGGCTCGCACACTGCGCGGCGTCGATCCCATTCACCAGCAACTCGCCATGGCCCTGGCGGCCATCCCGCAGCTGCGCTTCATCAAGCTTTTTCCCGGCAGACTGACCGCATCCAACCGACTATCGGCAGATGGGAAGCAGAACCCTGTGGTCGCCGTCGGCGCCGAGGGGATCACTGGTATCGAGTTGTTGATCGATGCCGAACACCGCACCGTCCAGTTCTACGCCATTACCTCCGCCGACCAAGGCTGCGGCCGGAATATGGTGGAGGCCACGCTCAGTGCCATGCCGGAGGATTGGCTCCTTGCGGTGCTGATGGACTGGAGTGGCGGGTTCTGGCAGCACATGGCGCGCGACTACCCGCGGCTTCAGGTGCGCTGATGCTTGCGTCAGCGCTCCAAGCGTACCGGGTGCGACGTGCTGCTGCCCAAGACGGACAGCAGCGCCGCACCCAATAAAGGGCGATCCGGACTGATGGCAGTCAGGCAGGCTTGGGCCAGAAGCTGCCGCCGCCGGCCTCGGCCCCAGCGGGCCCAGATGACCCCTTGCAGCCAGTCCAACGCATGTATCGAAAGTCCGCAACGAGTCGCGGAGCGGTCAACCAACCCGATCCTGCGGCATTGACGTATACTGCCGCCTGATGTTAACCGTCGCAGAAGCACCGCTCTTCACACGCCTGTGGTCCGACTACTGGATGGAGGACGAGCGCGCTAGCCCGCGCCCCCAGGCCGCATGCCCCTTAGGGGGCCAGGATCTGCACCTGATCCTCGTAGGTGTACTGCTGGGCGTTTCCCGTGAGGGCGATCTGGTAGGTCCTGATCCCATTGAACTCGTCAGCCCTTTCTTGCTTCACTTCCACGAAGGTGAACGGCGAGTCCTTCACCGGATCGAGCCCCTCTGTCGGGCTGACCTCGGGCCAATCGAGGCTCATACCAACATTTCCCTCGAGCACGAAGTAGTGAATGCCATTGCGAACGGCCATCTCGCCGCGATGGTCATGGCCCGAGAACACGGCGACGACCTGACCATCTTCCTCGAGGATGGCGCGAAGGGCATCTGCGTTCTTGATCGTGTGGTCCTCTGTCGTATCCCGATGCACGACCTGGTGAGTGAAGACGACCGTGGGTCGATTGCTCCTCGCGAGATCCATCTCAAGCCAAGCAAGCTGCTCCTCCGGCACCCAGGCATCCTTCCATGTCCAGAATGGGTCATTCGGGTCCTGGAGATCGAACGGTAGGTGAGGCTCGGCCACCGTGTAATCTGCGTCCAACACGACACAGTGGATGCCTCCGCTATCGAAGGAGTAATAGGTCTCACCCATAGGAATCCGTGTATTCGTGATCGAATCAAGGAAGACATCGCGTTCGATGTTATCGAAATCGTGGTTCCCCAAGACATGATATTTTGGACCACGGAAACTTGAATAAACGCTCTCGACCTCGTTCAAGTTTTCAAGCGGGTCCTTGCTATCCGCAAGGGTGTCTACGAAGTCGCCAAGCTCGATGACAAAATTCGCTTTCTGTCGATTCATCGACTTGACAAAGTGTTCGGTCTTGGCGACGGCAGCCGAGTATTTTCGTGATGGGATATCGGCCTTGTTCGTATGGTGGATATCCGTGATGATCCCAAACTTCGCGATCGTCCTACAACGGTGGCCCGTCTCACAGACGTCATCCAACGGTGGACCGGCGTTCGCCACCCCTGCACAGAACAAGATCGACAATGCGGCAGCCAATTTGTTGTTCATAGGATCGGTACCTGATCAATCGCGTAGCAGATTGCCATTTCTCGTGCCTGTTGCGCAAGGCGAAGCAGCGAGGCCACGGCCGTTGTCGGACGCCACGCATGCCCGATCCGGCGAGCGCATGCTAATGGCGAGGCGTGAAGCCAGAGTGACGCGAGGATGAAAGTTGAATGAACCGGGAGGTGGGTATTCAGTTTCCTAGCACTCCCGGGATCCCGGACGGTAGTTCCAGGTCCCGGTTAAAGGGTTACGGATGACAGCTTCCAGTCGGTTCCGGAGACAGTATGTTACCCTAACCTTCTAGCCCGAGGCGCTCGCATTATTTGGAAGAGTTAATAGGGTACGTACTGCCTTGACAGCTTCACCTTGTTGCAGACCTCGGCCAGCGACAGGTCGCCCTTGATCGCAGGGAGATGGATTCTGCCGGCGCTTGATTGATGCTCAGCATCCAGATCCCGTCCGACTAGCGTGGGCATCCCGCTGATCTTTCCGCCCATCCTTTTGCCAACCTATGGGCAACGACATGAATAGGTGACCGATCGACCGATTGCGGCGACCGACTTGGTATTGAATCGTACCTAACTCCGGCCCAGTGCCGGCACGACCCGCAGCAGTTGGCCGTTCGGCTCGTCGGTTAGCAGATAGAGGTGGCCGTCCGGTCCCTGGCGCACGTCGCGCACACGCTGGCCGATCGGGAGCCTTTCTTCACCGACGATGCGTTCGCCATCGAGGATGACCCGTCGGACCTCCTCGAACTTGAGCGCGCCGCTGAATAGGTTCCCGCGCCAGGCGGGGAAGGCGTCGCCGGTGTAGAAGGCCAGGCCGCTCGGGGCGTTCGACGGGGTCCAGACGACCTTGGGATCGCGCATCCCTGGGGCCGTCGTCGCAGCGCTGATCCGCGGGCCCCAGTACTCGCGGCTGTAGGTGATCAGCGGCCAGCCGTAATTGGTCCCGCCCTCGATCAGATTGAGCTCGTCGCCGCCGCGGGCGCCGTGCTCGCTGGCCCAGACGCGACCGCTCTGCGGATCGCGGGCGAGGCCCTGGATGTTGCGATGTCCCAGGGTCCAGATCTCGGCGCGGGCGCCTTCGCGGCCGCGGAAGGGATTGTCCGGTGGGGCGCTGCCATCGCCGCGCAGGCGCAGGATCTTGCCGAAATGGGTCCCCAGCCGCTGGGCCTGGTCGCGGATGTTGGCGCCGTCGAAGGCGAGCGGCGGGTTCCCGCCGTCGCCGATGCTGACCAGCAGGGTCTCGTCGGGGAGCCAGAGCAGCCGCGAGCCGAAGTGCTGGCCGCCGGTCTTCTCGTCGGCGACCTCGAAAATGACCTCGACGTCGGCCAACCGTTCCCCGTCGAGCCGCCCGCGGATGACGGCCGTGTGGTTCGCATCCGGGGTGCCGCGCGCGGCGGTCAGATAGACCAGGCGGTTGTCGGCGAAGCGGGGATGCAGGGCGATGTCGAGGAGGCCGCCCTGGCCATGGACCAGGATCGGCGGCAGACCGGCGATCGGCCTCGGCTGGAGGGCGCCTTCCTCGATCCGCCGCAGCCGCCCGGGACGCTCCGTGACCAGCGCCGAGCCGTCTGGCAGCCAGGCGATGGCCCAAGGGTGCTCGAGGCCCTTCACGACCGGCTCCAGCTGCCAGCCGGTCGCCACCGGCACCTCGTCGCTCAAGGGCACGGGGCCGGTCGGCGCGGCCCCGGCCGCCGTGCCGACCAAGAGCAGACCGGCGATCAGAAGCCGCGGGATACTGAACATGGCGCCCTCCTCAGGCCAGGCCCCCAACGGGTGCGGCCCGACCGACAAGAGACAAACGAAAGGGGCCGACCTCTCGGTCGGCCCCGGCCCTGCGCTCCCTTCCACTCATCGGCCGGCCCTGGCGGCTAGCCGATATCGATCCGCTTGCGTTCGGTCTTCGCGACCTTCGGCAGATGGACCTCGAGGATACCGTCGCGGAACTCGGCCTTCACCTCGTCCGCCATCACCTCCTGCGGCAGACGCAGCGTACGGTGGAAGGTACCGTGCTCGATCTCCTCGCGGAAGTACTCGCCTCGCTCCTCCTTCTCCTCGCGGCGACGCTCGCCGCGGATCGTCAGCATCGACCCGGACAGCTCAACCGCCAGGTCCTTGCGCTCCACGCCTGGCAACTCGGCCCGGACCAGGACCTCCGCCTCCCGGTCGATCACATCGACGCGCGGCCCGAACATCGTCAACGGCTCATCGGTCATCATCCATTCCGGCCAACCCCGTCGCCACGCCCGGAGCCAACCGCGCGGGAAGAAGGTATCGAACAACCGATCCATCTCACCGAGGGATTGCATCTCCCGATGCGGATCGCCCGTCGTCATCTCGGTGCGTTTGGTCTTCATGGTGTTCCTCCTTCGCTTGCCTTCCCTACCTCGAAAGATAGCCCAAAGCCCCTGGATGGCAACCCGGAGGATTCTGTATAAAATATCTATCTATCAAGCAGATAAAGCCGCCTTATCGGCCGACCTCGGGGGGGTGTGGCGCCGCCTCGGCAAGAGCGCGAAGCGCTGCACGACGAGCGTCCAGCGCGCCTCGGCGGCGGTCAGGATCAGGCACGACGGTCCGCCATGGGTCCGCACCCGCCCGGCCGCGCCGGGATTGACGACCCAGGGCTCGCACTCCCGGTCGACGACCAGCTCGTGACTGTGGCCGTAGACGATGACGCGGGCGCGCGGGAAGCGCTGCCGCAGGAGGCCGTGGCGGCCCGAGGCCGGAAACTGGTGGCCATGGATGACCGCCAGCACCCCGCCCGGCAGACGGAGTTGCAGGACCTCGGGCAGATGACGCAGGGAGGGCGACTCATCGGCTGGCCGCGAGTGGGTGCGGTCGTTGTTGCCGTGGACGGCGAAGACCCGCCCGCGCGGCTGCAAGGCGGCCAAGACGGACAGGTCGCCGATGTCCCCACCGTGGACGGCGAGGTCGCAGCCGGCCACCAGCTCGGCGACCCGTGGGTCGAGCGCCCCGTGGGTATCCGAAACTAGGGCGACTCGCAGCGGCCCGGCCTGATCGAGCTCAATCATCGGCGATCGTCAAGGCCAGCTTGCCCCGGAGATGGCCCTCCTCGAGGAGGCGGTGGGCCGCAGCGGCCTCGGCCAGCGGGAAGGTCCGCGAGACCTCGATACGCAATTCGTCGCGATCGATCAGCTCGCCGCAGCGGCGCAGGATCTCGCACTGGCGGGCTCGGGCGAGGGGCAGGTCGCGCAGCATCGGCGTGAGCATCAGCTCCAGGCTTAGGCGCAGATTGCGGTTGCGCGCCTCGCGCAGGTCGAGCTGCGGCCCCGGGTCAAGGATGGTAACCAAGTCCCCGTAGTGGGCGACGGCCGGGATCGTCTGCTGGAAGACCGCCGGGCCGACCGTGTCGAAGGCGACATCTACGCCCTGCCCTTCGGTCCACTCCATGACCACCTCGACCAGGTCCTCCTCCCGGTAGTTGATCGCGCACTCGGCGCCGAGCTCGTGGACGAAGGCCGCCTTCTCCGGGCTGCTGACGGTCGTGCACACCCGCGCCCCGGCGAGCCGGGCGAGCTGGATCGCGACGTGGCCGACGCCACCCGCGCCGGCGTGGATCAGCACCGTCTGGCCCTCGCGCAGCCGGGCACGATCGTAGAGGGCCTCCCAGGCCGTGATCAGGACCAGCGGGGCGGCGGCGGTCGTCGCGAAGTCGATCGAACGCGGCTTGGGCTGGGCGATCGCGGCATCCACGACGGTGTACTCGGCGTAGTTGCCGACCGGACCGCCGAGCCCGCCGTGGCAAAACCAGACCTCGTCACCCGGCTTGAAACGGGTCACCTCGTCGCCGACCGCCTCGACGACCCCGGCGCCGTCGCAGCCGAGCACCGCCGGCAGGCCGTCCGGGACCAGGACGCCGCGGCTGCGCAGCTTGGTATCGATCGGGTTGACGCCCGCCGCGCTCAACCGCACGAGGATCTCGCTCGGCGAGGCGATCGCCGGCATCGCCACCTCCGCCTGCTCCAGGACACCCGGCCCGCCAGGCTCGCGCATCAGGATCGCCTGCATCTGTCATACCCTCCGTTGAATCTCGTGATGGCGGCGAGCCGGCCCGCCTGCACCGTGCGCCACCGCAACCTGTCGCGTTCCGATTGTGTAGACTCGGCCCTGCGTCGACGGGGCATCGCTCATCGCTAAGTGGGGGCCCCGTCCCCACCCAGACAAGCCGTCGGCAAACCCCGTTCGACCCGGCCCGCCACCCCGAACCGGAGCCTGCACCCCATGCCCAAGAAGAAGCCCGCCAGCCAGAGCCAGCCCCAGCTCCTGGTCCGCAACGCCCGGATCAAGGATATCCCGGCGATCCGCGACCTCGTCACCCGCGTCTACGCCGGGACCGGCATGGGCACCTATTCCGCGAGCATGCTGCGCGGGCAGATCCACAACTTCCCCGAGGGTCAGTTCGTCGCCGAGTATGACGACCTGATCGTCGGCTACTGCGCGACCTTCCAGATCGGCCCCGAGCATGCGCTCGCCGCCCACACCTGGAGCGAGATCACGGGTAACGGCTATGCCTCGCGCCACGACCCGGACGGCGACTACCTTTATGGGATGGAGGTCTGCGTCGACCCGGCCTACCGTGGCCTACGCATCGGCCAACGCCTCTACGACGAGCGGCGCAAGCTCGCCCAGTCCTGGCGCCTGAAGGGGATCGTCTTCGGCGGGCGGTTGCCGACGTTGGCCCGCCGCCTGCGCCGCTTCGAGTCGCCCGAGGCCTACCTCGAGGAGGTCAAGGGCAACCGCCAGCGCGATCCGGTGCTGACCTTCCAGCTGCGCAACGGCTTCGAAGTCCTCGGCCTGCTGCCCGACTACCTGCCCGAGGACAAGCAGTCGCTCGGCTTTGCGGTGCATCTGCTGTGGCGCAACCCGAACGCGATGGACGCGGCCGAGGAGCGGCGCGCCCGCAGCTACGGCGGGAGGCTGCCCGACACGGTGCGCGTCGCCACCGTCCAGTACATGCAGCGGCGGGTGCACTCCTTCGCCGAGTTCACCGACCTGGTGCGCTACTTCGTCGACGTCACCTCGGACTACCGGGCCGACTTCGTCGTCTTCCCCGAGCTCTTCTCGCTGCAACTGCTGTCGATGCAGGACCAGGAACTGACCCCGGCCCAGTCGATCGAGGCGCTGACCAAGTACACGGATCCCCTCAAGGAGGCGCTGCGCGAGATGGCGATGCGCTACAACATCAACATCGTCGGCGGTTCCCACCCGACGCGCATGCCGAACGGGCGGGTCGAGAACATCTGCTACGTCTGCCTGCGCAGCGGCGAGATCCACGAGCAGGCCAAGATCCACCCGACGCCGAACGAGGTCTACTGGTGGAACATCGAGGGCGGTCACAGCCTCCAGACGATCGACACCGATTGCGGCCCGATCGGCGTGCTGATCTGCTACGACGCCGAGTTCCCCGAACTCGCCCGCCACCTCGCCGATCAGGGCGCCAACCTCATCTTCGTCCCCTTCTGCACCGATGAACGCCAATCCTACCTGCGGGTGCGTTACTGCGCCCAGGCGCGAGCGGTCGAGAACCAGTGCTATGTCGTCCTGTCGGGCAACGTCGGCAACCTGCCCAAGGTCCACAACATGGACATCCAGTACGCGCAAAGCTGCATCTTGACCCCCTGCGATTTTCCGTTCGCCCGCGACGGTATCGCCGCCGATACGACGCCGAACGTCGAGACGGTCGCCTTCGCCGACCTGCGGCTCGAGTCGCTGCGCCTCGCCCGCAACTCGGGCACGGTGCAGAATCTGAAGGACCGCCGCCACGACCTCTATCGCACGATCTGGCGCGAACGCTGAGCGATGCGAGGTTCACAGGGCAAGCGCGTGCATCGCCTTATGGCCGGGCCACGCGGGGGTCGCGAGCGGGACTCGGCGACCCGTCAATGGCGGGAGACACGACCGGGAGCGGCGGGATGCGCGGCCGTCAGCGGCGGGTTGCACGACCGGCAAACGCGGGATGCGCTGCGCTTTCCCGCCCTACGGCCCTGCCTTCGGCATTGGATTGCGGTATCCTTCCAGGCCATCGCATGCCGCTCGAGACGCGGCCGCCCAAGCGGTTCGGCGAGACCGCCGGCCGACCGTGACGCCGCGGAGTCGGCGCGACCCTCGACGAGGGGGGTCTGAGACGACCGCGACGTGTCAGGCAGGGCCGATGCGAGCCCCCCGACAAGGCTGGGGTTGGTTCCTCGCCCTGGCCCGCTGGCCGGCATTCGCCTCGACGATGGAAACGCCAACCACAGACCTTCAGACCGAGCCCGCCCGATCCCATGAAACGCCAGATCCAGGATCTCCTCAACACCGCCCTGCGCCAAGTCGCCGCCGCGGGGCCGCTCGCCGCCGACCTGCCCGCGCCCCAGGTCGAGCGCACCAAGGACCCGAGTCACGGCGACTTCGCGACCAATGTCGCGCTGGCGCTCTCGAAGCCCGCGCGCCAACGGCCACGCGACCTGGCCGAGCGGCTCGTCGCGGCGCTGCCGGCGACACCGCTGATCGAGCGCATCGAGATCGCCGGACCCGGCTTCATCAACTTCTTCATCGCCCCGGCCGCCTACCGCGCCCTGGTGCCCGAGATCCTCGCCTCGGGCCCCGACTACGGACGCAGCCGGCTCGGCGCCGGGCGGCGCGTCCAGGTCGAGTTCGTCTCCGCCAACCCGACCGGCCCCTTGCACGTCGGCCATGGCCGCGGCGCCGCCTACGGGGCCGTCGTCGCCGACCTGCTCGCCGCCGTCGGCTACGAGGTGCACCGCGAATACTATGTCAACGACGCCGGGCGCCAGATGGACATCCTGGCGACCTCGATCTGGCTGCGCTACCTGGAGCTCTGCGGCGAGGCGTTCGACTTCCCGAGCAACGGCTACAAGGGCGACTACGTCTGGGACATCGCTGCCGCGCTGCACCGCGAGCACGGCGATGACTACCGCTGCGACGCCACTGACCTCTTCCGCGGCATCTGCCCGGACGAGCCCGCCGGCGGCGACAAGGAGGCGCACATCGATGCCCTGATCGCGCGCGCCAAACGGTCGCTCGGCGATAACCGCTATCGCTTCGTCTTCGAGCTCGGCCTGAACACCATCCTCGACGACATCCGCAGCGACCTCGCCGAGTTCGGCGTCGAATACCAGGAGTGGTACTCCGAGCGCTCGCTGACCGAGAGCGGCGCCGTCAACCGGGCCATCGCGCGGCTGCACGCGGCCGGTCAGGTCTACGAGCGCGACGGCGCCCAGTGGTTCCGCTCCTCGGCCTTCGGCGACGAGAAGGATCGGGTCCTGGTGCGCGAGAACGGCCAGAGCACCTATTTCGCCTCCGACATCGCCTACCACATGGACAAGCTGGAGCGCGGGTTCGACCGGGTCATCGACGTCTGGGGCGCCGATCACCACGGCTATGTGCCACGGGTGAAGGCAGCGCTGACGGCCCTCGGCGACGATGCGAGCCGCCTCGACGTGCTGCTCGTGCAGTTCGCGATCCTCTACCGCCAGGGCGAGCGGGTGCAGATGTCGACCCGCTCGGGCGAGTTCGTGACGCTGCGCGAACTGCGCCGCGAGGTCGGGCGCGATGCGGCCCGCTTCTTCTACGTGATGCGCCGCTGCGAACAGCATCTGGACTTCGACCTCGACCTCGCCCGCTCCCAATCGGCCGACAACCCCGTCTACTACGTGCAGTACGCCCATGCGCGGATCGCCAGCGTCCTGCGCCAGGGGGCGGAGCGGGGCATCCCGCTCGAGCCGACGCGCGGCACAGAGCACCTCGCGCGGCTCGAGGAGCCCCACGAGCAGACGCTGTTGCGCAGCCTGTCGCGCTATCCCGAGATCGTCGAGGGCGCAGCGCTCGCCGCCGAACCGCACCAGTTGACCCAATACCTGCGCGAGCTGGCCAACGACTTCCATACCTACTACAACGCCCACCAGTTTCTCGTCGACGACGTCGCGCTGCGCGACGCCCGCATCAAGCTGATCCTGGCCGTGCGCCAGGTGCTGCGCAACGGGCTCGCGCTGATCGGCGTCTCGGCGCCCGAGGCCATGTGAGATGACCCTCGACTATCGCCGCGGCTCGCCACCGCCCCGCCCCAAACGCCGCGAGCCCAAGCCCTGCTTCTTCTGGTTCGTGCTCGGCGGGATGCTCGGCGCCTTCGGTGTCGGCCTGGCCTGGACGACCAACGGCCCGCGATCGCACCCTGCCCGAGACGGGGCGCCGGCCGAGGCCGCCAGGCCCAAGCCCAGCCAGCCGGGGCCGACCCAGCCGACCTTCTCGTTTTACGACATCCTCCCCGAGATGGAGGTGCTGGTACCGGACGAGGAGACGATACCGCCGACGCCTGCATCACCGCCCCAGACGCCACCCGAGCCCGTAGCTGCCACGCCGCAGACCGCGCCGTCCGAGCCGGCGACCGCCGCCACCGGCGACGTCTATCTACTCCAGGTGGCCTCTTTCAAGCGCCCCGAGGAGGCGTCACGACTCAAGGAACGTCTCGCCGGGCTCGGCATCCAGGCGCAGATCCAGACCGTCACGATCAATAACAAGGACACCTATCACCGGGTGCGCACCGGGCCCCTCGCGGACCGCGAGCAGGTCGGCCGAGTCCGCGAGCTGCTGCGCCGCAACGGCCTCGAGAGCATCGCGATCAAGGTCAAGTGAGGCCCGCGGCACGGCCGAGCCGCGGCGCACCGCTGACGAGGCGAATACGCTCTGT
This sequence comes from Thiococcus pfennigii, assembly GCF_016583835.1. Classification (GTDB taxonomy): domain Bacteria; phylum Pseudomonadota; class Gammaproteobacteria; order Chromatiales; family Chromatiaceae; genus Thiococcus; species Thiococcus pfennigii. Next base: position 66,788 of record NZ_NRRW01000007.1, on the reverse strand, counting down.
ATAATGCCGATGGCGCTTCCCGCATCGGCGGGGCCGGTCGGCCTCGACATTGGGAAGCCCAAGGGCGGCCCTAACCATCGGATCGTGACCGCATGGACGTTGCCATGCCACGACACGACGCCTGCCCGCGGCGTAGTGCAGGGTGTCCCTGCGTCCTCGCACCGCCGATCGAGGGTCCCGAGACGACCGCAAACACCTTGAAGGCCCGGGGCGGAGAGAGCGAGCCCCGGAGAAGCTAAGGAGCGTCAAGTATCATGAAGCAGAAGATCGTTACAGCACTGATCGTGATCGCCGTCATCGCGCTCACCCTGCTCTGGCTCCGTTTCGGCCCGGATTCCTGGGAGGTCCAGATCAGCGGTGTCACGGGCGACGGCCGCAACATCCAATATCGCATCGAGACGGTTCGCGCCGGCTCTTCCAACCCGCTGATCTTCCGCAACGAAGATGCCGGCTTCCTGCCGCCCTACTTCAAGTTCGACTCGGCGGACCTTCAGGCCAATGCAAGCCGTATCGCGCGCAATTGTCCGGACGTGCCAGTCACCGTCAACGGCTACAGCATGCGCATCCCCTGGCTGAGCATGTTCCCGAACGCCACCTCGATCGACGCGCCCGAGCGCTGCCTCGTGGCCCCGTCGTCGAGCGACTGATCGCGGCCCTGGCGCCCGCCCCGTTCAGGTCTCGAGCCGGCGCCGCAGGCCCGCCCAGTCGAAGGCCGGACCGGGATCGGTCTTGCGCCCCGGGGCGATGTCGGCGTGGCCGACGACCCGTGCGTCGGTGATGGCCGGAAACTGCGTCTGGATCGCCCGGATCGTCCGTGCGAGGACCCGGTATTGCACTTCCATGTACGGGATCGTATCGGCCCCCTCGAGCTCGATCCCGATCGAGAAGTCGTTGCAAGCCGACCGCCCGGCGAACGACGACACCCCCGCGTGCCAGGCGCGCCCCTCGAGGCCGACATACTGGATCAGGTCGCCATCACGGCGAATCAACAGGTGCGCCGAGACGCGTAGCGCGGCGATATCGCGGAAGTAGGGGTGGGCCGCCGGGTCGAGGCGATTGAGGAACAGGTCGTCGATCCAGGGCCCGCCGAATTCGCCAGGCGGCAGGCTGATGTTGTGGATCACCAGCAGGTCCACGACCGTGCCCGGGGGGCGAACATCCTGATTCGGTGACGGGCGCGCCTGGGCCCCGACCAACCAGCCCCCGGCGTTCGACGACACGCTACCCTCCTCGCCGCGGGCCATCGGCATGGCCACGGGTCCTGGAAACCGGGCGCATCGGGCAAGGCCCGACCGCCCGCGATCGACCCCTTGCGGCCACTGCGACGCCGAACGCGCCCGGCGCGCACGCCAAGTCCTCGGACGTCCCTCGATCCTCCGAGATCCGGCCTGAAAATCGATTGCGAGACCTATGATTCATTTCGATGTAGGGTTATTCTTACTTCGTCGTCGGCCGATGCCGAGGGAACCCGGTTTCCGCCATGGTGTCCATCGTGGGTCGCGGCGCCGCACCGGTGCCGATTCTAGGTCGCAATCGTGACGAACGACAGCCAGATCACCGACAACCGCCGATTCCAGCCTCCGTCGCATGCCGGCGCACGCTGTGTCGAGTTATTCCACGAGCGGTTGCTCGAGCTGTTCGACGCCTTCTACGATCGGATCGAGGGCGTCCTGCTCGAGGCCGCCGACAAGGCCGAGAGCAACGGCGTGCACGCAGGCTATGTCCTCGCGACCCAGGCGTTCCGCCGTCGCAGGCGGGCCAGCCGTTCGGCCTTTCACAACGCGCTTTGCGAGGCGATGGCCCGGCCGGCCGCTGGCGAGCCGACATCGGACGCGGCCGAAACTCGCGGAGACGAGGAGCGCCTCGCGCTCGAGAACCTGGTGTCCAAGGCGTCGAACCGCTATCGCGACACCCTGCCGGCGCTGACCGATCGCCTCGCGCGGCTGCTCGGTGACGAGGCGCTGAGACCGGCCGCCAACCCGGTCGGTCCAACGGCCGTCTGCGGGGCGCTCCAAGCCGCGATCGAGCCGATCGGCGAACTGGACCCGCCCACACGACTGGTCGTCTACAAGCTCTTCGACAAGCAGGTCATGGACCGCCTCGGCGGACTCTACAGCGCCTGCCTGCGGATCGTCGCCGCAGAGACTGGGCGTCGCACGACGAACGCCACCGCACCGACTCCGACACCTCGCCAACCCACCACAGGCGCGGTGGCCTTCGCCGAGCTGCAGCGCGCCTTGGCGCACGGGCGCGCGCCGCGGCAATCCGGCGACGGCGTCGCCACCGCCGAGGTCGTACAGATCCTATCCGGCATCCAGCAGACCGCCCCGCCCGGACCGGCCCCGGCGAGCGCGCTACGCGCGCAACTCGGCGCCACGCTCGGCCGCTCGCTCGGCGAGGTCGACGAGACGACTCTCGATCTCGTCTTCCTGCTGTTCGAGCACCTGCTCGCCGACAACATGCTGCCCGATTCGATCAAGGTGCTGATCGCCCGGTTGCAGATCCCGATCCTCAAGGTCGCCCTCCTCGACAAATCCTTCTTCGACGACCCGGACCACCCCGCGCGCCGCCTCCTCAACCACATGGCCCAGGCGGCCATGGGGTGGACGGATGACGGAGACCGCTCGCCGGAGGGTCTCTACGGCCAACTCGAGCGGATCGTGGAACGGGTCATCGGCGACTTCGGACAGGACCTCGGCCTGTTCGCCGAACTCGATAGCCAACTCAGCGCCGAGCGCGCCCTCGAGGACGAGCCGGCCCGTATCCGCGAACGCCGCGTCCGGCGGCTGGCCGAGGAGCGTGCCGAGGCCAGCACGACCGCGCAGATCGTCGCCGCGACGATCGCCGCCCGCCTGCGGCGCTACCGCCAGGTGCCACCGGCCATCCGCGAACTCATCGAGACAGGTTGGGCCGAGGTCCTGGCGACGACCCATGTCCTGGAGGGTCCGGACGGGTCGGCCTGGCGCGCTCAGGTCGCGCTTGTCGATCGCCTGCTCTGGAGCATCTGCCCGAAGGACACGCAGGAAGAGCGCCGCGAGCTCCTGCGGGGCGTTCCGAGCCTCCTACGACACCTGCGTCTCGGACTCGCCGACACCCTGCTCGACTCCCGTCGCATCGCTCGCTGGCTGCGCGAACTGCAGGCCCTGCAACTCGCCGCGCTACGCGGGGAGGGCCCCCCGGTGTCACCCGCCGAGACGACCCCCGAGCCCGATGACACCCCGGTGGCTGCGCCGATCCTCGTAAAGGCCGCTCCGCCCCCCACCGGCGAGCCCGTGCGTCTCGCCCCCGGCACCTGGCTCGCGTTGCGCCGGGATGACGCCGAGCACGTCCGCCTGAAGGTCATCTGGCGGGCGCAAGACGGCACACGACACCTCTTCATCGACGGCAAAGGCCGCCGCACGGTCGAACTCGACCGCGAGCGACTCGCCACCCTGCTCGCCGAAGGCGCCGCCGAGGTCATCGGTCACGAAGACGAGGCCATCGTCGAACGCGCCATCACGGCCCTGATGCGCTCCGTTCAACATTGAACCTCGTCCACAATCCAGACACCCCGAGATGCCCGTCCAGGCCGATCGCCCCACCGTCACCGCAGACCCCCACCAGCTCACCCGCCACCGGCCGCGGCTGCCGGTCATCGAGCAACAAGTCCGCCTGGCCCTCGAGGAGGACATCGGCACCGGCGACCTGACCGCCGCCCTGGTCCCCGCCGGACAGCACTCGCAGGTCGAGATCGTCGCCCGCGAGGCCGCCGTCCTCTGCGGGCAGGCCTGGCTGGAGACGGTCTTCCGGCTGCTCGAGCCGGCCGTCGAGGTGACCTGGGATCGGGCCGACGGCGAGGCGATCGCCGCCGGGCAGCGGATCTGCCGCCTCGCCGGGCCGAGCCGCGCCTTGCTGACCGGCGAGCGCACCGCGCTCAACTATCTACAGACCCTCTCGGGCACCGCGACGCGCGCCCGCCGCTATGCCGAGGCCGTCGCCGGTCTGCCGGTGCGGATCCTCGATACCCGCAAGACCCTGCCCGGGCTGCGCGTCCAGCAGAAGTACGCGGTCCTCTGCGGCGGCTGCCACAACCATCGCCAGGGCCTCTACGACGCGATCCTGATCAAGGAGAACCACATCCTTGCCGCCGGTTCGATCGCCGCCGCCCTCGCCGCCGCCCAGGCCATCGCCCCCCAGGTGCCCGTCGAGATCGAGGTCGAATCGCTCGCCGAGCTCGAACAGGCCCTCGCCGCCGGGGCGCGCCATGTGCTGCTCGACAACTTCGCCCTCGCCGACCTGCGCCGCGCCGTTGCCCTGACCGCCGGTCGGGCGCGGCTCGAGGCCTCCGGCGGCGTGACGCTCGCCGGCCTGCGGGCGATCGCCGAGACCGGCGTCGACGACATCTCGGTCGGCGACCTGACCAAGGACGTCACCGCCATCGACCTCTCGATGCGCTTCCTCGACCGGCCCGCCGGTTGAAAACCCGAGCCCCTTGGTATAGCTTCCCGATCAAGTCCTGCTGGGGGTGCCCGCGCCCGGGCCAGCCGACGGTCCGGGCGCGGTGCTGAGAGAGTCCCTTGGAACCTGATCCGGGTAATACCGGCGGAGGGAAGCTGGGCGGAGGTCGCCATCGGCACCGTCTGTGCCGATCCGGATGTCGAGCGACCACCGCCGCCACCCGCGCCGTTCGCTCTCCCCGTCCCCGCAGCCGAGGTCAGGCCGTTTTCGGCAGAGGCGTCCCGGTCCGCTCGGGGCCTCCCTGATGCAACGAGGAATCGAGATGAGCGCCATCCCCGCCGCCTTCGCCCAGCGCACGGCCCAACTGTCCGACGAGGCGACCCGCCCGTTCCCTAATTCACGCAAGATCCACGTCCAGGGTTCGCGGCCGGACCTGCAGGTGCCGATGCGCGAGGTGAGCCAGGCGCCGACCGTCGGTCGCCACGGCCGCGAGGAGAACCCGCCGATCTACCTGTACGACACCTCCGGCCCCTACACGGACCCGACCGCCCGGATCGACCTCCTCGCCGGCCTGCCGGATCTGCGCGCCGCCTGGATCGCCGAGCGCGACGACACCGAGCCCCTCGCCGGCCCGACCTCGGCCTACGGCCGCGCCCGCCAGGACGACCCGGCGCTCGACCACCTGCGCTTCGCCCACCGGCGCACGCCGCGACGGGCTAGGGCCGGGGCCAACGTCACCCAGATGCACTACGCCCGGCGCGGCATCGTCACGCCCGAGATGGAATACATCGCCATCCGCGAGGACCTGCGCCTCGCCGAGCTGCGCGCCGACCCGCGCTACGTCCGGCTTCTGCGCCAGCACCGCGGCGCGCCCTGCGGCGCCGACCTGCCGGAGTCCATCACCCCCGAGTTCGTGCGTGCCGAGGTCGCCGCCGGGCGGGCCATCATCCCGGCCAATATCAACCACCCGGAGCTCGAACCGATGATCATCGGCCGCAACTTCCGGGTGAAGATCAATACCAACATCGGCAACTCCTCGCTGAGCTCCTCGATCGAGGAAGAGGTCGAGAAGATGGTCTGGTCGGCGCGCTGGGGCGGCGACACCCTGATGGACCTCTCCACCGGCAAGCACATCCACGAGACCCGCGAGTGGATCCTGCGCAACGCCCCGGTGCCGATCGGCACCGTGCCCATCTACCAGGCCCTGGAGAAGGTCGACGGGCGCCCCGAGGAGCTGACCTGGGAGCTGGTGCGCGACACCTTGATCGAGCAGGCCGAACAGGGGGTCGACTACTTCACGATCCACGCCGGCGTCCTGCTGCGCTACATCCCGCTGACCGCCGAGCGCCTGACCGGCATCGTCTCGCGCGGCGGCTCGATCCTCGCCAAGTGGTGCCTGGCCCATCACCAAGAGAACTTCCTCTACACCCACTTCGAGGAGATCTGCGAGATCATGAAGGCCTACGACGTGGCCTTCAGCCTGGGCGATGGGCTGCGCCCGGGCTCGATCGCCGACGCCAACGACGCCGCCCAGTTCGCCGAACTGGAGACCTTGGGCGAGCTGACCCGGATCGCCTGGAGGCACGACGTCCAGGTCATGATCGAGGGACCCGGCCACGTGCCGCTGCAACGCGTGAAGGAGAATGTCGACAAGGAGCTCGCCGATTGTCTGGAGGCGCCCTTCTACACCCTCGGCCCGCTCGTGACGGACATCGCCCCGGCCTACGACCACATCACCTCCGGGATCGGTGCGGCCAACATCGGCTGGTACGGTACCGCGATGCTCTGCTACGTCACGCCCAAGGAGCACCTGGGCCTGCCGAACAAACAGGACGTGCGCGACGGCATCATCACCTACAAGATCGCCGCCCACGCCGCCGACCTCGCCAAGGGGCTGCCCGGCGCCCAGATCCGCGACAACGCCCTCTCCAAGGCCCGCTTCGAGTTCCGCTGGGACGACCAGTTCAACCTCTCCCTCGACCCGGAGCGCGCCCGCGAGTACCACGACCAAACGCTACCGCACGAATCGCACAAGGTCGCCCACTTCTGCTCGATGTGCGGCCCGCACTTCTGTTCGATGAAGATCACCCAGGACGTGCGCGACTATGCCGAGGCCCACCGCCTCGACGACATGGAGGCCGCCCTCGCCGCGGGCATGAAGGAAAAGTCCGAGGAGTTCCTGAAGGAAGGGGCGGCGATCTATCGGGAGGTATAAGAGGCGACCCGGAAATCGGTCGAGACCGAACAGGCCCGCGCGCCGTACCCCGACAGCGGCCTCGGCGGGCGCCACATCGCCACCCGTCGGGTTACGCCCCGAGGGGCTAACCCGACCTACAGCCCCGGCGAAGACCAGCACGGCCCGTAGGTCGGGTTAGGCGCGCCGCCACGACACTTGCCGACGAAGCACTGGCTCGCCGCGCGCCGTAACCCGACAGCGGCCTCGGCGGGTGCCACATCGCCGCCCGTCGGGTTACGCCCCGAGGGGCTAACCCGACCTACGGCCCTCGATGTGCGGCCCGCACTTCTGTTCGATGAAGATCACCCAGGACGTGCGCGACTATGCCGAGGCCCACCGCCTCGACGACATGGAGGCCGCCCTCGCCGCGGGCATGAAGGAAAAGTCCGAGGAGTTCCTGAAGGAAGGGGCGGCGATCTATCGGGAGGTATAAGAGGCGACCCGGAAATCGGTCGAGACCGAACAGGCCCGCGCGCCGTACCCCGACAGGGGCCTCAGCGGCCGCCACCCGTCGGGTTACGCCCCGAGGGCGTACCCGATTCACGGTGCTCAACCGGCGGCCCAGCCCCGCCAGCGGTAGACCCACAGCCCCAGATACTCCTTCAACGCCCGGGTGCTGTCGACGAGGGCCTGGGCGTCCGGCATCCAGCGCAGCGGGTGTGACGGCTCCGGCATCACCTCGAAGTCGGCCGGCAGCGGTATCGCATCGATGCCGACGGCGCGAAAGGTCGCCAGCGCCCGCGGCATGTGCAGCGCCGAGGTGACGAGCAGGACCCGTTCGAAGCCCTGCGCGCGGATCAGTTCCGCGCTGTAGAGGGCGTTCTCGCGGGTATTGCGGCTGCGGTCCTCGGACAACTGCACCTCCTCGGGCACCCCGAGTGCCGTGAGCAGGCCGCGCATCGCCTCGGCCTCGGGCCGACGATCGCCCTGCCAGGGCATGCCGCCCCCGGAGATGATCAACCAGCGGGCCTTGCCGGCGTGCCAGGCGCGCGCCGCCTGCCAGACCCGATCGGCCGCCGGGCCGAGGTTCGGATAGGGCCAATCGCGTGGCGCGCCGTAGACGCCGCCGCCCAGGACCACGACGACATCGGCCGCCGGCACGGCGCTAACGGCCTGGTTCGCGAAACGCCCCTCCAACGACAAGCGTACCGCATCGGAGACCGCCGGCAGCGACCACAGCCAGAGCCAGCCGATCGCGACCGCGAGGGCCGTCCCGCCCAGGCGCCGCCGCCCCAGCCCGAGGAGCAGCAGCGCCATCAGGGCGAGCGCGAGCGACAGGCCGAGCGGATAGGCGAGTTGGACGAGCAGCTTGTCGAGGTAGAGCATCTCGGTGGGTCCAGCTGAGCGAGGTGGTCGGCAACAGTACGCCAAGCCTCGCCATCGGTGCGACGCGAGTCAAGCGGCGATGCCGGAAAAGCGCCGCGAGGCGGCACGCCAGCCTGGGGCTGGCGGCCGAGGGGCGCCGCTCCATGCTGGCCTTGCGACCGCCATCGAGGCGGAGCCATCGCGCACATCGCTCGCCGCCTGGCCGACGGGCGGAGCAACGACCGCGCCGCCCGCCAGCCCGCGACCGAGGGGCAGGACCGGTCCTGTCGTGCCGGGTGGCCCGCACCGCTTCGAAAGGCCCGACTCCGACGAGGCCGAAGTGGCCTGACCGGTCAGATGACATCGTCCGCTCCCATGTGCCAGATCTTCGCGGCGCGGGCAAACAATGCCTGTGCCTCTTCGTCGCGTTGCACTGCCAGGTAGAAGACCCCGAGGTTCGACAGGCTCGTGGCGACATCGTAGTCGTCTGGACCGAGCGCCTTCTCCCGGATGGCCAAGGCGCGCTTCAGGAGCGGGATGCCGTCTCCGTAGCGGCCCTGCCGATAGTAGAGCCAGCCGAAGTCGCTCAGGGTCGTCGCCACCTCCGGGGCATCGGGACCGAGCGCCCGCTCCTCGATCTCCAACGCTCGCCGGTAGGCCTGCTCGGCCGGACCGTAATCGCCCCGTGCGCCCAGAAGCAGGGCCATGTTGGTGAGGCTCTCGGCCAGCGGTAGCGGATCGGCATCGGCCTGCCGCTCGGCCAAACTGAGGGCCTGCTCGGCGATCGCCATGGCACCTGCGTGGTCGCCGGCCCGGTAGCGGGACTCGACCTCGGCGTTGAGCGCCGACCAGGACGCCTCCTGCCCCTCGACCGCCGCAGCGCCGGCAGATATCAGCAGCAGCGACAGAAGAATCGTCTTCATTCGCATATCATCGATCTCTAAATCAAATCCCCAATGCTTGTCCGAAGGCGAGCGACCAGCTCGCCACCCTACTCCTCGCCGAGCGACACCGGATCCAGATGGATGATGATGTCGGACTCGCGATGCCGTGCCCGGATCCGTTCCTCCATCTCGCAGGCGACCGCGTGGGCGTCCAACAGCGGGAGCTGGTCATCGAGCGACACGTGGAGCTGGATGATCAGCAGTTGGCCAGAGCGCCGAGTCCTCAAACCATGCACACCGCGCACCAGCGGCACGGCGCGGGCCAGCGCGATGATCTCCGCGCGTTCCTCATCGGGCAGCTCGCGATCCATCAGGAGCTCGACGGCCTCGCGGCCGATGCGCACGGCACTTGCGAATACATAAACCCCGATCGCCAGCCCGACCAGCGGATCCAAGCCATACCATCCGGTGGCCGCAAAGACGAGCGCGAGCAGGGTTGCGCCGTTGGTCGCGAGATCCGTCGCGTAATGCAGCGCATCGGCGCGGATCGCCGGCGAGCCGGTACGGCGGATGACGTAGCGCTGCACCGCCAACAGGCCGATCGTCAACAGGATCGACAGACAGATCACCGTGAGACCGACGCCTACGGCCGCGATCGGCTGCGGATGGAGCAGCCGATCGAACCCCTGCAGGCCGAGGAACAGCGCCGAGCCGGCAATGAAGGTCGCCTGACCGAGGGCCGCCAGGGCCTGTGCCTTGCCGTGACCGAACCGGTGCTCGGCATCCGGCGGCATCAGCGACCAATGCACGGCCAGCAGGTTCACGAGCGAGGCACCGGCATCCATGACGGAATCGACGAGCGAGGCCAGCACGCTGACCGAGTCGGTCGCCAGCCAGGTGCCGGCCTTGGCCAGTATCAGCACGGTCGCCGTCGCGACCGAGGCGTAGGTGGCCAGCCGCAGCAGCCGGGCCGTCTCGCCTGCCGTGATGGCAGCCACCGGCGGCATCGTCACCCTGTCCATCTGCCCGCCCACGAATCGCGACGCCTCGCCCCGTCGCTCAGCGCGGCGCCATCATCTGCTGGTGGTGCTCGGCCTGGGCCGCGGCGAACTCCTCGGCCGTCACCCGGCCGTCGCCATCGACGTCGATGGCCTGAAACGCGGGCGCGTTGGCCAGATTGCGCATCCCATAGCCCTGCTGGGCACGCTGCTGGATGCGCTGACCGCGCGCCTCGTTGAACTCCTGTTCGGTCAGGACCCCATCGCCGTCGAGGTCGAACTGGCCGAAGCTGGGCAGGTTGGCGCCCATCCCCCGCCCCATCCCCTGGCCCATTCCCTGGCCCATTCCCTGGCCCATTCCAGGTCCGGCGCCCATCCCGGCGCGGCCCTGGCGGCGCTCCTGCTGCAGGGCCGTGACCTCGTCCGGCGTCAGCCTGCCATCGCCGTTGCGGTCGAAGTCGGCGAAGCTGGGCGCATCGGCGATGCCGCGCATCGGCGCGCCCTGGGCGGCCCGACTCCCCATCCGCTCGGCCCGGGCCTCGGCGAATTCCTGCTCGGTGACGACCCCGTCTTGGTTGCGGTCGAACTGCGCGAATCCCATCGGCCCGCCCATCGGCTGGCCGAGGACCGGCAGGGCGAGGCCCGCGGCGGCGATCGTCAAACCGACTGCGAAGGTCGTGGTCAGGGTCTTCATGGCTCTTCTCCATTGCGCTGCGTTGAGTTGGCTTGACCGACCGAACCGGCGGCGTTCGTCCGCTCGCACGGCCGGCCTCGAGGACACTGCGAATCGGCCAAGGTGCTTCTTAAGGATAGAGTCCAGCACCCCGAAAATATCGCCGCAGTCCCGCAAAGATCGAGGAAATCGGCAGCCCACCGGGGTGACGGGCCAGCCTCACGACGGGCCGGCGACGCCCTCAATCATCCCACCGGCCCACACCCGGGATGACGACCCGATCCTCGTCGTAGTCGCCGTCGTCGGCGCCCCGATGACAGGCGTTGCACTGGCTGAAACTCCCGACCTGCGTGTTGGCAATCACGAAGCGGGGCGGGATCTCATCGTGCTCGTGCACGAAGTATCGATTCTCGCTGATACGCGGCAGACCGCCGTCGGCGCCGGGGCGCGACTCGGCAAATTTCCGGGCCCGCTTGCCGCCCGTCTGGTCAGCCGCATTGGCGGTCAGATAGGCGCTGATCTCGTTGCGGAGCGCATCCGTCAATGAGGCATCATCGCCGTAGTGATTACCGAGTCCCTCGGACGACATGATCGCCTCCCAAGCGCGCGCCGGCAGCAAACCAGGCTGATAGGCCATGTGGCAGGAACTGCACTCCTCGCGATAGGCCACATTGGTCACCGGGGCGAAATCGGCGCGGGGCTGTGAGCGCTCGCTGCGATGGCCGCGCCTGTCATCGTCATCATCATCGCCGAAGGCCACGCCAGCGGCCCCCAGGGTGAAGAGACCAACGGCGAGGACGGAGAGGATCTGTTTGTGGTGGTTCATTCGTGTTGTTTCCCGTTGCTTGCGTTTAGGTGGTGGACACAGTTTTTTCAGGCCAGCCGGGCTCAATCCTCCCAGCGGCCATAGCCGGGGATGTCGATTCGACTGTCGTTGTAAACGCCTTTGGCAGCCCCGCGATGGCAGGCATTGCATTGGCTGAAACTACCGACATCGGGGTTGCTGGTCACCAGACTCGCCGGCACGTCGTCATGCTTGCGCTCGAAATAGCGCCTCTCGGTGATGCGCGGCAACCCGGTTCCCGCATGGGCATCAAAGCCAACGGCAAAGGCGCGTGAGCGCGGGGCGCTGGCCTGATCGGCTGCCTGGGCGAGCAGATAGCCGGCGATCTCGGCCCGCAGCGTCTCCGTCAGCGAAGCGTCATCGCCGTAATGGTCTGCCAGCGCGGCGGGATCCATGACCTGCGTCCAGGCCTGCGCCGGCAGCAGACCCGGCTGATAGGCTAGATGACAGGAACCGCATTCCTCGCCGTAGGTGGCATTGGTGACCGGGGCGACATCGGCGCGGGAGGTCAGCCAGCCACTGCGCGTCCCGTTCCGGTCGCCATCACCGTCACTGGCGGCCACACCAACCGCGCCGAGCGATACCAGGCCCAACCAGAAAAGGATGCCTCTGCGATTGGCCATGGGGTCAGTCTCCTGTTTATTGCGTCTTGATGTAGGCGACGAAATCGGCCTTTTCGGTCGCCGTGCATTCGCGGCCCAGGGTCCAGCGGCAGTTGCGCCTCAGCCACTTCTCGACGTTGGCCGGGTCGGACAGACGCTCGGGGTTCACCGATGGCGCGAGCGGCTCGATGGCCTTGCCGGTGACCGCGTGACGCCCGGGTTTGGTGAGGTCGTCACCATGGCAGGTCACGCAGCTACGCACCGGTGCACCGCCCCCCGGCTGATGCTCTGCGACCCAGGCGGCGGCACCCGCGGCCGCATCGCCGGCCAGGGCCGACGGGATCGGGAGCCCGGCCATCAGGACCAGGACGCATCGATTCAATGGATTCATGGCTTGTCACTCCGCTTGTAGCCCGTGAACATGGCAGCGACGAGGTTTTCCCGATGCGCCAGGCTGGAGAACAGCACACCGCCGATGTGCAACACGATCAGGCCGAGCGTCAGGTTGGCGAGCACCTCGTGGGCCTCCTCGAGCCAATGCCCCCAGGCGCCCGGCAGGTCCCTCATCAGCGGCGCCAGCGGACCGGACAGCTCCTCGGCGCCGTAGAGGGCCATGCCGGTGAGGCCGGTCGCCGCGACCGCCACCAGCAGCGCGACGACCATGGCCCCGCCGGCCGGGTTGTGACCGAGATAGTGCGGCGCCCTGCCGCGCACGGCCCCGGCGAAGTAGTCGAGGACCTGGCGCGGCCCGCACACGAAGTCGGTGAAGCGGGCGTGGCGGGTGCCGATTAGGCCCCAGACCAGGCGCACCGCGATCAGGATCAGGACCAGATAACCGGCCCAGACATGGACATCGAGGATGTCGTCCTCGACGATGAAGGCGGTCGCGAAGCCGACGGCCAGCGACCAGTGAAAGACCCGCACCAGCGGGTCCCAGACCCGGACCCGCCCGCCCGTAGCCCCGTCGTGGGGGCCGGTCGCGGGGGATTGCGTGGTCGCCGTGGCGACCGCAGTTTGGCTTTGCATCGATTCGTCTCCGTTCTCTGCGGCAGGAAGACCTCGTCGCGCCCTGTGGCGACGACTTGCGGGGCAGGTTAACGGGGTGGCGCTGACCGATCCCTGTGCGGGCCTGTCAGCGAATCGTCAGCCGGAATCTCGTCTAATCAGGCCATGCCGAATCCTTACCTACATCGCCTGCTCGCCCTCCTGCTGGCCGCGACGACGAGCCTCGCCGCGGCGGACCGCTACGACGACCGCTACGATCACGACCGCGCCCGCCACGCGCTGGAGCGCGGCGAGGTCCGGCCGCTCGCCGAGATCCTGCAACGGGTCGCCGCCCGGGTGCCGGGCGAGGTGGTCGGCGTAGAACTGGAGCGCTGGGGCCGCTCCGATGAGCGCCGCTGGGCCTACGAGCTGGAGATCATCGCCCCCAACGGCCGGCTGCGCGAGGTCTATGTCGACGCCGCCACCGGCGAGATCCTGGAGGAGGACGACTGATGCGGGTGCTGCTCGTCGAGGACGACGATCGCCTCGCCGCCGGCGTGGTCGCGGCGCTCGAGGCCGCCGGCTTCGTCGTCGATCGCGCGCGCGACGGCCAGACGGCCTGGTTCCAGGGCGATACCGAAGGCTATGCCGCCGTGATCCTCGACCTCGGTCTGCCGGCGCTCGACGGCCTCTCGATCCTGCGCCGCTGGCGGGCCGGCGGCCAGCGCGTCCCGGTCCTGATCCTGACCGCGCGCGGCGACTGGCACGAACGCGTCGAGGGGATCGACGCCGGCGCCGACGACTACCTGCCCAAGCCCTTCCGGATGGAGGAGCTGCTGGCCCGCCTGAGGGCCCTGGTGCGCCGCGCCGCCGGCCAGGCGAGCGCCGTCCTCGTCAACGGCCCGCTCGTCCTCGACACGCGGCGCATGGCCGTGAGCGTCGACGGCGTGCCGATCCACCTCTCGCCGCAGGAATACCGCCTGGTCAGCTATCTGATGCAGCATGCCGGGCGCGTCGTCTCCCAGCTCGAGCTCACCGAGCAGCTCTACGCCCAGGACTTCGAGCGCGACTCCAACGCCATCGAGGTCCTCGTCGGGCGGGTGCGGCGCAAGCTCGGCGGCGATCTGATCCAGACCCGCCGCGGCTTCGGCTACCTGATCGAACGAGCCGATCCACAATGACGGGCCGCTCGTTGCGGGTGCGGCTGTGGATCGCCGCCGCCGCCTCGATCGCCGTCACCATCGCCCTGGCCGGCATCGGCCTCGTGGCCCTGTTCGAGCGTCACGTCGAGCGGCGCATCGGCGCGGAGTTGCGCGTCCAGCTCAATCAGCTCGCCGCCGCCGTGACCAGCGAGGCCGACGGCACCTTGGCCCTCGCCCGCGAGCCGGCCGATCCGCGCTTCGCCCAACCCTTGAGCGGCCTCTACTGGCAGATCGACGGGTGGCGCGACGGCACCATACAGAGGGGCTTGCTGCGCTCGCGCTCGCTCTGGGACGCGGTCATCGAGCTCTCCGACGACGGGCTCGCCACCGACGCCGTCCATACCCACCGTGCGCCCGGTCCGGCCGATCAGCGCCTGCTCGTCAGCGAGCGCCTCGTGCGACTGGGGCAAGGCGGCGTCACCCGGGCGTTGCGCCTCGTCGTCGGCCTCGACCGCACCGAGATCACCGCCGCGCGCAACGCCTTCGCTGCGGACATGACGCCCTACCTGGCCCTGATCGCGGCGCTGCTGGCCCTCGCGACCTTCGTCCAGATCCAGACCGGCCTCGCACCGCTCGAGGCGGTGCGCCGCGGCGTCGAGGCGATCCGCTCCGGGCGCACGCGCCGCCTCGCCGACACCTACCCGGACGAGGTCATGCCACTGGTCGGCGAGGTCAACGGCCTGCTCGCCGCCCGTGAGCAGGCGATCGAGCGCGCACGCGCCTGGACCGCCGACCTGGCCCACGGCCTCAAGACCCCGCTCGCCGCCCTCGGCGCCGACGCCCAGCGGCTGCGCGAGCAGGGGCAGGTCGTCCTCGCCGACGACCTCGAGCAGCTCGCCCAGGCGATGCGGCGGCGCGTCGAGCGCGAGTTGATCCGCGCCCGCGTGCGCTCGGGCGCCCAGCCGCATCAGGCACGGGTCGAGGTCGTCGAGGCCCTCGCCCGGCTGCTGCGGACGCTGCAACGGACCCCAGAGGGTGCCCGCGTCGACTGGCAGGTCGAGGCCCCAACCCAGGCCACCGCCGCGCTCGTGGCCGACGACCTGCTCGAGCTCCTCGGCAACCTGCTGGAGAACGCCGCCAAATGGGCTCGCCGGCGCGTGCACATCGAGGTCACGGCCGGCGAGCGGATCGCCATCCGCATCAGCGACGACGGCCCAGGGGTGGCCGCCGAGCAGCTGCCGCGCCTCGGGGAACGCGGCCTGCGACTCGACGAGCGCAAGGACGGTTCGGGGCTCGGCCTGGCGATCGCCCGCGACGTGGTCGACGCCTACGGCGGCGAGCTGACCTTCCGCCTCGCGGCCGAGGGCGGCCTCGCGGTCGACGTCGCCCTGCCCCGCGCCGATTGAGACGGAGCCCTCGGCATCGCGACCTGCGGCGACTGATCGCCGGTCGAGGCGCTCCGATGCCGCCGGCACCGCCCAGACCGAAGCGCCCGCAAGGGGCGCGCCGCCGCCGACCGACCGGACCGACCGGACCGTCCGGTGCGCTCAGAGGGCGTCAAGGGCCTCCTGGACGACCCGCACCGGCACCAGCTCGAGCCCCTCGACACCCTGCTTCGGGCAGTTCTTCTCCGGCAGGATCGCCCGGCGCAGGCCGTGCTTGGCCGCCTCGCGCAGCCGGTCCAGGCCGTTCGGCACCGGGCGGACCTCGCCCGAGAGGCCGACCTCGCCGAAGACCACGAGGTCGAGCGGCAGCGGCCGGTCGCGGTGGCTCGAGACGACCGCGCAGAGGACGGCCAGGTCGGCGGCAGTCTCGCCGATGCGCACGCCGCCGACGACGTTGACGAAGACGTCGCGGTCGAACATGCCGACGCCACCATGGCGGTGCAGGACCGCGAGCAGCATCGACAGGCGGTTCTGGTCGAGCCCGAGGGCGACGCGGCGTGGGTTCGCGAGCGGGCTCTCGTCGACCAGGGCCTGGACCTCGATCAGGAGCGGTCGGGTGCCCTCGCGGGTGACCATGACGACGCTACCCGGCACTGGCTCGTCGTGGCGCGACAGGAAGATCGCCGAGGGGTTCTTGACCTCGCGCAGGCCGCGGTCGGTCATCGCGAAGACGCCGAGCTCGTTGACGGCACCGAAGCGGTTCTTGACCGAGCGCACCAGGCGAAACTGGCTGCCGGCCTCGCCCTCGAAGTAGATGACGGTGTCGACCATGTGCTCGAGCACCCGGGGTCCGGCGAGCGCCCCCTCCTTGGTCACATGGCCGACGAGAAAGACGCAAGTCCCGCTCTGCTTGGCGAAGCGCACCAGCTGGGCCGCCGTCTCGCGCACCTGCGAGACCGAGCCCGGCGCCGAGGCCAGCTCCTCGCTGAAGAGCGTCTGGATCGAGTCGACGACCATGACGGTCGGGCGCTCCTGCTCGGCCGTCGGCAGGATCCGTTCGATGCCCGTCTCGGCGAGGAGGCGGATGCCGGCGCGCACGAGCCCCAGGCGCTGCGCGCGCAGGCTGACCTGCTGCGGCGACTCCTCGCCGGTGACATAGAGGACCGACTCGGCGGCCCCGAGCGCGGCACAGGCCTGAAGGAGCAGCGTCGACTTGCCGATGCCCGGGTCACCGCCGAGCAGCACCACGGAGCCCGCGACCAGGCCACCGCCGAGGACCCGATCGAGCTCGGCGATGCCGCTGCTGCGGCGGCTCTCCTCGGCCGCGCCGATCGTCTCGAGGGACTCGACCGCGGCCGCCGTCCCGGCATAGCCGCCACCGCGGCGCGGTGCGGCCCGCTCCTCGGGGACCTCGATCACCGTATTCCAGGAGCCGCAGTCCGGACACTGGCCGCTCCACTTCGGCAGTCGCGCACCGCAGGCGTTGCAGACGTAGCTGCCGGCGCCGCGGCGCTTCGCCGTGCGGGCGGCCTGACTCATCCGGTGCCCCCGGCCGCCGTGCCGTCGTGCTCCATGTGCACCCGCTGGGCGACGTGGCACAGGAGTTCGTAGGGGATGGTGCCGGCCCGCGCCGCGATCTCCTCGACCGGCAGCCCCACCCCCCAGAGGGTCGCGACATCGCCGACCGCGGCCTGCGGTTGGCTGCGCAGGTCGACGTGGATCATGTCCATCGAGACCCGCCCGAGCAGCGCCACTCGCACCCCGTTGAGCAGCACCGGCGTGCCGGTCGGGGCGTGGCGCGGATAGCCGTCGCCATAGCCGATGCCGACGATGCCGACCGGCATGTCCTCCGGGCAGACATAGGTGCCACCGTAGCCGAGCGCGGCACCACGTGGCAGCCTCTGCACGGCGATCAGCCGCGCCTGGAGCGTCATCACCGGGCGCAGCCCGAGATCGGCGGCGGTCCGGGTCGCGAACGGCGAGGCGCCGTAGAGCATGATCCCGGGGCGTACCCAGTCGCCGCGCGCCGCCGGCAGCGCGATCAGGCCGGCGGAGTTGCCGATGCTGAGCGGCAGGCCGCGCCCGGCAGCGACGGCGTGCAGCGTCGCGCACTGGCCCGCGGAGGTCGTATCCCCGGGCTCGTCGGCGTTGGCCAGGTGGGTCAAGAGCCCGACGACCCTGGGGCCGGGCGCGCTCGCGGCCAGGGCCTCGAACACGGCATCGACCTCGGCGGGGGCGAAGCCGAGGCGGTGCATACCGGTGTCGACCTTGATCCAGCAGGGCGGCGCGCCCAGGCCGGCGCCCTCGGCGAGGAGCCGCACCTGGTCCCAGCTGTGGACGGCGACGGCGAGGTCCTCGCGCGCGGCCGCGGCCAACTCCTCGGCGAAGATCATGCCCTCGAGGACCAGGATCGGCTTGGTGACCCCCGCCCGGCGCAGGCGCACGCCCTCCTCGACCCGGGCGACCGCGAGGCCGTCGGCATCGGCGAGGGTCGCCGCGACGGCCTCAAGCCCGTGCCCGTAGCCATTGGCCTTGACGACGGCCCAGACCCGGCTCGCCGGGGCGAAGCGGCGCACCGCCGCGAGATTCTCGCGCAGCGCGGCGTGATCGATCCGCGCGCAGGGGGCCGACCAGGTCAAAACCCGTCCTCCCCGTAGACGTCGGCGATGAAGTTCTCGAACTTGGTGTACTTGCCGAGGAAGGTCAGGCGGGTCGTGCCGATCGGGCCGTTACGCTGCTTGGCGATGATGATCTCGGCGATGCCCTTGTCCTTGCTGTCCTCGTGATAGACCTCGTCGCGGTAGATGAAGACGATCAGGTCCGCATCCTGCTCGATCGCGCCCGATTCGCGCAGATCCGACATCACCGGGCGCTTGTTCGGCCGCTGCTCCAGGCTGCGGTTGAGCTGCGAGAGGGCGATGACCGGCACATCGAGCTCCTTGGCCAGGGCCTTGAGCGAGCGGGAGATCGCCGAGATCTCGGTGGCGCGGTTCTCCCCGACGCTCGGGGCCTGCATCAGCTGGATGTAGTCGAGCACGATCAGCGCCAGGTCGTCGTGCTCGCGTTTGAGGCGCCGCGCCCGGGCGCGCACCTCGGTCGGCGTCAGGGCCGGGGTGTCGTCGATGAAGAGGGGCACCTCGGCGAGGATGTGCACGGCCGACGTCAGGCGCGGCCACTCCTCGTCGCCGAGCTTGCCGGTGCGCACCCGGTGCTGATCGATGCGCCCGAGCGAGGACATCATGCGCATCGCGAGCGCATCGCCCGGCATCTCCATACTGAAGACCGCGACCGGGCGGCGCGTCTTGATCGCCGCATGCTCGGCGATGTTCATCGCGAACGAGGTCTTGCCCATCGACGGGCGCCCGGCGACGATGATCAGGTCCGCGGGCTGGAGGCCCGAGGTCATCATGTCGAAGTCCTGGAAGCCGGTCGGCAGGCCGGTGATCGGATCATCGCTCTGGAAGAGCTTATCGACCCGCTCGACGGCCTGGCGCAGCAGGTCCTTGATCGGCTGGAAGCCGCCACCCCCGCGGGCCTGCTGCTCGGCGATCTCGAAGACCCGCCGCTCGGCCTCGTCGAGGAGGTCCACGACCTCGCGCCCCTGCGGATTGTAGGCGCTGTCGGCGATATCGGTGCCGGCCGAGATCATCCGCCGCAGCACCGCGTGCTCGCGCACGATCTTGGCGTAGGCCTTGATGTTCGCGGCGCTCGGGGTGTCCTGGACCAGGTTGCCGAGGTACGGCAGGCCGCCGGCGTCCTCGAGCGCGCCGTTGCGCTCGAGGGTCTCGGCCAGCGTGACCACGTCGAACGGCTGATCACCCTCGGCGAGCCGGGCGATGGCGCGGAAGATCAGCCGGTGCTCGCGGCGGTAGAAGTCGTGCTCCTGGACCGCATCGGCGACCCGCTCCCAGGTCGCGTTGTCGAGCATCAGACCACCGAGCAGCGATTGCTCGGCCTGGACATTGTGCGGAGGCAGCCGCAGATGGCCGCCCCGGCCATCGGGGACACCGACCTGCGACGGAAACGGATTCGTGTCGCTCATGCTCAACAGGGGCCGTCGATTCGGGATCGGAGAGGGTCCGCGGGCACGCGCCGTCGGCGGACCGCAGGGATCTCGGCCTCGGCACCGGTCAAGCGGGGCGTCGGGCGGCCGAGCGGGAACGATCGGATTGTCCTACCGGGCACCAACGACGGCAATGGGGAGCGAAGCCCCGTCCCGGCCGGCATTCGCAGAGAATTGGGATGGCCGACGGGCCGGCCGCTCCAGAGCGGCCGGCCCGTCGCAACACGCAGGTTCAGGACTCGGCGACGATCTCGACGGTGATGGTCGCGTCGACGTCGGCGTGCAGGTGCAGCGTCACCTCGTGCTCGCCGGCCGCGCGCAGCGGACCGGCGGGCAACCGCACCTCGTGCTTGCCGAGTTCGATCTCGTGGGCAGCAACCGCCTCGACGATATCGACGGCACCGACCGACCCGAACAGCCGACCCTCGTCGCCGGCCCGGCGCGCGATCGTCACGGTCAGCCCCGCGAACCGCTCGCGGCGCGCCTCGGCGGCGGCCAGCGTGGCGGCTGCCTCGCGCTCCAACTCGGCGCGACGCTCCTCGAACGCTTGCAGGTTCGAGGCCGTGGCAGGCACCGCAAACCCCTGCGGTATCAGATAGTTGCGGCCGTATCCCGGCCGCACGGACACCTTGTCCCCCAGCGCCCCGAGGCCAGAGACCTTCTTCAACAGGATGACTTCCACTTGATTATTCCTCGTAAGCCAGAATTCAGATTTCCGCGCGCCGTCACGACCGATCCTGCTTGCGCCGTTCGAGCCGCCGCCGCCAATCCGCCCAGAGGTCGGCCAGCCCGATCCCGGCGATGACCAACTGCGGGAGCGGGAAGCCCAGCACGAACAGGACATAGAGCCCCACCAGCCAACCCGGGCGCGCGTTGCGCGCGACGCTCAGGGCATGGAGCACCGCGAGCCCCTGGAGCACGAGCAGCACGCCGACGATCACGAGCGCGGCGACCGCCCAGTTGGCGTTCGTGAAGACGACGACCAAGTGCAGCGCGATCGTCACCAAGCCCAGCACCGGATGGATCCGCAGCGCGCGGTACTCGGCCCCGAAGCCGCCCGGTCCGTACAGCAGCGATTGCCACCAACGCCCCAGCAGCAGCGAGATCAGGACCATCAGATAGACGGAGGCCGTGAGCAGTCCGGGCATCCAGCCGGCGATCTGCGCGATCAGCTGCGGGCTCTCGGCCGCGTCGATGACGCGCGCCTCGATCAGCGCCTGGGTCAGCGGCTCGAGCATCGCCATCCAGACCTCGCCCGACCCGCCGGTCAGCAGATAGACGAGGGCCAGCGCGACGAGCGCGATCAGCGCCGCCGCCTGGACCGCGAGCGACAACGACCGCGACCAGCCGAGCACCACCGCGAGCGCCCAGACCGGTAGCCAGTAGGCGAGCCAGAAGCCGAGCGCCGGCAGCGGGCTGCCGAGGGCCAGCCAGGCCAGCAGGCCGCCGCCGAGACCGGCGAAGACGGTCAAGAGCGCCCCCTCGCCGGCCCCCTGACGCAGGGTCGCCAGGGCGACGACGGCCGCGCTCGCGAGGGCCGCGAACAGGCCGATGATCGGCAACACCGACAAGACCGCCCCGGTGGACGCCACCAGAGCGGCCTGCGAGCGGCCGCGCATTGCGAAATGGGCGAGGGCTTTCATCACGCGCTAGGCGGATGCGACGAGCGGGCCGGCCGGGCGCAGCGAACCTCGCCTCGCGAGGAGACGTGGGCCGTGCCGTCGAGCGGCCAGCGCGCGGGCGCGCCGATCAATGCCCGTCGGTATAGGGCAGCAGCGCGAGAAAGCGTGCGCGCTTGACGGCCATCGCCAACTGACGCTGATAGCGGGCCGAGGTCCCCGTGATACGGCTCGGCACGATCTTGCCCGACTCGCTGACGTAGGCCTTCAGCAGGTTGAGATCCTTGTAATCGATCTCCTCGATGCCCTCGGCGGTGAAACGGCAATAACGCTTGCGACGGAAGAAACGGGACATGGCAATCTCCTGAGCCGGGTTCGGCCTTATTCGTCGTTGGGCTTGTCGCGCGAGGGCTGCTCGGGCGACTCGCGATCCTCGGCGCTCTTGACGAGCGGCGAGGGGTCGGTCACGGCCGAATCACGCTTGATGATGAGGTTGCGCAGCACCGCATCGTTGAAACGGAAGGCATTCTCAAGCTCGTCGAGGGCCTCCTGGTCGCACTCGATGTTGAGGAGCACGTAGTGCGCCTTGTGGATCTTGTTGATCGGATAGGCCAGCTGACGCCGGCCCCAATCCTCGAGGCGATGGACCTTGCCGCCGCGCCGCTCCAGATTGGCACGGTAGCGCTCGACCATCGCCGGCACCTGTTCGCTCTGGCTCGGATGAACCAGAAAGACCACTTCATAATGTCGCATGGACGCTCCTTTCGGATTGGACAGCCTCCCGCAAGGGCGCGGTGAGGCAAGGAGATCACCCCGGGACAGGGGCAAACCGGGAATTATACGGAGGCGCGAGGGGCTGTCAAAGATTTACCGCGACGCCTCCCAGGGCGGATCCGTTCTGATCCGCCGGCGTCGCCTGTGCCGATGGCACGGCCCGTAGGTCGGGTTAGGCGCGCCGGCACAGAGGTCCTTGTAAAACAAAGGATTGCGCGCGCCGTAACCCGACAGGGGCCTCGGAGAGCGCCACGGTGTCGGCCGTCGGGTTACGCCCCCGCGGGGGCGTAACCCGACCTACGGGCCGCGGCGCCGTGCGAGGGGGCGGGGTTGGGCGCGCGGGGCTAACCGGACCGCGTGTGCCGCGCGGTCATTGGCACGGCCGTGCGGGATGGGCCTCCGCGGCCGCCGTCTCGACCGCCGCGAGAGGCGAGCATTCGCCTGAGCACCAACCCAGTCGAGGATCGACCGCCAACCCTTCACTCTGAACGAAAAAGGCCACAGAACGGATCAGCCCTGCGACGCCTCCCAGGGCGAGCGAGTTGGGCGTCGCCCAGGCCCGGACCGTCGTCTCCTGGGCAGGCGACGCCTGCGGAGTCGGCCGATACGCCTCGGCTGCCTTCTCCCGCTGTTCCGAAAGGCCCCGCCTCGCCGGCCTCATCGCCCGGTCGTTCGCTGCGGGGGCGCATGCTATCATCGGCGCTCAGCGCCGGCCTGGGCGCGGGCCACAGGACTGCATCGCCATGCCCGACTTCGACTTCGAACCGCTGCGCCCCCTCCGGGAAGAGCTCGACCAACACCCCCTCTACGCCGCCTTGCGCGACCTCGCCGACCTGCGGATCTTCATGGCCCACCACGTCTACTCGGTCTGGGACTTCATGTCCCTGATCAAGTACCTGCAAGACGAGGTCGCGCCGACCCGAGTCCCCTGGCTGCCGAGCGGCGATCCAGCGGTGCGCCACTTCATCAATCAGTTGGTACTCGAAGAGGAGTCGGACGCGATCCCGGATGCCGAGGGGACGATCCACTACACGAGCCACTTCGAGGGCTACCTCGCGGCGATGACCGAGATCGGCGCCGACGCCGAGCGCCCGCGCCGCTTCCTCGAGCGCGTCGCCGAACAGGGCGTCGACGCCGCCCTCTACGGCGCCCTGGTACCGCTACCGGCGCGCTGTTTCTGCGAGACGACCTTCGGCTTCATCCGTGCCGGCAAACCGCACATGGCCGCCGCCGCGCTCGCCTTCGGTCGCGAACAGGCGATCCCGGACATCTTCCGCCGCCTCCTCGCCGCGACGGCCGTCGACGCGACGCGGGCACCGCGTTTCCATCAGTATCTGGAGCGCCACATCCACCTCGACGAGGACTTCCACGGCCCGCTGTCGCTGCGCCTGCTCGCGGCCCTCTGCGACGATGACGCCGAGCGGATCGCGGAGGCCGCGACCGCGGCCGAGGAGGCCATCTGCGCCCGACTGCGCCTCTGGGACGGCGTCCTCGAGGCCATCGAGGCGCAACGCTGAGCGGCGCCCGAGGATTGGAGGGTCGCGGCCCGCCAGGGCGATCCAGGATCCGGCGCCCGAGCGCCTCACGGACGACCCCCCGGCCGCGTCATGGCGGAACCGCTTCGCGTTCCGCCCGACGAACGCCGTTACGGATCGTAGACTGGCCCAGCCTGCGCGGGCGAGCGATTTCGGGGCCTTGCCAACCGCCCGATGCTGGGATTCGTACCTCACCCCACCCTTTCGCCGGGTCATGGCTTCCGTCTCGATCGCGCGTCCAGTCGGCCCTATTTTCCGATGATTCGCGCTGAACCCCAGGCTCTGCTGGATTGACCATCCTCAGGAACGGCGCGGAAACAACCGATACAAGCACGCGGAAGACAAGAAACAACGAAACGCGCAAAAGTCGCGAAAAAATGGCAGATTCCCCCGCGTATATTCTACTTTTCGCGTGTTTCGCATGTTTCGCGTGTTTGGTAGTTCAAAATGAAGATGCGCCGGTTGTTCTTGAATCGTCACTTAGTATCCGACCACAGCATGACCGCGAACTCTTCAGCTACCAGTCGACGCCAGATACAGCCGGCTGGAGCCAAGCCAATGGCCGACGCTACCCAAAAAACCGTACCCCACCAAACCCACTGCTGGTCAAGGGCCGAGTACGAACACATCGTCGATGTCGGGGGGTTCGGTTCCGACGTGCGCCTGGAACTTCTCGACGGATACATCATCGACATGAGCCTGCAGAAGAGTCTGCACGCGTGCGCGGCGGACTTGACAGAGGCCGCTTTACGCGAATGCGTCTCAGACGGCGCCTACATCCGCAGCCAAAAGCCTTTGGCCCTCGACGACACCTCGGAACCGGAGCCCGACATCGCCGTTGTGCCGGGAAGCCCCCGCGACTATGCAGAGCGTCATCCGTCCGATGCCCTGCTGATCGTCGAGGTGGCAGACAGCAGCCTTGATTTCGACCGCAATCGCAAGGCTCGCGCCTATGCACGCAACGCCATTGCCGATTACTGGATCGTCAATCTGCGCGACCTTGTCGTGGAGGTCCGGCGAGCGCCTATCGGCGACGCCTACCAAGATGTCCAGATGCTCCGAGCCGGCGAACGGATTGCTCCGCTGGCCGCCCCGAGATGCGCAATCGCCATTGCCGACTTGCTACCCACAAGACGGCACGGATAAAGACCGGCGCAAAACCAGACGGTGGAAGGTCGAGCAAGGCCGGTCACGTTAGCTCGGGGGTCAAGAATCCCAGCGGTCCCTTGGCGTCCTCATGCTGGGTCCAGGTCGATTCCCACACCAGCTGTTCCTTTCCCTGCCTCTTGGCCCGCTGCACAACGGGTAGAACCGGATCGCGCCTTCGATCTCGGCCAGAGAATTCGACGGCGAACGGGATCTCGCCACAAAGCTCGGGGCCCTGCGGATTGGGATAACGCAAGCGCGAGCCCCCAGGGCCATCGTCGAGCGACGGGGTCCACGCACGACGCGAGGGCAAGTCGGGTAAACTGTCCGCAGCGCGGCCTGTGCAACGGCAAGCCCGACCCGCGACCGCCTGGGCATCACACGGCCGGCGCGCCACGCCTCGTCGGCTGGCCTTCCGCGATGCCGGTCCCGGGCGACACGGGATCGCTGGCACCTCGGTTCGCCTATCTCGCATGGGCGATCCGATGGCGACCGCGGACCGTGCCCCGGCCGCCGAGCGCGCCGCCGCTGGCCACTCGACTCCACTGCCACTTCCGCCACGACCCGACCGAATCCATGTCTCCATCCAAGCCCATCACCGAACGCCAGCGCCGCTGGCTGAAGCGCCAGGTCCACCACCTCAAGCCCGTCGTCATCGTCGGCCAGCACGGCTTGAGCGACGCGGTGCTGAACGAGATCGGCCTCGCCCTCGAACACCACGAGTTGATCAAGGTCAAGATCGCCGCCGGCGACCGCGACGAACGCGACGCCCTGGCCGCCGAGATCGCCGAGCGCACCGCCGGCGCCCTGATCGACCGCATCGGCCACACGGCCGCCTTCTTCCGCGCCAACCCGAAGAAGCGCCAGCCGCTCGCCTTGCCGGTGGACTGAGGCAACGCCCGGAAAATGACCCACCAGGTTTGCGCGGCTGTCGGTTGACTCGCTGTAGGTGCGGCGTCAGCCGCACGCGGGCCACGACGACCCTCACCGTCTGCGGGGGCGGATTGCGATGCGGCTGAGGCCGCACCTACGCTCTCGGTCGCAGACGGCGGGATGCGTTGCGCTGGAACGGCGGGATGCGCTGCGCTTGCCCGCCCTACGGGGGCTTCCGAGACCAGGCACCCTCCCCGAGCGTCGCCTCGAAGAGGGTCGTGCTCGGCGGCTCGGGGTGCCAGATCAGGTGCGCTGGGCAGTCGCAATCGCTGGCCCCGAAGCCGGCACGCGGCCAGCCTGCCTCGGGCAGGGCACCGAGCGCCCTGGCCCAGACGTGCTCGCGGCGCTCGCGCCCGTGGGCGACCCAGCAACCCAGGATCCGGCAGTACGGGCGCAGGTAGTCGAGGTGCCAATGCGGCCGCGCGGCAAGCCGCTCGTGATGGCGGCAGCGCGCCGCGACGCCACCCGGGCCGAGGGCGCTGCCGACATAGAGGTAGGTCCCGGCGACAAGCGTCAACTCGCCGAGGCGACCGATCGGGACGACACCGCGACCGCGCGGCTCGAGCACGACGACATAGGTCCCAGGCCGGGCGTCCTGTCGCCTCGACGGATCAAGGCTCGTCGCGGGTGCTATATTTCCGAGTAGGGTCCGTGACTCGCTCGTCATCGACGCTCTCGCAGAAGGGTCGACCCTCGGGCCGTTGTCGGCGGCCAACCTGATACTCTCTTCCTGAACCGGTCCCTGGGGATTCGCCATGTCCAAGCCCGCCCCGCCGACTCAAATGCCGATCGAGCCGGCGCCCGACCGCCCCCTGTTGCGCCTCTGGAGCCTGTTCTGGAACTCGGTGGTCCGTGTCCTCTGGCTGTGCGCCTACGCGACCGTCGCGTCCATCGCCGTCGCCTATCTGTTCCTCGCCAACGGTCAGGGCCAGGACCTGCTGCGCCTGTCGGCCGAGCGCGGCCTCTCGGGCTGGAACCTGGCCTTCCTCGCCGGGGCGCTGCTGCTCGGCCTGACCCTCTGGTACACGGCTCGCCGACTGCTCGACCGTGAGTTCCCGGGCCGCCGATTCAACCGGCGCACCTCGGCCTTCGGTCGCCGCTGGCTGCCAAGGCTGTTCGGCTTCGTGGCCCCGCTATCGATCGGCGTCGGCTTCCTGCGGGTCGACACAGATCAGGTGCTGGCCGCCAGGGTCTTGGGGATCGTGTTCCTCGCGCTGGCCGCCGGGCTGATGTGGTTCTTCATCGCCCGCCGCCGGCTCTTCGTCGCGCCGGACCGCGCGCGGCTCGGCCTGGAGGTCGCGAACGAGCGCGGCCTGAGCCCGCTCGACTGGACCATCATCGTCTCGGCGTTCGCCGCCGCCGCGCTGCTGCTGGTCGCGTTCGTGGTCTGGCCGGTCGCACTGCCCCAAGCCCTCGGTGCCCCGGCGGTCGTCCTGCTCGGCCTCGCCGGCATCGCCCTGTTCGGCGGGCTCATCCTGACCTATGCCTTCCTCGCTCGCGGCCAGCCGGCCGGCACCGCGCTGGTGCTGATGATCGCGGTGGTCAGCGGCTTCTTCAACGACAACCACTGGGTCCGCACTGAGCCCGACGCCCCACCGCTCACGCGCACGCCCCCGGCCGCGCACTACGCCGACTGGCGGCGGGCCAATCCAGCCCCGATCGAGATCGACGGGCGCCCGCCGTTGGTCCTGGTCGCGACCGCCGGCGGCGGCATCCGCGCCGCTTATTGGACAGCCTCGAGCCTGGCGGTCATGGAGTCGATCCCGGGCTTCAGCGCCAACCTGTTCGCGATCAGCGGGGTCTCGGGCGGCAGCGTCGGGGCCGCCGTCTACGCCGCGGTCAAGCGCGCCCAACTCGCCCAGGGGGCCGGATCCACGGAGGACATCCCAACCCGCGTGACGGTGCAGCAGGCACTGCGCGAGGATTTCCTGTCGCCCGTCGTCGCCGGCATGCTGTTTCCGGACCTGATGCAGCGCTTCATCCCCTACCCCGTGCCGCTCGCCGATCGTCAGCGCTTCCTCGAACTGAGCTTCCAGCAGGCCCTCGCCAACGGCGACAGCGCCCTCGGCCGACCGATGACGGCCCTCTACGGCGACGGCTTCGAGACCCGCCTGCCGAGCCTGCTGCTCAACACGACGGTCGTTGGCTCCGGGTACCGCGGGATCCTCTCCAACATCGACCTGGCCGGCTTCTCCGACGCCCTCGACCTGCTCGGCGACGGGTATTCGACCCGCGACGCGCTCCTCTCGGCCGCGGCCGGTGCCAGCGCCCGCTTCACCTACGTCAGCCCGGCCGGGAGCCTGAAGGTCAGCGAACGCGAGAAGGACCAGAAGATCCGCGTCGTCGATGGCGGCTACTTCGACAATTCGGGCGCCACGACCGCCCTCGAACTGCTCGACCAGATCGGCGACTCGCGGGTCTTCCCGATCCTCGTCCTCATCAGCAACAGCCCGCAGGGCACGCCGATCTGCCAGGGACGGCACAGCCCGGATCTGGCCGCGCTGAAGGAGGCGGCGATCGGCCCGCCGGCCGATGACTTCCTGAGCGAGGTACTCTCGCCGGTGCTGGCGCTGCTCAACGCCCGCACCGCGAGCGAACGGCGGACCGAGGTCGAAGCGGCCAAGCTCGTCGAGGAGGCCTACGGTGGGGCCGTCATCGAGATCTCGCTCGCGAGCGCGGCCCAGATCGACCTGGCCCAGGCCGAGAGCGCCGAGGAGCGGGCCAAGATCCGCCGGGCGATGGTCGAACCACCGCTCGGCTGGTCCCTCTCCGAGGCGGCCTGGCGCTACATGGACGATGCGCTCGACACCGAGGGTACGGGCCTTGCGATCGAGTTCGACAACCTGCGGGCGGTCCTCGCCGGACGGATCGACGACTATCGGAAATGCCGAGCGCAGTAGCGCGCCGCCGGGGCGAGCGGGCCGATTTCCGCGCGGCATCGGCCCATCAGGTCGAACGGGCGCACATCGCCCGTCAGCAACACTCCAGCTCGACGCGCTCCAGCAGCGCCGCCGCGTCGTCGGCCCCCGCCTCGTCGAAGAGTTCGCGCAGCGTGTTGACCTGGCTGCC
The DNA here is from genome assembly GCF_016583835.1 of Thiococcus pfennigii. GTDB lineage: Bacteria > Pseudomonadota > Gammaproteobacteria > Chromatiales > Chromatiaceae > Thiococcus > Thiococcus pfennigii. Next base: position 38,159 of record NZ_NRRW01000007.1, on the reverse strand, counting down.
GACGAAGTAGAGCTCGTCCTGGCCGCGGCGCTCGACCTCGGCCAGCCGGGTTCGGAAATAGGCATGCCACGGCGAGGCATCGCCGAGGCGGGCCAGACAATCATGGATCGCGGCGACGATCCGTCGCGCGCAGTCATCGCACGCATGGCCCTCGAAACTGACGTAGCGGTCGATCTTTACGGCGGAACGCGGCACTGGTCTCACCCTGGATGCACACCCATCCGGAGAGGCGAAGGGCTCGCCATCCGGACGGCTTTCGAGGTTCTCGACGTCGTCACAGTGTCGGAGAAACGACAAAGGGCTGCGAACCGACGCAGTCGCAGACGGGCACGGCATCGAAACAGCTTAACGCCCTCGATGCCGATCCAATCGGATCACTGCCTTGCACGTCGAGCGTAGCCCGTCGGGCGAATGAATAAGCAAAACCTGTACCACATCGTCGCGCCGCCGCGTATGGACGCCATCCGGCCATCAGGGTCTCGCGCCGGGCAGCGACGCAACGCAACCGTAGCGTTCCGCCCCGGATCGGGTGCCTGTCCCGTGAGTGTCCCACAGCGAGGATCGAACGGCGGCGGGATCGGGATGGTGCCCGGGGCGGGGATCGAACCCGCATGACCGAAGTCGAGGGATTTTAAGTCCCTTGCGTATACCAGTTTCGCCACCCGGGCGGGTGTCGGAGGCGGGACCACTTGGCGTTGGTCCGGCAGGCGATGGGCAGCCCACCGATCGAGAGAACGGCGGGCCGGCCGACGGTGGAGCAGACCACAACGACGAAGGCCAACGAAACCGCCCCATGTCCACGAACGGCCTGGCGCCGAACGGCCGCTGGGCGGTCATCGTCCAAAGGCCGAGAGCGGCTCCGGCCGAACAGCGCAGGAGCCTAGCAGCTGCCTCCATTCACCTGCAAGCGGCATGAGCCGGCCATGCCAACCACCGGCGCCGGGGCCGGCGCCCGCGCCACTTCGGCCGCTTGCGGCATGAAGAAGGCCGAGCGCGGATGACCTCAGGCGGATTCCGGCGCCTCCAACGGCACGCGCAGCGCGGCATCGTCGTGACGCGGGTCGTTGACACGCCGGCTCACCGGCACGACCCGCAGGGGCTCGGACGAATAGGGGCGCAGCAGCGCGAGCAGGGCCTGGGTGTCGTCGTTGGCCGGATCGAGCCAGGCAGCGAAGTGCTCCGGATCCAACAGCACCGGCATCCGATCGTGGATCGGGCGGAGCAGCCGATTCGCCGCGGTGACGATGACGGCGCAGGACTCGACGACCTCGCCGACCGGACCCCGCCAGCGTTCCCAAAGGCCGGCCATCGCGAGCGGGGCGCCGTCGGTCCGCGAGATGAAATAGGGCTGCTTGACCTTGCTGCCCGGCCTGGGCTGCCACTCGTAGAAGCCGTCGGCGGGGATCAGGCAACGCCGCCGGCGGAAGGCGTCGCGGAACGCAGGCTTGATCGCCACGGTCTCGGCCCGCGCATTGATCGTCGAGTAGCCGACCCGCGCGTCCTTCGCCCAGTGCGGGATCAGCCCCCAGCGCAGCGGGTCGGCGCGGCGCACACCGGCGATCTCGCGGATCGCGATCGCCGACGTCGAGGGCGCGACGTTGTAGCGCGGAACAGAGTCCGGCGCCTGGTCGAGACCGAAAAAGTCCCACAGGTCCTCAGGCGAAACCCCGAGGGAAAAACGGCCGCACATTGCACTCCTCCAACCACTCGGTGACGATTGAAGAACGACCGATACATATTCTTGGAACTACGAAACACGCTAAACACGCGAAACGGCCGAATAGACACAGGAGCACCGGCTGTTTTTTCGCGACTTTCGTGTTTTTCGTAGTTTCTTGTCGTCCTTGCCCATCGAGGCGCAACGTCGATGGTGCGGTGCGCAACGCCGCGGGGCAAGGTCGCGGGCCGCAAGCCGCGCCGTTGCGCTAGGCTTAGAGACCGAGACGAACCCAGCCGGCGGAGCACCATGTTCCCATTGATTCGATGCCTCCCCGTGGCCGCCTTGATCGGCGTCCTGTCCCTCGCCCTGCCGGCCATCGGCGGCGCGGAGCCCGCGGCGGTCTCGGTCCCCGAGTCCCTCGCCCCTTGGGTCGACTGGGTCCTCGAGGGCGACGACGAGCGGGGCTGCCCGCTCGGTACCGGGCGCGACAGCGGCCGGATCTGCGCCTGGCCCGGCCGCTTGGCGTTGGAGCTCGATCGCGACGGTGGACGCTTCGAACAGGGTTGGGAGCTCGCGGCCGAGGGTTGGGTGCCACTGCCCGGCGGGGAGGGCGCCTGGCCGCAGCAGGTCGTCGTCGACGAGATACCGACGCCAGTCGTCGAACAGGCCGGGCGACCTGCGGTCCGGCTCGCCGCTGGGGCGCATCGGCTCAGCGGACGATTCCTCTGGGAGCGCCGCCCCCAGGTGCTGGCGGTGCCGCCGGAGACGGGCCTGCTGGCGCTGCGGCTCGACGACGAGACGATCCCCCTTCCCAGGCTCGACGCCCAGGGCCAGCTCTGGCTCGGCCAGCGCCCGCGACCGGCGGCCGTCGCCGAACCCGACACGCTGGCCCTGGAGGTGATGCGGCGCATCGACGACGGCGTCCCGTTGCAGGTGCGCACCCGGCTCGCGCTCGACGTCTCCGGCCAGCCCCGCGAGCTGACCCTAGGACCCGTACCGCTCCCAGGCGGCATCCCGCTGCGCCTGGAGAGCCCGCTGCCGGCTCGGCTGGTCGAGGCACCGGACGAGGGCGACGCAGACGGTTGGTTCCTCCAGGTGCAGCTGCGCCCAGGCCGCTGGGTCGTGACGCTCGATAGCCACCATCCGGGCCCGATCGAGGCCCTGACCCTGACCGATCGGGCCGGGCCCTGGCCGGCCGAGGAGGTCTGGGCCTTCGCCGCCCAGCCGGACCTCCGCCAGGTCGAGATCGGCGGCGCCGAACTCGTCGATCCGCGCCTGACCCGCCTGCCGGACGACTGGCAACGCCTGCCCGCCTACCTGCTGCGCCCGGGTCAGACCCTGACCCTGACGCCGCTGCGGCGGGGCGCCTCGGGCGCCGACCGGATCCGGCTCCAACGGGAACTGCGCCTCGACTACGGTGGCGCCGCCTTCAGCGTCCGCGACCGCCTGAGCGGCCGGCTGGAGGAACGCTGGCGACTAGAGGCCGAGCCCGCGCTCGCCCTCGGCCAGGTCGAGATCGATGGCGAACCGCGCGTGATCACCCACCTGCCAGGCGCCGAGGGCCCGGCGCGCGAGGGCGTCGAGGTCCGCCAGGGGCACCTCGACCTCGTCGCCGATGCGCGCATCGCGAGCGGGCCGGTCGCCCTCGGGGTCACCCTACCCGCCTCGGGCTGGTCGCTCCCGCTCGAGGCGGTCGAGACCCGCCTGCACCTGCCGCCCGGTTGGGACCTGCTCGCCGTCGCCGGCGTCGACAACCTGCCCGACAGTTGGCTCGCCCGCTGGTCGTTGCTCGACATCTTCCTCGTCCTGATCATCGCGCTCGCCACCGGCCGACTCTGGGGTTGGCCCTGGGGGCTACTCGCGCTCGCGACCCTCACCCTCGTCTGGCAGGAGCCCGGGGCGCCACGCTGGGTCTGGCTGCACGTCCTCGCCGGTGTGGCGCTGCTGCGGCTGCTGCCAAACGCCCCCAGCGGCAAGACCTTCGGGACGCTGCGCGCCCTGCTCGGGCTCTACTACCGCGGCGCCCTGCTGGCGCTGGCCCTGATCGCGCTGCCGTTCCTCGTCACCGAGTTGCGCGACGGCCTGTTCCCGCAGCTCGATCGCCCAGACCGTACCGCCCTGCTCAGAACGGATGCGGGGACGCGCATGCGACCCAACTTCCAGTTCTACGACACCATGCCCGAGAGCGAGGTCGCGCTGGACGAGGCCAGGCAGGCCATGCGCAAGTCCATCCCCGCCCCGAGCCTCGCCCCATCCGCGCCCAAACCCCTGCCGACGCTCGCGCCCGGCGCCCTGATCCAGACCGGCGCCGGCGTGCCGGACTGGACCTGGCGGGCCTTCACGCTCGGCTGGAGCGGACCGGTCGCGCCCGGGCAGACGCTGCGGCTGTGGCTCCTGCCACCCGCGGCGGCCCTGCTGTTGGCGGTGCTCCAGGTCCTGCTCGTGCTGACGCTCGGCCTGCGGCTCGCCGACCGCCTGCGGCTGCCGACCGCCGCCGTCCGGGCAGCCGCCCCACTCGGGCTCGCCGGCCTGTTCCTCGCCGGCGCACTCGCGCTCGCACCCGGCGGCGACCTGCGCGCCGACCCCTCGCCCACGGCAGCGACGCAGGCGCCAGCCGCCTTCCCACCGCCGGCGCTACTCGATGAGCTCAAGCGCCGTCTCCTCGAGCCGCCGGACTGCCTGCCGCGCTGCGCCGAGATCGCGCAACTCGGTGTCCAAGCCTCGCCCGGACACCTGCACCTGTTCCTCGAGATCGATGCCGCCGAGGCCGTGGCGCTCCCGCTGCCGACCCCGACCGGGGGCTGGGCGCCGCGCGACAGCCTGCTCGACGGTGCGCCGCTGACCGGCCTGCGACGCGGCAGCGACGGCGGCCTCCTCGCGCCGGTGCCGGCCGGGCGCCATCGGCTGGCCCTGTCCGGCCCGCTGCCGCCGACCGGCCCGATCGATATCCCGCTGCCGCTGCGTCCGCGCCTCGTCACGGCCCGGCTCGCCGAACCCTGGCAGCTCGAGGGCATCGACAGCGCCGGACGCCCCGGCGAACAGCTGCGGCTCGTCAACGTGCAGGCGGCCGCCGCGGAGTCTCCCGAGGCCGATCAGCCTCCTGACGGGGCGCGGACCACCCCGCCGCTCCTGCGCGTCACCCGCACGTTGCGGCTCGGCCTCGACTGGACCGTCGAGACCGAGATCGCGCGCCTGTCGCCGCCGGACCCGGCCGTCGCCTTGCGCGTGCCGCTGATCGCAGGCGAGGCCGTCACGACGGCTGGCCTCCAGGTCGATGAGGGCCACCTGCTCGCCTCGCTACCGCCGGGTCGCCAGCGGCTGACCTGGTCCGCGACGCTGACGCCGGTCGATCGGCTGACCCTCGTCGCCGCCGACGACCCACGCCTGACCGAGGTCTGGCGCCTGGAGGTCAGCCCCGTTTGGCACCTGGAAGCGAGCGGCGTGCCGCCGGTGCAGAACCTGGACGCCGCCGAGCGCTGGCTGCCGACCTGGCGGCCCTGGCCGGGCGAACGGCTGGTCCTCGCGCTGTCGCGTCCGGTCGGCGTGGTCGGGCCGACCCTGACCCTGGATCGCAGCCTCTATCGGCTCACGCCCGGGCGACGCGCGAGCGAGGCGACCCTCGAACTCGCACTGCGCAGCAGCCAAGGCGGGCGTCATGCGATCCGGCTGCCGGCCGGGGCCGAGCTCACCGGCTTCACCGTCGACGGCGTCCCCCGCCCGCTCGCGCTGCAGGACCGCACCCTCGACCTGCCGCTGGTGCCGGGCAGCCAGCAGGTCGCGCTCGCCTGGCGCGAGCCGACGCCGCTCGCCGCGATCTACCGCCCGGCGGTCGTCGAACTGGGCAGCCCCGGCGTCAACGCGGAGACCCAGGTCCAGCTCGGCCGCGACCGCTGGCTCTTGTGGACGTCCGGCCCGGGGGTCGGGCCGGCGGTCCTCTTCTGGGGACTCCTGATCGTGCTGGCCCTCGCCGCCGTCGTCCTCGCCCGCTCGCCGCTCACACCGCTCGGCTTCGCGAGCTGGCTCCTGCTCGGCGTCGGCCTCAGCCAGGCCGGGGTCTGGGTCGCGGCGCTCGTCACCCTGTGGCTGTTCGCGCTCGGCCTGCGCCGCCGGCTCGGCGAAGAGACCCCGAGTCGCTGGTTCAATCTCGCCCAGATCGGCCTCGTCCTGCTCACCGTCGTCGCCCTCTCGGCGCTGATCGCAGCCGTGCAACAGGGGCTGCTCGGCGACCCGGCGATGCAGGTGGCCGGCAACGGCTCCTCGGCGACCCAGCTCAATTGGTACCTCGACCGCCAGGGGGCGCAGACCGAGCCCGTCACCGTGTTCTCGGCGCCGATCTGGGTCTACCGCGCGCTGATGCTCGCCTGGGCGCTGTGGCTTGCCTGGCGCCTCCTCGACTGGCTGCGCTGGGGCTGGCAGGGTTTCGCCGCGCCGACGCTGTGGTGCCAGAAGGAGCGCAGGGCCGACCATGCGTGAGGCGGAAAACGCCAGCGCATCGAGCCGCACGGGACGGGCGCGTCAGGCGGATGGCGGAGGCCGATGATCGATGCTCGATGGTCGATGGCGGAGGTGGATGGCGGGATGCGCTGTGCTTTCCCGCCCTACGCCACGCCGCGTAGACGGCGTCGGGATCCGAATGCCTAGGCGGAAGACGGCTGCCGTGGCGACAGGTGGAGCCCAGGGCATGAACGCCGCTCGCGACATGGTCCAGGCCGGGACGGGAGGCAACGAAAAAAGGGCTGGATGACCAGCCCTTTCTCGTCGTTCGATATTGGAGGCTGAGCCCGGAATCGAACCGAGGTACACGGCTTTGCAGGCCGCTGCATAACCACTCTGCCACTCAGCCAAGGCCGGTCATTATAGCGACACGCGCCCGTTTGTCACTAGCCCGGCGTGCGTCACCGGCACCGCAGAGCCGTTCCGATCGACGGGGCACGCAATCGAAGGCCCGTAGGTCGGGTTAGGCGCGCTGGCACGGCGGTCCTGGTAAAACAAAGGATTGCGCGCGCCGTAACCCGACAGGGGCCTCGGCGGCGCCACGGTGTCGGCCGTCGGGTTACGCCCCCGCGGGGGGCTAACCCGACCTACGGGCCGCGGCGCCGTGCGAGGAGGCAGGGTTGGGCGCGCTGGCACGGCGGTCGTGATAAAACAAAGGATTGCGCGCGCCGTAACCCGACAGCGTCCTCGGCGACCAGCGGCTCGACCGCCCGGCACGCCCGCGCATTGGACCTAATCGGCTGCACCCGGCCGACGGCTGTGCGAGAATCCGCGGCAACGCCGGGCGATGCCCCGTCTCGGCCCCCCGCTGCCGACCTCGATCAGCCCAACACATCCCGATAGCATGTCTTCCCCCCGCCCGGACGTCGACGACCCGACGTTGCACACTGCCCTCGCCCCACCGCTGCCGGAGCGCCCCGGCGCCCGCCTCCAATGGGAAGGGCTCCATGGCGCCAGCCCGGCCCTGGCCATCGCCTCGGCGGCCGCGCGCGCCGATCGGCTGTTGTTGGTCGTGGTCGAGGACGTCCAGGCCGCCGCGCGCCTGCGCGGCGAGCTCGCCTTCTTCCTCGGTGCCGCCACCCGCGGCGAGGCGCCTACCGAGGCAGCGATCCCGGTCCTCGCCTTTCCCGACTGGGAGACCCTGCCCTACGATGTCTTCTCGCCGCTGCCGGAACTCGTCTCCGAGCGGCTCGCGACCCTGCACCGCCTGCCGGGCCTGCGCCGCGGCGTCCTCGTGGTGCCGATCGCCACCCTGCTCCAACGGCTCGCCCCGCAGACCTACCTCGACGCCCATTCGCTGATGCTCGCCGTCGGTGACCGGCTCGACTTGGAGGCGACCCGCCGACGCCTCGAGCAGGCCGGCTACCAGTGCGTCTCGCAGGTCATCGCGCATGGCGAGTTCGCGGTGCGCGGCTCGCTGTTCGATGTCTTCCCGATGGGGAGCGACACGCCCTACCGCATCGATCTCTTCGATGACGAGGTCGAGAGCCTGCGCACCTTCGACCCCGACAGCCAGCGCACGCTGGAGAAGGTTCGCGAGATCCGCCTGCTGCCGGCCCGCGAGTTGCCGCTGACCGACGAGGCGATCAGCGCCTTCCGCCAACGTTACCGGGCCGCGGTCGAGGGCGACCCGACGCGTAGCCTGATCTACCGCGAGGTCTCGCAGTCGCGGGTGCCGGGCGGCATCGAATACTACCTGCCGCTCTTCTTCGACGAGACCGCGAGCCTGCTCGATTACCTGCCCGAGGGGGTCCTGACGATCGAGGCCGACGGCTGCCGCGAGGCCGCCGCGGGCTTTCTCGCCGAGGTCGCCGAGCGCTACGCGCAGCGCCGCGGCGACATCGAGCGCCCACCGCTGCCGCCGGCGCGGCTCTATCTCGGCGCCGACGAACTGGCCGCACGGCTCAACCGCCTGAACGGCGTACGCTACCGGGCGCTCGCGATCGCCGAGCGCGACAAGGGCTATAGCGCCGTCCATCCCTTCGCGACCCGGACGCTGCCGCCGCTCGCGATCCAGCCGCGCGCGGCCCATCCGGCCCAGGCCCTCCAGGCATTCGTCGCCACCGCCGGGCGCCGGGTCCTGTTGGTCGCCGAGGGCACGGGGCGGCGCGAGATGCTCGCCGACCAGCTGCGCGGTTTCGGCCTGAAGCCGCAGGCGGTCGCCGGCTGGGCCGACTTCGTCGCCGGCGAGGTGCCGCTCGGCCTCACGGTCGCGCCCCTCGAACAGGGTCTCTGGCTCACCGACCGGGACCTCGCCGTCGTCACCGAGACCCAGCTCTACGGCGAGCGGGTACGCCAGGAGCGCCGCCGGCGCAGCCGCGAGCGCGACGACGAGACCGTCGTGCGCAACCTCACCGAGCTCACCGAGGGCGCCCCGGTCGTCCACGAGGACCACGGCGTCGGCCGCTACCTGGGGCTCCAGACCCTGACCGTCGGCGGCCTGACGACCGAGTTCCTGACCCTCGAATACGCCCGCGGCGACAAGCTCTACGTACCCGTCTCGTCGCTGCACCTGATCTCGCGCTACACGGGCGCCTCGCCCGAGCAGGCGCCGCTGCACCGCCTCGGCGGCGACCAGTGGGAGAAGATCCGCCGCCGCGCCGCCCAGAAGGCCCACGACGTGGCCGCCGAGCTGCTCGACATCTACGCCCGCCGCGCCGCGCGTGTCGGCGTCGCCTTCCCCACCAGCGAGGCCGAGTACACGGCCTTCGCTGCCGCCTTCCCGTTCGAGGAGACCCCGGATCAGTCCCGGGCGATCGAGGCCGTGCTCGCCGACATGGCGGACAGCAAACCGATGGACCGCGTCGTCTGCGGCGACGTCGGCTTCGGCAAGACCGAGGTGGCGATGCGCGCGGCCTTCGTCGCCGTCCAGGGTGGCCGCCAGGTCGCCGTGCTGGTGCCGACGACGCTGCTCGCCCAGCAGCACTTCGAGAACTTCTCCGACCGCTTCGCCGACTGGCCGATCCGCATCGAGAGCCTGTCGCGCTTTCGCACCGCGAAGGAGCAGAAACGCATCCTCGACGGCCTCGCCGACGGCACGCTCGACATCTGCATCGGCACCCACAAGCTGCTGCAAGGCTCGGTCCAGTTCAAGGACCTGGGGCTCGCGATCATCGACGAGGAGCACCGCTTCGGCGTGCGCCACAAGGAGGCGCTCAAGGCCCTGCGCGCCGAGGTCGACGTCCTGACGCTGACCGCCACGCCGATCCCACGCACGCTGAACATGGCGATGTCGGGGCTGCGCGACCTCTCGATCATCGCCACCCCGCCGGTCGAGCGTCACCCGATCAAGACCTTCGTCGCGCCCTGGAACGCGGTCCTGGTCCGCGAGGCCTGCCTGCGCGAGCTCAAGCGCGGCGGCCAGGTCTACTTCCTGCACAACGAGGTCGAGTCGATCGAGACCCAGGCGCGCAAGCTCGCCGAACTGGTCCCCGAGGCGCGCATCGAGATCGCCCACGGGCAGATGCGCGAGCGCGAGCTCGAGCGGGTCATGCGCGACTTCTATCACCAGCGCTTCAACCTGCTGGTCTGCACGACCATCATCGAGAGCGGCATCGACGTGCCGAGCGCCAACACCATCGTCATCAACCGCGCCGACAGGCTCGGCCTCGCCCAGCTACACCAGCTGCGCGGGCGGGTCGGGCGCTCGCACCACCGCGCCTACGCCTACCTGATCACGCCACCGCCCCAGGCGATGACGGACGATGCGAAGAAGCGCCTCGAGGCGATCGAATCGCTCGAAGACCTCGGCGCCGGCTTCACGCTGGCGACCCACGACCTGGAGATCCGCGGCGCCGGCGAGTTGCTCGGCGACGAGCAGAGCGGTCAGATCCACGAGGTGGGCTTCTCGCTCTACATGGATCTGCTCGAGCGTGCCGTGCAGGCGCTCAAGGCCGGGCGCACGCCGGAGCTCGACCGGCCGCTCGACCACGGCGCCGAGATCGACCTCCAGCTACCGGCGCTGCTGCCCGCCGACTACCTGCCCGACGTGCACGCCCGCCTCGTCCTCTACAAGCGGATCGCGAGCGCCGCGAGCCGCGCCGAGCTCGAGGAGCTCCAGGTCGAGATGATCGACCGCTTCGGCCTGCTGCCCGAGCCGGCCAAGAACCTGTTCGGGATCACGGCGCTGAAGTTGCGCGTCCAGCCCTTCGGCATCCGCAAGATCGAGGCCGGCCCGAGCAGCGGACGCATCCTGTTCGCCCCCGAGGCCCGCATCGACCCCGCGCGCCTCGTCGCCCTCCTCCAGCGCCACCCGCACAGCTTCAAGCTCGACGGCGGCGACAAGCTGCGCTTCTACCGCGACATGGCCGAACCGCACGAACGGCTCGCCCAGGTCGAGGCCGTGGTCGCGCAGATCATCGATTGATTCGTCCGGGGATCACCCGCGCCAAGGGTGGCGGGTGGAACCCAGAGGGTATGCATTGCGCACCGACCGGGCCCCACCGCCACCCCCGCGCCCGATTTCCGCGAAGAACGGCACTCGAACACCGACCACCAGACGCAGCCAGGCTACCGTCACCGATGGTCCAACCAAGACGTCCTGTCCGGATCCACCCTAGCTCCGAGCCCGGGTGACATAAACGCCGAACCTGCTAGCCCTTTCTCTTGCAATTGCCGGATTTACCGACTGGCTTCCAGCCATCCGGGCATTCTCCAGCGTTCTCCTCATCGATCGGCTTGCAGTTCCCGCTCCTGCCCGCTGGCGTATAGCCGACGGGGCATCCACCAATGCCGGAGCCCGCACCCGCGTCGGAATCACTACCCGTACCGGAATCACTACCCGTACCGGAATCACTGCCCGTACCGGAATCACTGCCCGTACCGGAATCACTACCCGTACCGGAATCGCTGCCCGTGCCGGAATCGCTGCCCGTGCCGGAATCGCTGCCCGTGCCGGAATCACTGCCCGTCCCGGAATCGCTGCCCGTCCCGGAATCATTGCCCGTGCCGGAATCATTGCCCGTGCCGGAATCACTGCCCGTGCCGGAATCGCTGCCCGTCCCGGAATCGCTGCCCGTCCCGGAATCGCTGCCCGTCCCGACACCTGTGTCAGATTCGCCACTGCCCGAGCTCGCACCATCGCCGGAGGCCGCCGCATCAACACCACAAGCCGCACTATCCCGACAATTCGCCGGCAGGAAACGCGGCGCGATGTTAGGGCTGTAGCAGCACCAGTCGATGGCGCCACCGTCGGCCGAGGCCGCGAGGATCAGGCTGCGGCCGGCGAGCTGCGACACGGCGTCGTTGAAGGTCACATGGATATCGCCGTCCACGACCGCGACCGAGCCGACATACTGGCCTCGGATCGTCTCGGGCCTCGGCAGGTCGGCGGCGGCATTGTCGACGGGCAACCCCCGGCTGTCCTGATAGGCGGTGGCTACCGCGACCTTGGCCCCGGACGCCAGCGACAGGCCCTCGGCGACCTTGCCGCGGACGATGTACTCCTGATAACTCGGCAGCGCCACGGCGGCCAGAATGCCGACCACGGCGACCGCGATCATGACCTCCAACAGCGAGAACCCGTTGGGCGCCCGCCGCCGGTATCGATCGCTCTCGTGACTGTGCATCGTATGGACTCCTGCTATTGTCGGTGAGATCTCACCCGAGATCGACCGAATGGTCCGCGGAGAAGGACCAGTCGGTCGTCGAGGACGACTCGATCCGGGAGAGGCGCTCGATGAACGATGCAACGATCCGTTGGAGTTCTTCGGCCGGGTGCTCGAAGGAGAGCTCGACCTCGTACACATCCCAATCGGGCGCCGTCTCCGGGGCCAAGGGCCTTACGCCGGCCACCCTGGCACGCAGCCGCACGGCCGGGAGCCGGGCGATCCCGGCAAGCACGAGTCGGATGCTCTGATGAACCTGATAGGCCTTGAAGACCGTGAGCGAGAGGCGTCCGGCAGCGATCTCGTTCAGCTTGCTGGACATGTCCGCCGGGTCGTTGAAGAGGACTTCGAGGGTCGGGACCAACTCAACCCCCTCGCCGCCCGATAGTCGGTTCGCCCCGTCGAGCATCCGCAGCAGCTTCTCCAGGCGCTGCTGATCGGCGGCCGATAGGCTCGCGAAGCGCGCCGCAACCAGATCGCGACCATCGTCGAGCGGCTCGATGCGCACGATGTCGGCGCGCACGACGAACTGATCGCCCTTGGCCCAGGGAAAGGTCAGCGTGACCGTCTTGGGCCTTGTCAAGGCACCCCGCGCCACGATGAACTGGACGCCGCCCCAGGAGATGTCCCGATTCTCGACCAGCAAGGATCCGCCCATGTCTTCCGCGACGAGACGGACCGGAATCTCCATCGGCAACCGCGAGTGCCTGCGCCTGTTCGGCGTCTTGCCGCCGTTGGCTGCTCGGGTCATGGCTGAGATTCCTCGCTCAATATAGCTCCTACCCTGTATCGATCTCGGCGCGAAACAGGGGAACCACCTGTGCTCGCCGAGGGTCGGCCAGGACCGCGGCCGAACCGATGCCGGGGCTCCGGATACCGGTCGATCGTCGTGAGTCCCACGCCTCCCACGAACCGAATTTAAACATATTGGTCCGGTTCCAGACGCATTGAAAGTGAGAACCCCATCACTGTTGAAGGCACCTTGAAAGATTCAGGATGCCAGCGCGGGGCGGGATGCCGCGCCATCTTCGGCCGCCGAGACGACCAAGAAATGGAGCGAGGCGGAAACCGCATCTTCCCTCGGCGTCTTGAACAATGGCCCGGATGGCCCTCTTCGAAGGTCCGCTCGGGTGGACCCGATCGCCGAGACTCAGGCGGCCAGCCCCCGCCCTTGGAGGCTCTTGATCTGATCGCGGATCGCGGCGGCCCGCTCGAACTCCAGGTCCTTGGCGTGGCGGTACATGGCCTTCTCCAGGGCCTTGATCTTCTTCGCCATCTGCTGCGGCGTCAGGCGCTCGTACTCGATGACCTCCTCGGCCACCTTGGCGTAGGCGCGCGGTGATCTCGGGGCACCGGGCAACGCCCCCTCCAGGATGTCGGCGACCGCCTTGCGGATCGTCTGCGGCGTGATCCCGTGGGCGAGATTGTGGGCGATCTGCTTGGCGCGTCGCCGCTCGGTCTCGTCGATCGCGCGGCACATCGAGCCGGTGACCCTGTCGGCGTAGAGGATCGCCTTGCCATGGAGGTTGCGCGCGGCCCGGCCGATGGTCTGGATCAGCGATCCTTCCGAGCGCAGGAAGCCCTCCTTGTCGGCATCGAGGATCGCCACCAGCGAGACCTCGGGCATGTCGAGCCCCTCGCGCAGCAGGTTGATGCCGACCAGCACGTCGAACTCGCCGAGGCGCAGGTCGCGGATGATCTCGACCCGCTCGACGGTGTCGATGTCCGAATGCAGATAGCGCACCCGCACGCCGTGGTCGCCGAGGTAGTCGGTCAGGTCCTCGGCCATGCGCTTGGTGAGCGTCGTCACCAGCACCCGCTCATCGGCGGCCACCCGCAGACGGATCTCCGAGAGCAGGTCATCGACCTGGGTCAGGACGGGACGGACCTCGACCTGCGGGTCGACCAGCCCGGTCGGGCGCACCACCTGCTCGACGATCGCGCCCGAGTGCTCGATCTCGAAGCTACGTGGTGTCGCCGAGACGTAGATGGTCTGCGGCTGGCGCGCCTGGAACTCCTCGAAGCGCAGCGGCCGATTGTCGAGCGCCGAGGGCAGCCGGAAGCCATACTCGACCAGGTTCTCCTTGCGCGAGCGGTCCCCTCGGTACATGCCGCCGAGCTGCGGCACCGTGACATGGCTCTCGTCGATGACGACGATGGCGTTGGCCGGCAGGTAGTCGTAGAGGGTCGGCGGCGGCTCGCCGGGCCCGCGCCCCGAGAGGTAGCGGCTGTAGTTCTCGATCCCCGAGCAGTAGCCGACCTCGAGCATCATCTCCAGGTCGAACAGCGTGCGCTGCTCCAAGCGCTGGGCCTCGACCAGCTTGTCGTTCGCGCGCAGCCAGGCGAGACGCTCCTTGAGATCGACCTTGATCTGCTCGATGGCGGCCAAGATGGTCTCGCGCGGGGTCGCATAGTGCGTCTTCGGGAAGACGGTGTAGCGCGGCACCCGGCGGCGGACCTCGCCGGTCAGCGGGTCGAACAGCGCCAGGGACTCGATCTCCTCGTCGAAGAGCTCGACGCGCAGGGCCTCCTCGTCGGACTCGGCCGGAAAGATGTCGATGACGTCGCCGCGCACCCGGTAGGTGCCGCGGTGCAGCTCGACCTCGTTGCGTCGGTACTGGAGGTCGGCGAGGCGGCGCAGCAGCGCGCGCTGGTCGATGATGTCCCCGCGCGAGAGGTGCAGGACCATCTTCAGGTAGGCATCCGGGTCGCCCAGGCCGTAGATCGAGGAGACGGTCGCGACGATGATGACGTCTGGGCGTTCTAGGAGGGCCTTGGTCGCCGACAGGCGCATCTGCTCGATGTGCTCGTTGATCGAGGAGTCCTTCTCGATGTAGGTATCGGTCGAGGGGACATAGGCCTCGGGCTGGTAGTAATCGTAATAGGAGACGAAGTACTCGACTGCGTTGTGCGGGAAGAACTCGCGCATCTCGCCGTAGAGTTGGGCGGCCAACGTCTTGTTCGGCGCGAGGATCAGGGCCGGGCGTTGCACCTGGGCGATCACGTTGGCGATCGTGAAGGTCTTCCCCGAGCCGGTCACGCCGAGCAGGGTCTGGGCCGCCTCGCCGTCGGCGAGACCCGCGACGAGGCGGCGGATCGCCTCCGGCTGGTCGCCGGCGGGGGCGAGCGAGGTCACGAGCTGAAAGGGCCTTTCCATCGGACGGGGATTCTTCTCTCTGAGGGGTTTAGCTATCATTGGGAGTCTTCACGGGTGGTGCCGAACCGCCACCCTCCCTGCCCCCACACAACATTCGAGAATTCGACGATGAGCATCAAATTGTCCGCCCGCGTCCAAGCCGTCAAGCCCTCCGCGACCCTCGCCATCACGGCGCGGGCCAAGGCGCTCAAGGCCGCGGGCAAGGACGTGATCGGTCTCGGCGCCGGCGAGCCGGATTTCGACACCCCGGACCACATCAAGGAGGCGGCGATCGCGGCGATCGAGCGCGGCTTCACCAAGTACACGGCGGTCGATGGCACGCCCGAGCTCAAGCAGGCGGTCATCGCCAAGTTCGAGCGCGAGAACCAGCTGCACTTCACGCCTGATCAGATCCTCGTCTCGTGCGGTGGCAAGCAGAGCTTCTACAACCTGGCCCAGGCGGTCCTGGACCCGGGCGACGAGGTCGTGATCCCGGCCCCCTACTGGGTCTCCTACCCGGACATGGCCCTGCTCGCCGGCGGGGTGCCGGTAATCGTCGATGCGGGCGCCGAGCAGCGCTTCAAGATCACGCCCGCGCAGCTCGCGGCGGCGATCACGGACAAGACCCGCCTCGTCGTCATCAACAGCCCCTCGAACCCGACCGGCATGGCCTACACGAGCGCCGAGCTCGAGGCCCTCGGCGAGGTCCTTCGCCGCCATCCGCAATCCCTGATCGCGACCGACGACATGTACGAGCACATCCGCTGGGACGCGGCGCCCTTCGTCAACATCGTCAACGTCTGCCCGGACCTGGCGCCTCGCACGCTGGTGCTCAACGGCGTCTCCAAGGCCTACTCGATGACCGGTTGGCGGATCGGCTACGCCGGCGGGCCCGAGACGGTCATCCGCGCGATGAAGAAGATCCAGTCGCAGAGCACGTCGAACCCGACCTCGATCTCGCAGGTCGCCGCCCAGGCGGCCCTCGAGGGGCCGCAGGACTGCATCGCGACCATGCTGGCGGCCTTCAAGGAGCGGCATGACATGGTCGTCGAGCGGCTGAACCGGATCCCGGGCATCGAGTGCCTGCCGACCGATGGCACCTTCTACGTCTTCCCGCGCGTCGAGGGGCTGATCGAGCGGCTGGACGGGGTCGGCGACGACCTGGAGCTGGCCGAGTACCTCATCGAAAGGGCCGGCGTCGCCCTGGTGCCCGGCTCGGCCTTCGGCCTCGGCGGCTATGCCCGGATCTCGATCGCGACCAGCCGCGACAACCTGGAGCGGGCCTTGGAGCGGATCGCCGCCATCGCCGGCTGAGGTCCGCCCGCGCCGCGCGCCACGATAGCTGTCCTGAACCGCGGCGGCCACCCCGGCCGCCCGCCTTGACGGATCCCGCTGCACCGACCATCCTTTCCATCGGTACTGGATGGATCCAGCGAGGCCGACATGGACAAGTTGCAACGAGGCAACCGCCACACTCGCCCCCACGGGCTGACCCTGCTCGAACTCCTGATGGCGATCGCGCTGATCGGCATTCTCTTGTCGATCGGCGCACCGACCTTCGCCGACCTGGTGGCCCGCAACCGCATGGCCGTCGCCGTCAACGCCCTCATCGCCCACCTCCAATTCACCCGTTCCGAGGCGATCAAGCGCGGCGTGCCCGTGCAGCTCTGCCCGAGCGCCGACGGGGCGACCTGCACGGGCGGCCAAGCCTGGCACCTCGGGTACATCGTCACCACCGACGAAAAGGACCCGGCGGCCCGCCTGCGCGTCGGCGGTGCGCTCGACCCGAACGCGATTCAGATTCGGAGCAACCGCTACCGCGTCATCTATCAGCCGCTGGGCACGGCCGGCGGCAGCAACCAGACCTTCCTGTTCTGCGACCAGCGCGCGGCCGCCACCGTCGACGACCACCGCAAGGTGGTCCTCTCCAACGTCGGACGACCGCGCGTCGAGACACCCTCGGGCGAGGATCCATGCCAAGGCTGACGGCCACCGCCCACCCGGGTCGCAGGCTCCCACCGGCGCAGGCACCGCCGGCGATCGCCGATGCCGGGTTACGGCGCGCGGCCGGCCTGTGTGCGTCGTCAACGACCACCGTGCCTGCGAGGCGTGTGACCCGATGCGGCTACGCGAAACGCATCCGGGTTGCCGATTCGATCTCACGGCCTTGACCATCGCCGGCACCGCCGGTAAACTGCCGGGCTTTGATTGATCCCCGGTAGCTCAGTCGGTAGAGCGGGTGACTGTTAATCACTAGGTCGGCGGTTCGAGCCCGTCCCGGGGAGCCAAACAAAGCAAGGGCTTAGCTCGCAAGGCTAGGCCCTTTTTCGTTGCGCGGCGCACCCGCCGGTACGGCCGTGGTATCAGAACTGGCGGACCTTGATGTTGAGGGTCTGGATGCGATAGGCGATCTGCCGGGGCGTCATGTTGAGCAGGCGGGCGGCCTTGGCCTGGACCCATCCGGCCTCTTCCAGCGCCGCAATGACGCGCTCGCGCTCATCGAGATCCGGATCTTCGATGGCCGCCGACCTGGGCGCCGGCGCGACCGAGGTCGTCGGCGCCGGGGCATCGGCCACCAGCCCCTCGCCGAGACCGCTGAGGCGGATCGCGTCGCGATCGATGACGCCGGCCTCGCTCATGACGGCGGCGCGCTCCAGGCAGTTCTCGAGCTCGCGCACGTTGCCCGGCCAGGCGTGACGCATCAGGATGCGCAGGGCGCTGTCGGTGATGTCGAGGTCGCGCCCCTGCATCCGCGCGATCTTGGTGATCAGGAAGCGGGCCAGGTCGGGGACGTCCTCGAGGCGATCGCGCAGGGCCGGCATCCGGATCGGCATGACGTTGAGCCGGTAGTAGAGGTCCTCGCGGAATTCCCCCTTGCGCACCACGTGCTCGAGGTCGCGGTTGGTCGCGGCGATGACCCGCACGTCGACCTTCAGGGTCCGGTTGCCGCCGACCCGCTCGAACTCGCCCTCCTGGAGCACCCGCAGCAGCTTGGCCTGGAAGGCCGGCGAGATCTCGCCGATCTCGTCGAGGAACAGGGTGCCGCCGTCGGCCTGCTCGAAGCGACCCTTGCGCTGGGAGACGGCCCCGGTGAAGGCGCCCTTCTCATGGCCGAACAGCTCGGATTCGAGCAGGTTGTCCGGTAAGGCCGCGCAGTTGAGCTTGACGAACGCGCCGCGGGCGCGCGGGGAGTTGTAGTGGATCGCATTGGCGACCAGCTCCTTGCCGGTGCCTGACTCGCCGCGGATCAGGACGGTCGTGTTCCATTTGGCGACCTGGCGGACCTGCTCGAAGACCAGGCGCATCGCCTGGGCGCGGCCGATGATGTTCTCGAACCCGTGATCCCCCTTGACCTGCCGGCGCAGCTTGTCGCGCTCCTCGCGCAGGGCCTGCTGCTCCTCGGCGACCCGGTGGGCGAGGCGCACGACCTGGCCGATCAGGTTGGCGACCATCTCGAGGAAGCGCGCCCGCTCCTCGAGTAGCCCGTCGGCGCTCTGCGGCTGGGCGGCGAAGACCCCGACCGCGCCCTCATCGCCGACACGGATCGGTACCCCGATGAACGGGAGGTCCGGGTCGTAGAGGCTCAAGCGATCGAGAAAGCGCGGCTCGTCGCCGACCCGCGGCAGGATCCAGGGCTCGTTGCGCTCCAGGATACGCCCGACGACCCCCTCGCCGGGGCGATAGCGCACCGTCGTGAAGGTCTCGGAGCTGTCGTCATGCAGGGCGCTGACCAGCAGGTCGCCGCTGTCGGCATCGACCAGCGTCACCATGCCGTAGCGCAGGCGCCCGTGGTCGTGCAGGACCTTCAGCAGCTCGCAGAGGGTCTCGCGCAGATTGAGCGAGCGGCTGAGGATGCTGCTCACCTCGAAGAGGGCGGCCAGCTGGGATTCCAACAGGGCCAGACGGCCCGTCTCCTGGCTCGCGCCCGATGCGTCTATCGCGCCACTCATCGCGGGACTTCATCCGACCTCATTCATCGACCGCCGCGGTCAGCAACAGCCGAACGCGGCAGCCATCCAGATACTCCGGGTCGATCTCGATCGACCCGCCATGTTGGTTGACGATCTCCTGCGCCAGAGCCAGCCCCATACCGGCGCGCCCGCGGCGATGCCGCCAACCGCTGGAGAAGGGCTCGAAGACGGCGTAGCGCTGCTCGGGCGGGATCCCTGGACCATTGTCCTGGATCACCACCTCGACCGCCGACTCGACGGCGCGCGTCGCCACGCGCAGCTCACGATGGCCCTTGCCGCTCTCGTTCAAGGCCTGGATCGCGTTGTCGATCAGGTGTTTGAACATCGCGCGCAGCTGGTTCTTGTGGCCGTTGAACTCCGGCAGCACATGGGCCGGTTGCCAGTCGACGACGATACCGGCAGCGAGCAGCCGGTCGGTCTCCAGCTCCAGCACCTGGCGCAGCAGGGCGTTGACGTTGACCAGGATCCCGGCCTCGCGCGCCTGCACCGGCAGCGCCGCCTCGAGGGTCTCCAGCGCCTTCTGGCCGGCAGCGCTGATCTGCTCGAGGGTGCCGCTGAGGACCGTCAGATTGGCGCTCCCCCCCTTGATCATCTCCGAAGCCGCATGGATGACGTTCAGCGGCCCTTGGATCTGGTAGATGGCCGCGGCCAAGGCCTCGCGCATCGTGTGGCCGAGCTGCTGCTCGGCGAGGCGGGCGCGCAGGTTCTCCAGGTGGGCGCGCTCGATCTCGCGGCGCCGCGCCGTGATGTCGTTGGCAAGCAGCAGGAGCCGCCGCTCGCCGGCCGAGTTACGGCCGAAGAAGGTCCGGGCGCTCGCATCCAGCTCATGGGCCGGGGTGCCGGAACACGCGAACCAGCGCGGCCCGCCGGCGCCGGGTACCTCGACGCTGACCTCGACGTCCTTGAAGCCGCGATCGGCCAGCGCAGCCTCCAGCGGATCGAATCCCGCCTGCTTGCGCAGTGCCGCACGCAGGACCTCGATCGGTGCACTGCCCTGGAGTTCGCCCTGCAGCTTCTCGTACTCCCGATTCTCGAGCAGGACCCGGCCCTCGCCGTCGAGCAGCACGACCAGGACCGGCGCGGCCTGGAGCACGGTCTCGACGCGCGCCTTCTGCTGGCGCAACGCGCCTTCCAACTCGTGGACACGCGTCACATCACGGTGCATGCCGAGGAAGTAGCGGATCTCGCCCTGCTGATCGAGGACCGGCGAGATCGTCAGCTCGGCCAGATAGTCGCCGCCGGCCTTGGTGCGGTTGACCAGCGTGCCGGTCCAGGTGCGCTTGTCCTTGATCGTGCGCCACAGTTGCCGGTAGATGGTGGCAGGGGTCGCGTTGTTCGACAGGAGCGACTCGTTCTTGCCGATGACCTCGGCGCGCGTGTAGCCGGTCAGGGCCTCGAAGGCGGCGTTCGCGTAGAGGATGATCGCCTCTGCGTTCGTGATCGAGATGGCCACCGGCGACTGCTCGACGGCGGCGAAGAAGAGGCGCGGCGGAAGCGGTTCGCCGGACTCGCCGCCGACCAGACCGAGGGCCTCGATCACCTCCGGCGGCGTGCCCGGCGGGGGCGCGGCGAGGAAGGCGGCCAGCGCGTTGGCGGCCAACTGCTGCGCGGGTTCCGACGAGCCTTTCGAGGTCATGAGCGCCACTCCTGAGGTACCGAGTCCCGCATAGTATCAAGCAAGAGGCACACCATCATCAGGCAGCCACTGGCAATGTAGGGTGGGAAGGCAACGCGCATCCCGCCGCGCACGGCAACCTCGGCGAGGAGACCCAGCTTCGCGGCCCCTGGCAGGCCGCCGGCCCCCAGTCTTGATCGTCGGGCTTGCCGAACCACGCGGCGTCGCGTCGCCTCGCCGGTGACGAGGCTCGCGGAGCCTCGCCGACAGTCGCGATGGCGGGATGCGCTGCGCCTCTGCGCCGTTCGCTGCCTCGTATTGGTCGCGGTGGCGGGATGCGCTGCGCTCTTGTGCCGTGCGATGCTTCGTATCGGTCGCGGTGGCGGGATGCGCTGCGCTCTTGTGCCGTGCGATGCTTCGTATCGGTCGCGGTGGCGGGATGCGCTGCGCTTTCCCGCCCTCCGGTCTGGATGCCCATGCGTCTCTTAGACCGTGACCCGGCAACCGCACTCCAAGTCGATGTCGACCGGCGAGACCTGGCGACTGACACGGTCTTTTCGCACGCGCAGCACCAGCAGTGTGGACGGATCGAAGACCACGACATCCTTGACGCCTTGCGATAGATAGAACGGCGGGCCGATCTCGAGATCCTTGGCCTCGAAGCCCTTGTTGACGACCTCGATCACGGCTTCGGGGATCGTCGTCAGGGCGCCATCCTGCTCCTCCTCGGGCGGTTCACGGCAAAAGACCGAGATATCGGGACGTTTCAGACCGTTGGCGAACTGTATGTAGACATCGATGGCATAGATGCAGGCGCAAGCGGCCTCGGCGCCAGCGGTCGGCCGCAGACCCCGATTGATCCGATCGATCTGCTTCTGATGCCGGTAGACCGGTTGCGCCTCCCAGATCGGCAGGCCGTTGACGATCTCCAAACGAATACCGAGCTCGCTCGCTTGCAGCATCAAGTGTGGCAGGTTCATGGCATCTCCTCGCTCCAGGCACGCCCCTCCAGGGTGGCTGTCGACGCCGACTCAGGCGCCCGCATCGGCCCGCCCAAGCGACCGCCTGTAGGATTTACTACAAAGACGCCCCGGCGGCGGTGAACGCGTGTCGCAATGCCGACGGCACCGACCGGGGAATTGCGCCCCCTTTGCCGCCTGCGCCCCTCGGTCGACCTCGGATGGCGCTGGCGCAGCGGCATCGCGCGGCGCCTCGACCTCGCCAAGGCCGGCCCCTTGCGTGTGGCATCGTATTTGCTGCATCGAGAAACATCCAGACCGCGCAGGTCGCCTGGCAGGCGGGCGTATGACCGACTATCTGATCCTCATCCTCGGCACCGCATTGGTCAACAATGTCGTGCTGGTCAAGTTCCTCGGCCTCTGCCCCTTCATGGGGGTGTCGGGCAAGCTCGACTCGGCGATCGGCATGGGGCTGGCGACGACCTTCGTCCTGACGTTGGCCGCAGCCGCCAGCTGGCTGCTCGAGCACCTGGTGCTCGGGCCGCTCGACATCGGCTTCCTGCGGATCCTGACCTTCATCCTGGTCATCGCCGCCGTCGTGCAGTTCACCGAGATGGCCGTGCGCCGCATCTCGCCGACCCTCTACCAGGTCCTCGGCATCTTCCTGCCGTTGATCACGACCAACTGCGCGGTGCTCGGCGTCGCCTTGCTCAACGTCCAGGGCGACCACGGTTTCCTCGAGAGCCTGCTGTTCGGCTTCGGCTCGGCCCTCGGCTTCACGCTCGTGATGGTCCTCTTCGCCGGGTTGCGCGAGCGCCTGGCGCTCGCCCAGGTGCCGGCCGCCTTCGCCGGGGCGCCGATCGCCTTCATCGCCGCCGGCCTGCTGTCGTTGGCCTTCATGGGCTTCGCCGGCCTGACGCACCACTAGCCGCCCCCGACCTCGAAACGGAGCAGAGCATCGTGATCGCGCCCCTTCTCAGTCTGACCCTGCTGGGCCTCGCCCTGGGCACCCTCCTCGGGGTCGCCGCGCGTTACCTGAGGGTCGAGCAGAACCCCCTCCAGGGGGAGATCGAGGAGATGCTGCCCGGCTCGCAGTGCGGCCAGTGCGGCTACCCCGGCTGCTCGGCGGCGGCCGCCGCGGTCGCCGCCGGCGAGGCCGCCGTCACCCTGTGTCCGCCCGGCGGGCGCGCCCTGGTCGAGCAGCTCGCCGCCAAGCTCGGCGTCAGCGTCGACCTGGCCGCGATCCAGGACCAGGGACCGCGCGTCGCCTACATCCACGAACGGCGCTGCACCGGCTGCACCAAGTGCCTAAAGCGCTGTCCGACCGACGCCATCCTCGGCGCGTCGCGGATGATCCACGCCGTCATCCCCGATGCCTGCACCGGCTGCAACAAGTGCTACGAGGCCTGTCCGCAGGGGTGCATCGAGATGCGGCCGCTGCCCATCACCGTCCCCCAGTGGTACTGGCCCAAGCCGGTCCCGGCGCTCTGAGCCGCCGCGTCACCCATCTCAGCGAGGCAGCCAGAACCCCATGAAGCTGTTCAAGATCCGCGGCGGCGTCCACCCGGAAGACCGCAAGGGCCTATCGAGCGAGCGGCCCATCGAGCCGATCCCCCTGCCCCACCTGCTGCATGTGCCGCTGTTGCAACACGTCGGCGCCGCCGCCAACCCGGCCGTGCACCGCGGTCAGACGGTGCGCAAGGGCGACCTCCTCGCCGAGCGCCAGGGGGTCATCTCGGCGCCGGTCCACGCTCCGACCTCGGGCCGCGTGGTCGGCATCGGCCGCTACCCGGCGAACCACCCCTCGGGCCTGTCGGTGCCGACGATCACGCTCCAGCCCGACGGCGAGGACCGCTGGTCCGACGCGCTCGTCGGGACGGACGATCCGTTCGCCCTGCCGCCCGAGGAGATCGCCGCCCGGGTCGCCGCCGCCGGCATCGTCGGCATGGGCGGGGCGACCTTCCCGGCCGCCGTCAAGCTCAACCTGCGTCAGCGCTACCGGCTTCACACGCTCGTCATCAACGGCTCGGAGTGCGAGCCCTATCTCACCTGCGACGACCGACTGATACGCGAGCAGTCCGAGCAGGTCCTCGACGGGGTGCGCATCATGGCCCATGCGCTGGGCGTCGGCCACATCATCGTCGCGATCGAGTCCAACAAGCCCGAGGCCCTAGCGGCGATGCGCGCCGCCGCGACCGGCCGCGCGGAGATCGAGATCGCGGCCCTGCCGACGCGCTATCCGATGGGCTCGGAGCGCCACCTGGTCTTCACGCTGACCGGCCGCGAGTCGCCGGCCCGCGGCCTGACCGCCGATATCGGCGTCGTCGTGCACAATCCGGCGACCGCCTTCGCCGTGCACGAGGCGCTGCGCCACGGCCGCCCCCTCGTCGAACGGGTCGTCACGGTCACCGGGGCGGCCATCGCCCGGCCGGCCAATCTGCGCGTACCGCTCGGCACGCCGGTCGCCCACCTGATCGAGCAGAGCGGCGGGCTGCGCGAGGCGCCGGCCCGCCTGATCAGCGGTGGGCCGATGATGGGCCAGCCGCTGCCGAGCACGCGGGTGCCGATCGTCAAGGGCAGCAATGGCGTCCTGGCCCTGACCGCCCAAGAGGTCAACCGCCGCGAGCCGATGCCCTGCATCCGCTGCGGCAGCTGCGTCGGCGCCTGTCCCTGCGGCCTGGTGCCGCTCGAACTGGTCGCCCGCACCCGCGCCGCCGACCTGGAGGGCGCCGTGCGCCTCGGCCTGATGGACTGCATCGGCTGCGGCTCGTGCGCCTACACCTGCCCGGCGCACATCCCGCTGGTGCAATACATCAACTATGCGAAGGGCGAGATGGCCGCCCGCGGGCGCGCCCGCCACAAGCAGATCGAGACCAAGCGGCTGGCCGAGCTGCGCAGCGCCCGCCTGGAGGCGGCCAAGCGCGCCAAACGCGAGGCCATGGCGCGGCGCAAGCGGCAGCAACAGGCCAAGGCAGAGGGCGAGACGCCGCCTTTGGGCAACGCCGAGGTGGGCACGAACGCGGAGGCCCGGCCATGAGCGCGCTCGGCGACCCGCCCCTGATCGCCGGGCCGTTCGCCCACGCACCGACCAGCATCGGGCTGACGATGCGGCTCGTGATGCTGGCGCTGATCCCCGGCACCCTGGTCGGCCTGTGGCAGTTCGGCTGGCCGGCGATCAATCTCTTCGTCGTGACCATCGCCACCGCGATCCTCGCCGAGGCCGCGGCGCTGCGCCTGGCCAGACGGCCCGTGCGGCCTTACCTGCTCGACGGCTCGGCCTTGCTGTCCGGCTGGCTGCTCGCGATGACGCTGCCACCCTGGGCACCCTGGTGGATCGGCGCGGTCGGCGGGCTGATCGCGATCATCGTCGCCAAGCAGGTCTTCGGCGGCCTCGGCCAGAACCTGTTCAACCCGGCGATGATCGCGCGCGTCGCGCTGCTGATCTCGTTCCCGGTCCAGATGACGACCTTCGTCGCGCCGACGCCGCTGTTCTCCGCCGACGCGCCGGACTTCCTCGGCGGCCTGGCGATCACCTTCGGCGCCCAGACCTACGACGCGATGACCAGCGCCACCGTGCTCGGCCAGGTCCACACCGACCTGGGCACGGGCCTGACGCTGCTCGACATCCTGCCCTCGACCTACCAGCTCAACCAGGCCGCGATCGGCACCGTCGCCGGCAGCCTCGGGGAGACCTCGGCCCTGCTGCTGCTCCTCGGCGGGCTGTTCCTGATCTCGCGGCGCGTGATCAGCTGGCACATCCCGGTCGCGATGCTCGCGACCATCACCCTGTGCGCCACCGCAATGCACCTGGTGAACCCGAACCACTTCCTCAACCCGGGCTACCACCTGCTGTCGGGCGCGACGATCTTGGCCGCCTTCTTCATCGCCACGGACCCGGTCACGGCGCCTGTCTCGGCCCGCGGACGGCTGCTCTTCGGCTTCGGTTGCGGCCTGCTCGTCTACGTGATCCGCACCTGGTCGAGCTACCCAGAGGGTGCGGCCTTCGCGGTCCTGCTGATGAACGCCTGCACGCCACTGATCGACCACTATGTGCGCCCGCGCATCTACGGCCGCGACCGCCGCGGCGAACCGCTCGCCTACGGCGAGGACAACCAGGGGACCACACGATGACCGGCGCGCGCGACACGGGTGCCGGCTGGCGCGAGCGGATCAGCTACCAGGCCCTGCTCTTGGGCGGCTTCTCGCTGCTCGCCGCGGCCCTGCTGACGGTCGGCGATCTGGTGACCCGCGACCCGATCGCCGCGCGCCGCGCCGAGGACCTCCAGGCCTCGCTGAGCCAGGTGCTGCCGCCGGCGATCCACGACAACGACCTGCTCGCCGCCCCACTGACGCTGACCGACGAGGCCGGGCGGCCGCGCACCGTCTACCGCGCGCTGCGCGGCCTCCAGGTGACCGGCATCGCCTTCCGCACCAGCGGCCTCGGTTATGCGGGGCCGATCGACATCCTGGTCGGCATCGACGCCGAAGGGCGCGTCCTCGGCGCGCGCGTGCTGGCCCACGCCGAGACGCCCGGTCTCGGCGACAAGATCGAAATCGCCCGTGACGACTGGATCCTCGCCTTCGACGGCCGCTCGCTCGGCGACCCGCCGCTCGAGCGCTGGGCCGTCGCCAAGGACGAGGGCGACTTCGACCAGTTCACCGGCGCGACCATCACCCCGCGCGCCGTCGTCGACGCGATCAAGGGGGCCCTGCTCTTCTTCGCCGCCCACCGCGACACCCTGACCGCCGCGGCGGTCATCACCGAACCCGCGCCCGAGGCGCCCCTCCCCCGATGAGCAACGCCGCCACCCCGGCCTACGGCCAGATCGCCCGCGACGGCCTGTGGGACAACAATGTCGTCCTCGCCCAGGCCCTCGCCCTCTGCCCGTTGCTCGCGGTGACCGGCACCGCGACCAACGGGCTCGGCATGGGGCTCGCGACGACGGCCGTCCTCGCCGCCTCGGGCCTCCTGATCGCGCTGCTGCGCGGGCTCCTCACCTCGGCCGTACGCATCCCGATCTTCGTCCTCGTCATCGCCACGCTGGTGACCCTGGTCGACCTGGCGATGAACGCCTGGCTGCACGACCTGCACAAGGTCCTCGGTCTCTTCATCCCGCTCATCGTGACCAACTGCGCGATCCTCGGTCGCGCCGAGTCCTTCGCCGCGCGCCAGCCGGCGTTGCCGGCGGCCTTCGACGGGCTGATGATGGGGCTGGGGTTCACGCTGGTCCTGGTCGGGCTCGGTGCGGTGCGCGAGATCATCGGTAGCGGCACCCTGTTCGCCGGCGCGCCGCTGCTCCTCGGCGAGGCGATGGCCTTCCTCGAGGTGACCCTGATCCCCGACTACGGCGGCTTCCTGCTCGCGATCCTGCCGCCCGGCGGCTTCCTGGTCCTCGGCTTCCTGCTCGCCGGCAAGCGGCTCCTCGACCGTCGCCTGGCCGAGCGACAGACCCGCCGACCCACGGTCGGCGCGCCACGGCCCTCGCCTTAGGCGCCGACTGGTCCGCGAGCGGTTACCGTGAAACAGGCAACCGCCTGTCAAGTGACGGCGCACGCAATCCGCGCCTCCTCTTGCGAAGGTCGTGCGGGCGCGCCTGACCCGACCTTGCGCGCCCGTCGAACTTGGGCCGGACGCACCCGCAGGCGAGCCCCTATCGCCGGTCCTCTGCCGCCGCCCATGACACCGCTCGACCGCCGCACGTGGCCGGGTAGCTCCCGAATCCTTCGTTGAGGAGAGAGACAGCATGCACATCGGCGTCGCCTATGCCGACACGCTGAAACAGGTCTGGCTGAAGCTCGACGTGCCGGACGCCTGCACGGTGCGCGAGGCGATCGAGCGCTCCGGCCTGCTCGCCCAATTCCCGATGATCGACCTGGAGGCCCAGAAGGTCGGCATCCACGGCAAGATCGTGCGGCTCGACGCTAGGGTCGCCGACGGCGACCGGGTCGAGATCTACCGCCCGATCGTCGCCGAGATCGACACCGGTGACGACGAGGACGACGATTGAGTGACGATTCAAGAACGACCGGCGCAGATTCTCGGAACTACGAAACACGCGAAGAGCGCGAAAGGGGTTGCTCGAGACAGCAACATTGCTGAATTTGCGCGATTTTCGTGTATTTCGTAGTTTCTTGTCCTCCGCGCGCTCGTATCGGTCATGTCTGAATCGTTCGTGAGCGCGCCCATGGATCCGCGCGCCGTACCCGAAGGCGCCCCGTGCGACTACGGCCGCCAGAAGGCGAAGGTGAAGAGGATCAGCAGGGTGAAGACCTCCAAGCGCCCCACCAGCATGCCGAAGATCGCGAGCCATTTGACCGCCGGGCCGACATCCGCGAACGTGATCGCGACCTCGCCGAGGCCGGGGCCGAGGAGGTTCAGCGTCGCGGTCACGGCGCCGAAGGCCGACTCCAGATCGAGCCCCGCGGCCATCATGGCCACCGTCAGCACCAGGGCCGTGGACAGATAGAGGACGTAGTAGCCCCACACCGAATAGGCCACGTCATCGGGCACCGCGCGCCGCCCGAGCTTCAGCAGCGCCGTCGCCCGCGGGTGGGAGAGGACGAGCATCTGCCGCACCCCCATCTTCGCGAGCAGCATCACCCGCACGACCTTGAGCCCGCCGGCGGTCGAGCCGGCGCAGCCGCCGACGAAGGCGAGCATCGCCAGCACGAGCGGGATGTGGCGCGGCCAGGCGGAGAAGTCCGCCGTGCCGAAACCGGTCGTCGTCATCACCGAGACGACCTCGAACAGCCCGTAACGCAGCGCCTCGCCGAAGCCGGCGTACGCCCCGGCCCACACCAGGCTGAGCGCGATGAATAGGCTCGCGCCGAGGAGGATCGCCAGGTAGGTGCGCGCCTCGGGATCTCGCAGATAGAGCAATGGGTTGCGTTGCCGCCAGACGACGAAGTGGATCGCGAAGTTGATCCCACCGAGGGTCATGAAGACGATGCAGATCAGCTCGATCGCCAGGCTGTCGAAGTGGCCGATGCTCGCGTCGTGGGTCGAGAAGCCGGCCGTCGCGACGGTCGTGAAGGCATGGCCTACCGCATCGAAGAGACTCATCCCGGCGGCCAGGTAGGCCAGCGTGCAGGCCAGCGTCAGCGCGAAGTAGATCGACCAGAGGGCCTGAGCCGTCTTCGTGATGCGCGGCGTGAGCTTCTCGTCCTTCGCAATGCCCGAGGCCTCGGCGCGGTAGAGCTGCATGCCGCCGACGCCCAGCAGCGGCAGGATGGCGACGGCCAGGACCACGACCCCCATGCCGCCGAGCCACTGGATCTGCTGGCGGTGGTAGAGGATCGACGGCGGCAGCTCGTCGATGCCGACGATGACGGTCGCGCCGGTCGTCGTGAAGCCCGACACGGACTCGAAGATCGCATCGGTCACGCTCAGGTGCAGACCGACGATGAAGGGGATCGCACCGACGACGCCGAGCACGGCCCAGAACAGGGCGACGACGAGAAAGCCGTCGCGCACGCGCAGCGCCCTGCGCTCGGCGCGCACCGGCCACCAGATCGCCAGGCCGATGGCCGTCGAGATGAGCCAGGCGGAGAGAAAGTGCTGCGCCTCGCCATCCTGATAGACGAGCGCCAGCAGCCACGGCAGGATGAAGCTCAGGCTGTAGAGCGTGAGTAGGAGACCGATCAACCGGATGACGCCGCGCCAATTCATCGATGGCTTCGACAGGCGGGAATCGCCGATCTGGATGGAAACGAGGTCGCGATTCTAACGCCTGCGCCCCGGATACTGAAATCGCCGTGCGCGCTCGGGGAACGCTGGGCTGTCGAACCCCTTGCGGGGACGGGGCTCATGGCCGCTGGTTCGCGTCTCGACGTGGAAGGCAAGACCGACCCTGGATGTCGATGGCAAGGTCACGCGGCTCGACGCCCCGGTCGGCAATGGCGATCGGGGCGCGATCCGACCACACGGTCGTCGCCAGCATCGAGACCGGCGGCCACGCGAACTGACGGCCCGGGAGACGACACGACTTCCTCTCGGGCGGCCCACCGAGAGGGCAGGCATGCAAAGACGGGCAGGAGGAATCAGGCGCGCGGGCCAGCGGCGTCGCACCGAGGGCGTCGATCCCGTGACCGCCCGTCAGACGACGGGCTCGCCTCGGGGTTTCTACGGTGACGAAGCCGCAGCTTCGTCACCCGTTCACGACCATCACTGCGGTGGCGCCCGGCGGGCCTCCGCCCGCTCGCGCGCGAAGTGCTGCATCTCGGCCTTCGTCACACCACCATTGACGTCGACATCCATCTCGTCGAAATGGCGGGACACGAAAGGAAACCCTTCCTGCGCCTCCGGGCGCGTCAGGTAGCCATCCCCATTGACGTCGGCCGTAGCGAAGCGGGCATCGACCCGCCCGACGAAACGGTCACGGGGCGTCGTCGTCTCCGCGGCGCTCGCCGCCCCGATCATCAGCAGCGTCAGCATCGGTGCCAGGATACGCATCGGCATGTCGCGACCTCCCGCATCAGCGCGATGGGCAGGGGACCTCGTTGCCACCCGCGTCGAAGCAGGTCTGGCTGCGCGTCAGCCCGCTGTCCTTGTCGTAGCTGGTGCTGCCCTCGAACGAGCCGCCCTTGGCGCCCTCGATATCCGTGCTGCGGCTGCCCGAGACATTGCCCTCGGCATCCACGGAGACGCCACCGGAACTCTTCAGGGTGCCCCGCTCGCCGGTGACCGCGGCGCCGCTCTTGTGCTCGATGCTGCCATCGTCCTTGCGCACCGTCACGCCGCCGCGCGTGCCGGCGGCCCCCTCCGGGGTGCGGAAGGCACCGCCGGTGACGGCCGCGGCATTGCCTTCGCCATCGGTGCGGATCGTGCGCCGCTGCAGGAACTTGCCGCCTTCCGGTCCGGTTTCGTTTCGGATCTTACCGGCGGTCGTACCCCCAGCCGGGTTTTCGCGGCTGAAGCGCTCGGCCAGATCGGCGAACGCATCGAGCGCGACGAGGGAGCTGGTCAGACCGAGAATGGCACAGGCAGTCAACATGCGAAAAGACTTGTTCATCGCCAATTCCTCATCGTTTGTGGAGTCGTTGGACAAAACCGTACCTGCGACCCTCCGCGCGGTCGTCGAGCCACCGCGACCGGCGGGCGTCGCACCGCTGCGGCGCGGCGCGGCGCGGGGCCGACCCGCGGCAGCCGCCGGTCGGGAGCTCCGGCCACCGCCTATCCGGTGGATCGCAGGGTCAGCCTATACCCCGGCAGCTGAATGGCCCCTGAACGCCCCCGCGACGGCCCTGGATCGGCGGCCGGTGCTTCAGGACCGAGGCCCGGTGCGGCCCTGCGGCAAGTTTAGACCGTCGCCGCCGAAATTCACGACCTCGTCGGCGCCGCCCCGGCCCCTCGGATCTGGACGCGACCGTGTAGGCGTCGTGGCACCCCGCCGCGAGCCGGGTCAACCGGTGTTGCGCATCCCAGCGGCGATCGCGTTGATCGAGCGCAGCAGCGGGTCGAGCCACTGCTCGCGCTCCTCCTCGACGGGCTCGCTGCGGTAGCGCTCGAGGACCGCGAGTTGGATGTGGTTCAGCGGATCGAGGTAGAAGTTGCGCCGCGCGAGGGAGAGTTGCAGCTCGGGCGTCTCCTCCATCAGGCTGTGCAGCCCGGCGACGTTGAGGACCTGAGTCAGGGTGCGTTGGTATTCGGCCCGGATCCGCTCGTAGATCGCCAGCGCCCGCTCCTGATCGCGGGCGAGCCGCACGTACTCGCGGGCGATGTTCATCTCGGCCTTGAAGAGCGACATCTGGATATTGCTCAACAGCGCCCGGAAGAACGGCCACTCGTTGTACATGCGCTGGAGCTTGGCGAGGCGCTCGACGTCGTTGTTGCGCCAGCGCTCCAGGGCCAGCCCGACGCCGAACCAGGCGGGGATCGTGTGGCGCGCCTGGGCCCAACCGAAGACCCACGGGATGGCGCGGATCGAACCGAGCGAGCGGTCGCCACCGGTACGGTGCGAGGGGCGCGAACCGATGTTCAGACGGGCGATCGCATCGACCGGGGTGACCTCGTAGAAGTAGTCGAGGAAGCCGTCCGTGCCGAGCACGAGATCCCGATAGGCCTCCTCGCCGAGCCGGGCCAGCTCGTCCATGATCCCGAGGTAGTCGTTGCGGTCCTCGGCCGGTTCCTCGATGAGGCAGCGGCTCGCCTTGATCAGGCCGCTGATGCCCATCGTCAGCTCGTAGCGCGCCGTCTCCGGGTTCGCATAGCGGTAGGAGAGGACCTCGCCCTGCTCGGTGAACTTGATCTGGCCGTGCACCGTGTCGACCGGCTGAGCCAGGATGGCCTCGTAGGTCGGCCCGCCGCCGCGCCCGACCGTGCCGCCGCGGCCGTGGAAGAGACGGCAGGAGACCCCGCGGTCGTCGGCCAGTGCGATGACCTTCTTCTGCGCCTCGTAGAGCCGCCAGCCCGAGGCCAGGATGCCGCCGTCCTTGCACGAATCCGAATAGCCGAGCATGACCTCCTGCTGATTGCCGGAGGCCTTCAGCAGGGCCTGGTAGGTCGGGTCGTCGAAGAGGGCCGCCATCACCGCATCGATGTGCGTCAGGTCCTCGATCGTCTCGAACAGCGGCGCGATGTGGATGTCGCAGAACCAGCCACCGCGGTGGCAACCGGCCAGCCCGGCGAGGCGTGCGAGCAGCATCACCTCCATCACATGGCTCGCCGAATGCGTCATCGAGATGACGTAGGCGCCGAAGACCTCGGGGCTGATCTCGGCGCGCATCCGGGCGATGACCTCGAAGGTCTCGAGGGTCTCGCGGGTCTCGGGCGTCAGGGTCGCCTTGTCGATGATGAAGGGATGCGGGTGGGCGATCGCCTCGGCCAGCACGACGCGCCGCTGCTCCTCGGTGAAGGCCTGGTAGTAGGGCGCACCGGCCTGGCGGGCGAACAGCTCGGTGACGGCGGCGGTGTGACGCCCCGACTCCTGGCGCAGGTCCAGATGCACGAGGTGGAAGCCGAAGGTCTCGGCCAGCCAGATCAGGTCCTGGAGGTCGCCGGTCGCGGCGCTCGCATCGCCGTGGCTGATCAGCGAGTCGCGGATCAGGTGGAGGTCGGCGAGGAAGTCGCGGACATCGCCATAGCCCTCCGGCAGCTCCGCTGGGTCACCGGCCATGCGGGCGCGCACCCGCACGAGGTTCGCCTCCAGACGGTGGCGGACGATCGCGAGCTTGCGCCGATAGGGCTCGTGCGTGTAGCGGCGCATGCTCTCGCCCATGATGTCGACCCAGTACTCCTCGTCGGCATCGAGGCTGTCGAGGAAGGCCGGCGATGGGGGACAGAGGTTGTCGGTGTGGCTCAGCAGCCGGCGCAGCGCGATGACGCGCTCGATGTAGGCCTCGAGGACCAGCTCGTGATGCATGCGCACGGCCAGTTCGGTCGTCTCGGGCTTGACGCTCGGGTTGCCGTCGCGGTCGCCGCCGATCCAGGAGCCGAAACGGATGAAGCTCGGGATGCGCAGGCCGGCGTCGGGGCCGTAGATGCGTCGCACGGCCCGCCCCAGGTTGCGGTAGACCTCCGGGACGGCGTCGAACAGGGACTCGCGGAAGAAGTGCAGGCCCTGGCGCACCTCGTCGGTGACCTGCGGCTTGTGGACGCGGACCTCGTCGGTCTTCCAGAGGATCTGGATCTGGGTCAGGATCGCCTGGAGTCGCTCCTCGAGCTCCTCGTCGTTGAGCCGCCGCCGATGCAGGTCCTGGGCGACGAGGAAGATGCGGCGGAAGGTCTCGAGGATGGTGCGCCGCTTGGCTTCGGTCGGATGGGCCGTGAAGACCGGCAGATACACCAGGTGCTCGAGCAGGCTCTGGAAGTGCTCCGGGCTCACGCCGTCGGCCTTGAACTCGCGCACCGTCTGGTCGAACGAGCCGAGCCAGAGCGGCCCCCCGGTGCTGATCAGGTCCATGCGGCGCAGGTGGCCATGGACCTCCTCGGCCGTGTTGACCAGCCCGAAATAGATATTGAACGCGCGCACCACCTCGCTCAGCGTCTGCGGGTCGAGCCCATCGATGCGCTTCATCAGCTTCGCGCGCAGGTCGGGATCGTCGGCGTCGCGCAGCGCGATGAATCCGTCGCGCAGCCGTTCGACGACGACCAGCACGCGCTTGCGGCTGTGCTCGCGCAGCACTTCGCCGAGCAGGGCGGTGAACAATTGGATATCGCGGCGAAGCGGTTCGCCGTCGGGGGAGTCGTTCATCGGGATTCGGTTCCGTGGCAATGGCCCGCGGCGCCAGCAGCGCATGGCGCAAGGCAATGGCCGCGATACTACCGTGGGATTGGGGGAGTTGAAAGCGCGGCCCGGACAGGGACCCGGCGCCCGGGCCTCCCGGCCGGGCAGCCGTCAGTCGAGGGGATGCAGCTCGAACATCGGGCGACTCTCGGGGCCGACCCGGTGCAGACCGGGGTCGAGATAGTCGATCGAGAGCGAGGGACGAACCTTCAGCGACAGCAGCGAGGGGTCGAGGTAGCGTTTCATCAGGCGCCGGGCATCGCCCTGGTTGGCGGTACGCCGCAGCAGCGCGACCTTGCGCAGCGCGCCTTCGGTCGGCTGGGTACCGCCGTTGCGCCGGTATTGGTGGATCACCGCGACCGTGTAATCGAGGGTCTCGCGGTAGGTGACGTTGCTGTTGGTTCGGTCGACGACGCCCTCGCCGGCGTTGTAGGCCATGATGGTCCGCCCGTAGTCGTTGTCGTACTTGTTCAGCAGCCGACGCAGGTGGCGGATACCTGTCTGGACATTGGTTTCGGGATCGAAAAGCGCCTCGCGGTTCGTGACCCCGTAGTCGGCTGCCGTCGCCGGCATGACCTGCATCAGGCCGATCGCGCCGGCACGCGAGACGGCGCGGGCGTCGTAGGCCGATTCGGCCGCGACGATCGCGTGCGCGAGCGCGAGTTCGACGCCGCGCTGCTTGGCGATCCGGTCGATCAGCGGGACCAACTCGGCCTTGGTCGGCACGGCGGCTACGCCGGTCAGCGCCGGCTCGGTCCGCGTGGTGGCCGAGGCCGGCAGGGCGACGACCGAGACGAGCCCGATCAGGGCGAGAATGGCGATCCGCTTCATGACTCCTCGCTGGCGAATGGCGATCCGCCGCACGTCGTTGAATGACAAGCCCCCGGGCCTGGCGCCGGCCCAGGCCATCGGTGCCTGGTCAGACTTCATCGTGCAGCCGATCCTCGAGGCGAAAGCCCATCAGCTCGAGGACCAGGCCGGTGACGGCACCGCCGAGCGTTCCGCCCAAGGCGCCGGTCGGGATCGCCCCGGCGACCCGCTCGAGCAGGTCCTTGGCCATCGCATCGAGATGCCCTGCGGTCGCCCCGGCCATCAGCCAGATACTGGCGGCGACGACGCTGGCGATGAGGGCCGCGACCACGGGCGCCCCGAGGGCCACGGGGACCAGACCGGCACAGGCGCGGCCGATCCAGCGCTCGCTGATCTGGTAGATGGTCCCGACCAGGGCGACGACGCCGGCGGCGAGGACGAACAGGCCGACCGGCCCCTCGTAAAGGTCCAGCCCGAAGGCCAGCAGGGCGCCAGCGCCGAAGCCGGCCAGCAAACCGGTCAGAGTGCCGGCCAGGGTCCGCGCATCGCCACGGACCGCCCACGCGTAGAAGCCCCCACCCACCAGACCGGTGCCGGTTGCGGCCAGCGCGATCGCCGACAGGTCCACCTGGCGGCCGGCGAACATCAGATAGCCGATCGAGGCGAGGACCCCGGCCAACGCCCCGACCAGGGCGACCGGCATGGCCCCGTAGAAGGTCGCGGTCGTCATCGCCGCGATCGTCGCCGCCGCGACCAGCAGCGGCCAGCCGGTGAACCCGAAGACGAGAAGCAACTCGTGCAACCCGGCGAACAGCCCGCCGAAGAGGGCGCCGGCAAGGCCCCAGACAACGAGGGCGAGGACGATGGCTGCGGACCTTCCTTCATCGGCCATGGATAGCTCCAGACATGTCGGAACAGGCCCATTCTAGCGTCAAAGCGACCAGGAGGCGCGTCCCTCCAGCCAACGCGCGCACCCTACGCCGGGACGGCGCCGCGCATCCCGCCAGCCAGCCCACGCTCCAAGCCCTTGCGGTATGACTGATCCGTGCTGTGGCCTTCTTCTAGTGGGTTCAACGGTTGCCGATCGGCCCTCATCTGGGGCCGTTGGCGAATCCCCGCTGCCCGAGGTGATCGAGTCGGCGCTGCCCCGGCCTCGCACCGCCCTAGAGGCGGCCGACGGCACACCCCAGGGGCCGGACTGCCGCCGATTGACATCGCCCGGATCGCCCGCCAGCGGGCCCCTAACGCCGCGGACGACGCCTGCGGCGGGATGCGCTGCGCTTTCCCGCCCGACATGCTAGGCTCATCGGTGGCGGTTCGAGAGTGACCGGTGCCCATGCGCCGATACCGTCGGGTACGCGCAGCCCAACCCGATATCGGGGACCGAGTCGTACCGCTCGCGCTCGAATCCTTCCCTATCCACCCATCAGGACCGACTCGACCCCGCCCATCATGTCGCTGATCAAGCTCGGCATCCCCAAAGGCAGCCTCGAAGAGGCCACGATCAACCTGTTCGGCCAGGCCGGCTGGCAGATCAAGCCACGCTCGCGCCACTACTATCCCGAGGTCGACGACCCGGAACTCTCCTGCGCCCTGGTACGCGCCCAGGAGATGGCCCCCTATGTCGCCAACGGGACGCTGGACCTCGGGCTGACCGGACTCGACTGGATCCTGGAGACCCAGGCCGAGGTCGTCGAGATCTGCGCGCTGACCTATTCGAAGAGTTCCAATCAGCCGAGCCGTTGGGTCCTCGTGGTCCCACAGGACTCGCCGGTCCGCACCGTCAAAGACCTCGAAGGCAAGAAGGTCGCCACCGAACTGGTCGGCTTCACGCGCCGCCACCTCGCCGAGCAGGGCGTCGCCGCGACCGTCGAGTTCTCGTGGGGCGCGACCGAGGCCAAGGTCGTCGAGGGGTTGGTCGACGCGGCGGTCGAGATCACCGAGACCGGCAGCACCATCCGCGCCCATGGCCTGCGCATCGTCGCCGACCTGCTCTACACCGAGACGCGGCTGATCGCCAATCCGGCGGCGATGGACGACCCGGCCAAGCGCACCAAGATCGAGCAGATCGCGACCATGCTTCAGGCAGCGCTCGCGGCGCGCCACAAGGTCGTCCTCAAGCTCAATGTCGCCGCGGGTGACCTCGATGCCGTCGTGGCACTCCTGCCGAGCCTCCATGCCCCGACCGTCAGCCACCTCTACGACGGGCGCTGGCTCGCCGTCGAGACGGTCGTCGACGCCCAGGCCGTGCGTGACCTGATCCCGCGGCTGCGCGCCGCCGGCGCCGAGGGGATCCTGGAGTTCGAGCTGCGCAAGATGGTCTGAGACGGTGACGAGCCGCACCCTGTCCCGTGCCCGAGGCGACGGCTGGCAAGCACGCGGCGCGCCGCGCCGAGGATAGTGTTTCTCGTGGCCAGGTACCGCCCCTACCCCCAACTCACGAGCGAGGCCGAGGCCTATCTCAATCTGCGCGCCGGACGCCTGCACCTCTGGCAACGCCAAGGCATCCAGCGCGACCACGTCACCCGGATCTTCGGGCGCGGACGGAACTTCTTCCACATCGAGAATTGGTACTCGATCCACGCGCTGATGCGGCTGGCGCTGCGCGCCCTCTGGCTCTACGAGCGCGGGCGACGCAACGCCGCGGCCATCGAACTGACCCACAACCAGGTGCGCCTGCCACGCCTGCCCCCGGCCTTCGACGGCTGGCGGCTGCTGCACCTGAGCGATATCCATCTCGACATGGATCCGGCCATCTTCCACGCGCTGCGCGCGCGCGTCGCCCTGGCCGACTACGACCTCTGCGTCATCACAGGCGACTTTCGCGCTCGGACCTATGGCGATGAATCCCGGGCGCTCCGCGCGATGGCCAGCCTGTGCGAGGCGATCCACACGCCGATCCATGCCGTGCTCGGCAACCACGACTTCATCGAGATGGTCCCGGCCCTCGAGTCGCTCGGCGTGCGCGTCCTACTCAACGAATCGGTCCGGATCGCACGCGGCGACGACGCCCTCTATGTCGCCGGCATCGACGACCCGCACTACTACCGGGCCGACAACCTCGAGAAGGCGGCCGACGGGATCCCGGCCGGGGCGGCGGCGATCCTGCTGAGCCACTCCCCAGAGGTCTACCGCCACGCCGCCCACGCCGGCTTCGACCTGATGCTCTGCGGCCACACCCATGGCGGGCAGATCTGCCTGCCCGGCGGACTGGCCCTGACCTACAACGCCAACTGCCCACGGGCGCTCGGGCGCGGCCCCTGGCGCTGGGGTCCGATGCAGGGCTACACGTCGCGGGGGGCCGGCTCTTGCGTGATCCCGGTGCGGTACAACTGCCCGCCCGAGATCACGGTCCACCGGCTGCAACGCCCCTGAGGCGCGACACCGCCCCGCTCAGTGGGGTCGATTGCGCCAGCCGAGGCGATAGAGGAGTCGCGAGACGACGAGATCGAAGGCCGTGAAGGCGGCGACGATGATGAAGATATCGCCCCAGCCGAGGTCGAGGACCTGGGCCAGCGCGAGGAGCGGCAGGAGGCTCTCGGGGATCTGATCGAGACCGATCGCCCGCGCGCTGCGCGCCAGCCCCAGCCGGCGCTTGACCCAGCTCGAGGCGGCATCGCCGAGCATCGCCAACAGCCCGATCGTAGCCCCGACCGCCACCCCCTGCCCGAGCAGCGCCGCCCC
>NZ_NRRW01000006.1 GCF_016583835.1 Thiococcus pfennigii | reverse complement strand
GCCGGGGCGGCCCTCGGGCCGCCCCGGCCGTCGCCGCGTGCGGCGGCCGTCCCTCACCGCCCCCGTCAGCAGGCCGGCCCCCCGGACGACGCCGCACGCAGCCGTCGCGCACGGGCATCGGCACCCGCAACGACGGCCCGCCTTCGCCTTCCCAACGGCACGCGCTCGACCGCACGATCGTCGTCGGTCCCGAGGACCGAATCCGGCCGAATACATAAGGGATGATTATGAACATAATAAAATATTAAGATTGTATTTATATAATAATTCCTTCTAAACTGCCTGGAAATCGATGGCGCCACGGCCCGCCCCCGGGCCGACATCGCCGGCTCTACCAAATCCGGGGGCCTACCGCCCCAGCAACCTTCGAGGAAAATCGGATGGCTCTCGACCAGTCTGCACGTTACGCCGACCTGACCCTGAAAGAGATCGACCTGATCGACGGAGGCAAGCACATCCTGTGCGCCTACCGGATGAAGCCCAAGGCCGGCTACGGCTATCTGGAGGCCGCCGCCCACTTCGCCGCCGAGTCCTCGACCGGCACCAACGTCGAGGTCTGCACCACCGACGACTTCACGAAGGGCGTCGACGCGCTCGTCTACTACGTCGACGAGGCGCGCGAGGAGATGCGCATCGCCTACCCGCTGGATCTCTTCGATCGCAACATGATCGATGGGCGGATGATGATGGTGTCCTTCCTGACCCTGACCATCGGCAACAACCAGGGCATGGGCGACATCGAATATGCCAAGATGGTCGACTTCTGGGTGCCGCCGCGCGCGATCCAGCTCTTCGACGGCCCGTCGAAAGGCATCGCCGACCTGTGGCGCATCCTCGGCCGCCCGGTCCAGGACGGCGGCTACATCGC
The DNA here is from genome assembly GCF_016583835.1 of Thiococcus pfennigii. Lineage (GTDB taxonomy): Bacteria > Pseudomonadota > Gammaproteobacteria > Chromatiales > Chromatiaceae > Thiococcus > Thiococcus pfennigii. The sequence continues at coordinate 104,863 of NZ_NRRW01000006.1, read as the reverse complement.
CGGCACCATCATCAAGCCGAAGCTCGGCCTGCGCCCCGAGCCCTTCGCCGAGGCCGCCTACCAGTTCTGGCTGGGTGGCGACTTCATCAAGAACGACGAACCGCAGGGCAACCAGGTCTTCGCCCCGGTGAAGCAGGTCATGCCGCTGGTCTACGACGCGATGAAGCGCGCGATGGACGAGACCGGCGAGGCCAAGCTCTTCTCGATGAACATCACCGCCGACGACCACTTCGAGATGTGCGCGCGCGCCGACTTCGCGCTGGAGACCTTCGGTCCCGATGCCGACAAGCTCGCGTTCCTCGTCGACGGCTATGTCGGCGGCCCGGGCATGGTCACGACCGCCCGCCGCCAGTATCCGGATCAGTACCTGCACTACCACCGCGCCGGTCACGGCGCCGTGACCTCGCCGAGCTCCAAGCGCGGCTACACGGCCTTCGTGCTGGCCAAGATGGCCCGGCTCCAGGGCGCCTCGGGCATCCACGTCGGCACCATGGGCTACGGCAAGATGGAGGGCGACGCCGACGACCGCGTCATCGCCTACATGATGGAGCGCGACGCCTGCGAAGGCCCGATCTACTATCAGGAGTGGTACGGCATGAAGCCGACGACGCCGATCATCTCGGGTGGTATGAACGCGTTGCGCCTGCCGGGCTTCTTCAAGAACCTCGGCCACGGCAACGTGATCAACACCGCCGGCGGCGGCTCCTACGGCCACTTGGACTCGCCAGCGGCCGGCGCCCGGTCGCTGCGTCAGGCCTACGAGTGCTGGAAGAGCGGCGCCGACCCGATCGAGTTCGCCAAGGAGCACAAGGAGTTCGCCCGCGCCTTCGCCTCCTTCCCGAACGATGCCGATCAGCTCTTCCCGGGCTGGCGCGAGCGCCTGGGCAAGTTCGCCCTGGAGGCGTAAGGCGGCAGGCAAGAGTGGGGCACCGACAGTGCCCCCGCGGTTTGCACGAGGAGGACAACGTCGGCCGACCCAGGCGACGGATCGTCGCGGCGGATCGACGCTCGTGCTTTCGTATCTGACCCGTCCTCAGATCGAAAGCCCCCAGCCATCGCAGAATGGCCCGATTGGGGCCGCCGCGCGCAGGCGCGGCGGCCATCCCGCGAGCAGGGACGCTCCGCCCTTTCTCCCGTTTCTCCAATCCCTTCCTCGACCGCCGCCCGTGCCTCGCCAGACGGCCCCGAACGGCGTCCCGGTCGCCGACGGCACGGCCCCCACACTGACACCTTGACCTTCAGGTCACCCGGATGTCGATCGACTCGCCGGTGTGCGGATCGCTCAGGTGGACGGCGCAGGCGATGCAGGGGTCGAACGAGTGGATCGTGCGCAGGATCTCCAGCGGCTGCTGCGCATCGACGAGCTGCGTGTTGTCCTGCAAGGCCGCCTCGTACGCACCGGGCACCCCGTCAGGATCGCGCGGCCCGGCGTTCCAGGTCGAGGGGACCACGGCCTGGTAGTTGGCGATGCGCCCATCCTCGATGACGATCCAGTGACCGAGCGCCCCGCGCGGCGCCTCCATGAAGCCGGCCCCGCGGGCCTCGCGTGGCCAGGTCGCCGGCTCCCAGAGCCGGTCGTTGAAGGTCGCGAGTTCGCCGGCGCGGACGTTGCCGATCAGGGCGTCGTACCAGCCGTCCAGGGCATCGGCGATGACCTTGGTCTCCAGCGTGCGCGCCGCCGTGCGCCCAAGGGTCGAGAACAGGGCCTCGACCGGCAGGTCGAGCCGCGCGAGCGCCGAGTCCACCAACCCGCGCGTCTGCTCGTGGCCGCTCGCGTAGAGCATCAGGACGCGGGCCAGCGGCCCGACCTCGACCGAGCGGCCCTTCCAGCGCGGCGACTTGAGCCATGAATACCCCTGCGCGACGTCGAGCTGACGATACGGGGGCGCGACGCCGCCACGGGCGTCGTAGCTCAGGTTGGTCTCGCCGTCGTAGGGGTGCAGCCCCTGGTCGTTGCCGGCGCTGTAGTCGTACCAGGAATGGGCGATGAACTCCTGGATCTCGTCGTCGGCGTGCAGATCGACGTCGTGAAGCCGCGACAGGTCCCGATCGAGGATGACGCCGCGCGGAAACAGGAAGGTCGCCGGGTCGAGCGCCGCCCCGGCGGGCAGGTCGCCGTAGCAGAGGAAGTTGCCGAGCCCCTCGCCGCGCTCGGCCCAGTCCTTGTAGAAGCCGGCGATCGCGAGCGTATCGGGCAGATAGACCTGGTCGACGAAGGTCTGCATCCCGTCGATGATGGTGCGCACCTGGGCGAGGCGCTTGGCGTTGAGCGCAGAGTCCGAGTCGAGGTCGATCGGCGAGGTCACGCCGCCGACGACGAAGTTCGGGTGCGGGTTCTTGCCGCCGAAGATGGTCAGCAGTCGCGCCGCGTCGCGCTGCCAGGCGAGCGCCTCCAGGTAGTGGGCGACCGCCATCAGGTTGGCCTCGGCCGGCAGCCGGTAGGCCGGATGGCCCCAATAGCCGTTGGCGAAGATCCCGAGCTGCCCGCCCTCGACGAAGCCCTTGAGGCGCCGCTGCACGTCGGCGAAATACCCGGGCGAGCTCTTCGGATAGTCGCTGATCGACTGGGCCAGCGCCGAGGTCTGCTTGGGGTCCGCCTGCAAGGCCGAGACGATGTCGACCCAGTCGAGGGCATGCAGGTGATAGAAGTGCATCACGTGATCGTGCACGAACTGGGCGCCGATCATCAGGTTGCGGATCAGCTGCGCGTTGGCCGGGATCTCGTAGCCGAGCGCATCCTCGACGGCGCGCACCGCCGCGATGCCGTGCACCAGCGTACAGACCCCACAGATGCGCTGCGTGAAGGCCCAGGCGTCGCGCGGGTCGCGCCCGCGCAGGATGGTCTCGATGCCGCGCACCATGGTGCCCGAGGAGTAGGCCCCGATGATGGTATCGCCCGAGAGCTCGGCCTCGATGCGCAGGTGGCCCTCGATGCGGGTGATGGGGTCGACGACGACGCGTTCGGTCATGGCGATGGCTCTCCGGCGCGGGACCGCGCCCGGCGGCGCGGCCCCCGGCTTTCTCTGGGGCTGTCTCTCGGGCTGTCGCTCGCGGCCGCGGCTACTTCTCGACCAGGTGCTCGGCCAGCATCTCGGTCAGGCCGACGACCGGGATGTCCATGTTGAACTCCTCCAGGCCCTCCTCGAGCTGGGTCCGGCAGGTCGCGCACATGGTCACCATCCGCTCCGGCTCGACGGCCTCGATCTGGGCCTTCTTGCGCTTGAAGGCGGCCCGCCGCAGCGCATCGGCGCGCTCGTTGGAACTGACCCCGCCGCCGGCGCCGCAGCACCATTGGTAGCGGCCGTGCTCCTCCAAGTCGACGAAGTTCTCGGCCACCAGGTCCATCAGGTTGCGCTGCTCCTGGATGACGCCGCTCTTGCGCGCCAGGTTGCAGGGGTCGTGCAGCGACAGGCGATCGGTCTCCTTGCCCTCGGTACGGAGGCGCCCGGCGGCGCGCAGCGCATCGAGCACCTCGATGATGTGATAGACGTGGAACGGATAGGGCCGCCCGATCAGGTTCGGCCCCTCCCAGCGCACCGCCGTGTAGGCATGGCCGCACTCGGGGCTGATGACGTTCTTCACGCGCAGCTTCACGGCGGCATCGACGATGCGTTGCACCAGGGTCGCGGCGATGTCCTTCGAGCCGATCTGGACGCCGGCATTGGTCGCCTCGAAGCAGTCGGTGCTCAGGGTCCAGCCGACCCCGGCGTGGTCGAAGATCCGCGCGATCGCCTCCAGGTACTCGGGGAAGTTGATGATCTCCATCGACGAGAGGAGCACCAGGTACTCGACATCGGGCACGTCGACCGGCACCGTGAGGCCGGTGCTCGACTCGACATGCCGGATCTGGACCTCGAGGGTCTTCCACTGGAGCCCCATCGGGCTACCCGTCTGCACGGCCCGCACCGCGGCGCCGATCAGACCCTCCGGGGCGTGGCCCGAGGCGACCATGCCCTCGCGCGCCTTGCGGATCATGTACTGGAGGTCGTTGCCGACCGGACAGACCAGCGAGCAGCGCCCGCACATGGTGCAGGAGTCGTAGAGGAGCTCCTCCCACTCGGCGAGCAGCGCATCCGTGACCTTCGGCGACAGCCCGAGCCCCGCCTTGATACGGCCCCACAGCGTGAACTCCCGCTCCCAGACGCGGCGCAACGGCTCGAGCTTCAGGACCGGTGTGTACTTCGGATCGCCGGTCTCCAGATAGAAGGGACAGGCCTGGGCGCAGAGGCCGCAGTGCACGCAGCTCGAGAAGAAGGCGGCGACCGGGGCGTCGATCTCGGCGCGCAATGCCTGGAGGCCGCGCTCGATGGACGGCTCGCTCATGACTGGACCCCCTTGCGACCGAAGATGGCGCCGTTGTACCAGCGGGCGATGAAGGCCGTGAAGATGTGCGTGAGCTTGGTGAAGGGCAGCACGATCAGAAAGATCTCGGCGGCGAGGATGTGCAGCCCGAGCGCCAGCGGATAGGGCCCGATCAGCCGGTGATAGGCGAGATAACCGGTGATCAGCGGCAGGAAGGTCACGGTCCAGATCAGGTAGTCCTCGGCCGTGCTCAGGTGCCGCTTGACCGGGTGGCGCAGCCGGTGGATCAGGGTCGCGACCAGCGCGACCAGGGTCACCGCCGTCGCCGCGTCGACGACCGGGTTCGGCAGCCCAGGCCAGCCGAGGCCGATCAGGGCCTGGATCAACTCGATGTGCGGGATGAACAGGAGCAGCGCGATCAGGAAGCCCACGTGCCAAATCCAGCCGACGAGGACGTCGAACGGCGCCCGTTGGAAGGTCCCCGGATCGGCCACCGAGCGGGTCAGGACCGTGCGCAGCCCCGGCCCCCACTCGCCACCGCGCGGCTCGGCGTAGTTCGGCCGACGCCCGAGCAGAAAGATCTCCAGGAGCCGCGCGAGGGTCCCGAGCGCGAAGATCGCCAGCGCCCAATTGAACATGGGTCCCTTCACCCACAGCAGGAATGCCATCGGATCGCTCATTGCCGCTGCTCCAGCTCGTCGACCGTGACCGGCTCGCGCGCCTGCTCCCCGGCGCGCACCCGCCGCCGCGTCAGGGCGACCGCGGCACCACCGACGACGGCACCGACCGCCCCGGCGGCCAGGATCCGCGCCCCGTCGATCTCGGCCGGCACCGAGAGCGCCCGGTAGAAGCCGCCGGCATCCCAGAAACTCGCCTCGGAACAGCCGAGGCAAGGGGCGCCGGCCTCGACCGGCCAGCTCGTACCGCCGTTCCAGCGCATGGTCGCGCAGGCGTTGTAGGTGCTCGGCCCCTTGCAGCCGAGCCGGTAGAGGCACCAGCCGGCGCGCGCGCCTTCGTCGTCGAAGGTCTCGGCGAAGAGCCCCTTGTCGTAGAACGGCCGGCGGTAGCAGCGGTCGTGGATCGCCTGGCCGTAGAAGGCCCGCGGGCGGCGGTACTCATCGAGCTCCGGCAACTGGCCGAAGACCAGGTACTGGGCGAGCACGCCCGTGATGACCATCGGCACCGGCGGGCAGCCGGGGACATTGATGACCGGCTTGTCGGTGACGATGTCGGAGACCGAGACGGCGCCGGTCGGGTTGGGCCGGGCCTGCGGCAGGCCACCGAAGGCGGCACAGGTGCCGATCGCGATCACGGCCGCGGCCCCGGCGAGGGCCTCCTCGAGCATCTGGAGATTGGAGATGCCGGCGATCGTCGAGTAGCCCGGGTTGGCCCGCGGCCCCGGCAACGACCCGTCGACGACCAGCAGGTACTCGCCCCAGTGCGCGCGCATCGCCTCCTCGCGCGCCCGCTCGGCGGCCTCGCCCGAGGCGGCCTGGAGGGTGTGGTGGTAGTCGAGCGAGACGACGTCGAGGATCAGATCCTCGATCGTCGGCGAGAAGCTGCGCGTCAGCGATTCGGTGCAGCCGGTGCACTCCTGGAACGACAGCCAGATCACCGACGGGCGCCGCGCCCGCTCCAGCGCCGCGGCGATGGCCGGCGCCATGCTCGGCGGCAGGGCCATCAGCGAGGCCGTCGCCGCACAGTACTTCAGGAAGCCGCGGCGCGACACGCCCCGCTCGCGCAGCCTCTCGCCGAGGGTCTTCGATGCCGCCATGGTCCCTCCTCGCACTGGCTCTGTGAGGGTCAAGGGCCGCCGTCCGCCGCGGCACCCAGGCGGGCGTCGAGGATGGCGACGGCCTGTTCGATGTCCTGCGCCGGCGAGCGCAGGATCTCCGGAAACTCAGCGACCTCGATCTGCAGGGTCAACCGCTGGTCGTCGCCGTCACGGTGGTCGACGAGCCAAACGCCGGGGACCGCACTCTCCCAGACCCGCGTCGGCCCGAGGGCCTCGACGCGCGCCTCGACCTCGCCGCGCCCGAGCCAGGCGAGGAGCCGCTCCAGGTCGCCCGGGGCGAACGGTTGGGCGCGCAGGTCGATCAGGGTCGACTCGCCCGTCGCCACGAAGTGCCGCAGCGCGTGGCGCACCTCGTTCAGGATGGCCTTCGCGGCGTCCCAGTCGGGGCCGCCGGCCGCGGGCATGGTGGCTGGATCGGACACGGATCCCCCCGTCATCGATATATCGATTCTAGGCGATCTACTAATGTAGACCCTTGACGCAGCGCATTGAAGGTGAACGCGGCGCCGCCGACCGCGCGGGCGGTCAGTCGCGCGGCCGGCCGCAGCGCCAGCAGAGCTCGAAGCTGTCTTCGAGCCGTTCGCCGCAGCCGGGGCAGACCCAGTCCGGCCCCGGCGGGCGGTCCGCGGCGGCGAGAAACTGCGCGAGCAGGGCGCGGGCCCGCCCCAGGTCGGCCTCATCGAGGACCCAGACCGTCGGCCAAATGCCGGCCGGCAGCTCGCCGGCGGCCCCGGCCAGGTAGTCGCCGAAGATGGCGGCGCCGATGCGGTGGCGACCGAGGAGGTCGACGAGGAGCTGGGCCTCGATCCGGTCGCGGGCCTCGTAGAGACGCTGCACGGGGACCCCCGGGGCGAGCGCGCGCCCGCCGTCAGCCGAGGCCGCGCCCGACGGCAAAGCCGCCCTCGTCGGGCGACGGGCCGGCGCTGAAGCTGGCCTGTCGGCCGCACCAGGGACAGACGGCCTCGCCAGGACCGCCGACGCATAGGAGCCGACCGCAGCCGCAGAGGGCGAAGGCCGTCGCGTTGCCGCAGTGCGGACAGCCGGGCACGCCGAGGAGCTCGGAGGTGCTGACCTCCAGGCCGCCGGTGCGCGGATCCGACCAGTCGAAATAGGCCTCCTCGAGCGGGTAGCAGCCGGCCAGCCGGTAGAGCGAGACGTCGACGCGCAGCGCACCGGTCGCGACCTCGCGGCGCTCGCGTTCGTACTTGATGAGGTAGGCGCGGCGCGTGTTCTGGCAGCGCCCGACCAAGGTCACGCAGGCGGCATCGGGGCGCACCGGCGGAGACTCCTTGACGAGGCGCAGGACCGACGTATCGAGGACCGCCTCGGCGCGCCCGTCGCGCGCCGCGCCGAGCGGCTGGCTCCTGGCCAGGATCGAGGCGCTGACCCAGTCGACGAGCCGCGCGAAGTCGCCGGCCTCGCCCTCGTCGAAGAGGAGGACCTGATCGGTCAGCCGCTTGAGGACGGCGAAATCCACATCCGCGCCGATCCCGACTGCGATCAGCGCGGCCCCCTCGGCGTAACGCGCCCGCCAGCGCTCGATCGCCGGCCCCGGGTCGTCGGTCGGACGCCCGTCGGTGAAGAGGTAGACGACCGGGCGCCAGTCGCCCTTGCGCTCGGCCGTGGTGCGCTGCACCGAGGCGTCGATCTCGCCCATCAGCGCCTCGAGCGCACCGCCGAGGCTGGTGCCGCCGCCGAGCGGCAGCTTCGGGGGATAGAAGGAGAAGAGCTCGACCAGCGGGACGATGGTCTTCGCCAGGCCGGCGAAGGCGATCACCGAGATGTGCACCGTCTCGAGCGCGTGCGGATTGGCGCGCAGCGAACGGACAATCCCCTGGAGACCATCCTCCATCTTCCGCAGGCCCTCGCCCGCCATGGACTCCGAGCAGTCGAGGACGAAGAACACCGGCAACCTGCGCATCGGCTCACTCCAGGGTGCGCGCCCGGCTCGCGGCGGGCCGGGACGGTTCCTGATCAGTGTAGCGGATCGCTCGGGGCCGTATCGTCGTACTTCTTGGCGACGCCCAGCGCCGAGGGCGCAGGGTGCCCGCCTCGATCGGGCATCGGGCCACCTCCACGGCCTGGTCCCTGGGCTGGGGCTCGCTGAGGTTGACGAGGATCCGATCATGCCGGCCAGGCTCGGCGGCGGCCTTCGCCGCCAGTGCCCCGGCCTCTTGGGCCACCGGGAATCGATGGGGTTCGGCCTCGAAATGATGTCGAAACCCGTTGCGATGCGGCAAAAGAAGGCTCGCGCAGAAGGACAATAAGAAAAAGCTCGCGCAAAGACGCAGAGGCGCAAAGGAAGAAAGCGCATTGTTCGATGTCCCCAGTGCGCAACTCTTCTCCTTGTCTTCTTCTCTGCGCCTTTGCGTCTCTGCGCGAGATATCTTTTTCTTGTGTCGTCTGCGCGACATGGCACCATCTGATTCACATTATGTGGAGGTCGCACCCAATCGATGCGGAATGAAGCACGCATTGTCATGACAATGTCGGACAGATACCATGGGAACCTGTCAACCGGAGACGCGCATGCCAAACCCTCAAACCCGAAGCACGAAGCTCGATCTGCGGCTCACGCCCGAAGCGAAGGCGCGGCTCATTGCCGCGGCCCAGGAGCGCCACCAGTCGGTGAGCCAGTTCGTATTGAGCAGTGCACTGGAGCGCGCCGACGAAACCCTAGCCGATCGGCGACACTTTCGGCTCGATGCCGAGCGCTGGAGCGCCTTCATCGCAGCACTCGATAGGCCGCCCCGCGCACTGCCGCGCCTCGAGCGTCTCTTGCGTGAACCGACGCCCTTCGATCCGCCCGACTCGGCATGACGACCGGCTTCCGGATCGAGAAGCTGCGACGCGACCATCCGCTCGACGGGTTCTCCAGCGGCCATGAGGCGCTCGATCGCTTCCTCCTGCGCTATGCCTTCACCAATCAGCAGGCCAACGCCTCGCGGACCTATCTCGGTCTGCACGATGATGAGGTGATCGGCTTCTACACCCTCGTGGTGGGTGAGGCGGCGTATGACGATGCCCCACAGCGACTGACCAAGGGGCTCGCTCGCCATCCCGTGCCGATCATGCTGCTTGCCCGACTCGCCGTCGCGGTCCCCTGGCAGCGTCGCGGGATCGGCGCGGGTCTGCTCAAAGACGCCATGCGCCGCACGCTCCAGGCCGCCGAGATTGGCGGTATTCGCGCCTTCGCGGTCCACGCCAAGGACGACGCCGCCCGACGCTTCTACGCCCACTTCGGTCTCGTGCCCTCCCCGACCGATCCGCTTCATCTGTTCCTTCTCGTCAAAGACCTGCGCCCGCTACTCCCGATCGCGCGCCTTTGATGGCATCCGCGCCCGCGGGCAGCGCGGCGTCGGCGGATGCGCTGGCCGGAACAGCCCTGAATCGCGCTATCCCGGGTCCGTTTCGGAGCGTAGATCAATGAGCAGTCGCTCGGCTGCGGCGATGGACGATCGGCCGCATTGTGCAAAAAACGGGCTTGTGCTAGGTTCCAGAGAACCCACGCGAAGCACAAGGTCTTTGCCAGCCTCGGCTGGCCGCGCCGAGCACGGAGGACGAACTAGGCAGAATCTGCCTATCTCAGTAGGCCGATGTTCTGGCTACTCAACTGTTCGATGACAACAGGAGGACAAAGTTGAACGACATTGCGAAATCGACAGGCACCGATCTTGTCGATCCACAAGCCCAGCGAATCGTTGACTTCCTCGAACACATTGGTCTGCCGAACGACAACATCATTGCAGAACAATCTGAGCGCCAGATTATTGGGCAAAATCTCCCTGCCTATATTGCCTCTCTGCCAGATGAAGTTAAGAGAGATGCCCGGTATCTTTCGAAATTTGTTGTGGGGGCAGGATTTGGGCTGTTCGATTACTCACTTAACGCTATTTGGAACGAAGTTGTTCTTGATCTGAGAAAGAAAGCTATCGGTTACGGGCTGGATATCTTCTTTGATTCAGCGGTGGGTGGAAAGGCGCGGGATTTTTATCAAACCGAAGATGACTTAGCATCGCTTAAAGATTCAGTCTTACTCGATACATGCAGAAAACTTGAGCTTATTTCAGATACAACTTATAAAAAGCTCAAGCACATTCTGGAAATGCGCAATGATATTGGCATCTCTCACCCAACGAATTATACGATTAATGCCTTTGAGTTGCTGGGTTGGCTTCAGACCTGCATCCAAGATGTGCTAAATGATAGACCGACTGAAGCCGCGCTTCAGGTGCAAGCTTTTATACAGAACCTTAAAACCTATACAGCACCAATTGATTCCACTACACGCCAGACGATCGAAGCGCGGATCGCAGAGCTTGCTACGCATCATGTGGCAAGCATCTTGAGAACAACTTTTGGTATCTATGTGGGAGTCGATACCGATCCGCAGGTGAGAAAGAACATTTCCCTGATCGCTCCGTCAATTTGGAGAAACTGTGCCGACGAACCAAAGTACAAGCTTGGAATAGTCTTAGAGGGTTACAATACAAACCTGCACAAGGAAAAGTATGAACTCGGGAGCCAGTTCTTCAGTGTTGTTGGTGGCAACCCGTTTCGGTCACCTAATGAACGGACCATCATTGTTGATGGCTTGATCGATCAGCTTCTGGAAAAACACAATGGCTGGGACAACTTTCATCACGAAGCCCCTGTAGCAGACAGTTTAGCATCATACATTCAAGAGCAAAAAGACATTATTCCAAACAATGTTGACAAGCTTGCGAAAGTCATATTGATGTGTCGCATTGGTCGAGGAGTTACTTACTGCCGAGGCGTCTCGCCACGAGGCAAGGGCTACTACGAACACATCCTAGGCAAGCTGGGGGATAAGTACGCACCTCATGCAATGGCGGCGCTCGCGCACTACGAAATCCAAAGGAAGCTAGAGATGCCCGTCTGTCGAGAGCAGGCCAAGCTAGCCCTAGAAACCATTAGGCAGGGTGTCGTAAATGCACGCCTGCTGGAATGTCTCAGTTACCTAATTGAGCGGATTGAAGCCACAGGGAAATGTGTTCTGGATACTCATTTTAAGAAACTCTCCAGTGAATACATTGCGTGGAAGTAACGAAATGTCATCGCAAAACGGGGTCACAAAACGGGGTCACAAAACGGGGTCAGGTCTTGCAATCCAGCACCGCCCGACTACACTTGCTTGGGCCATGGCCAGACCCCTTCGTATCGAGCTAGCCGGCGGGCTCTACCACGTTACCTCGCGCGGCGATCGGCGTGAGGCCATCTATCGTGACGATGCGGACCGCGGCGCTTGGCTGGAGCTCTTAGGCGATGTCTGTGAGCGGTTCAACTGGCGGTGCCACGCCTACTGCCAGATGACGAACCATTACCACGTCGTCGTCGAGACACCTGAGGCCAACCTGTCCAAGGGCATGCGCCAGCTGAACGGTGTCTACACCCAAAGGACCAACCGACGCCACGGGCTGGTCGGACACCTGTTCCAGGGACGCTTCAAAGCCATCTTGGTGGAACGCGATGCGTACCTGTTGGAACTCGCACGCTACGTCGTGCTGAATCCCGTGCGCGCGGGCATGGTCCCGGCGGCGGAAGGGTGGGCATGGAGCAGCTACCGGGCGATGGTCGGGCGGGCGTCGGCGCCGGCGTGGTTGGAGACGGATTGGCTGCTCGGGCAGTTCGGCGAGGAACGCGGCGTCGCGCAGGCAGGATATGCGGATTTCGTTCGCCAAGGGGTCGGCGGTGCGAGCATCTGGGAGGGTCTGCGTCATCCGGTCTTTCTCGGCAGTGAGGGTTTCGCCGAGCGCCATCGCGCGACGACCAAGCCCTTGGAAGGGCTGCGCGAGGTCCCGCGCGCGCAGCGCCGGCCGTTGGCGGAGCCGCTCGCCGGCTTCGCGCGCCGGTATCCCAACCGTGACGAGGCCATGGCTCGGGCCTTCGCCACCGGCGTCTACACGATGCAAGAGATTGCCGCGTTCTTCGGCGTGCATTACTCGACGGTGAGCCGCGCCGTACGACGCCTCACGGCCGCACCAGACTGCAACGCGCCGGCAACCTCGAGCAAGCAGGGTGCTTGAATGAAAGACCTGCCCCGTCGGACCCATCAGGTGCCAACTTTTGCTATAAGAGATTTTTGAAAAGGAATGATGATGAGCAATTTGCCATGCTGTCCGAAGTGCAATTCAGCCTACACATATGAAGATGGTGGCCAGTATGTTTGCCCGGAATGCAGCCACGAATGGAGTACTGCTTCAGAAGAGGCTGTTGAAGACCGGCGCGTGTGGAAAGACGCCTTCGGCAACGAACTCAAAGACGGAGATTCGGTAACCGTTATCAAAGACCTCCAAGTTAAGGGTTCATCTTCAGTTGTCAAAGTCGGAACGAAGGTCAAGAACATTCGCCTCGTTGATGGCGACCACGACATCGACTGCAAGATTGAAGGATTCGGATCCATGCAATTGAAGTCCCAGTACATCAAGAAAGTCTGATCGGCGCCGTTCTATCGCGCCGCTAACAATTATCCGGACATTTTCATGCTTGCGCGTATTGAGTATCCGGAAGCATGCGAGTGGACGGGGTCACCATTTAGCTGACCCCGTCGGGGCGCGTCGGGGCGTGGGCAAGGTCAGAAATGCCGCAGCCCCGTCGCCTCGGGCGGTGACCGCGGAATTCGACGGTTGCGCTAGGCGGCCTTGCTCATAACTGCGGCCACCAAGCAAGCCGCCTGCCGAGAGCCTGAGATAAGACGCTGCTCTTGCAAGACTGTAGCGCCAAACTCCTATCATGAAGATGAGCCTTGATCGGAATTATGAACAAGGCCCTCTAGGCTGCCGTCAGCGCAGCATGTAGCAGCATGTAAAATAAAGGTAATCTGGCTTTATAATCGCAGGAGGGACGATGAACGAGGAAAGGGCAATAAAATTGTTCGAGGATGCGAAACATTACTGCGAGGAAAATCACCCGGAAGAGATTGATTGGGCGAAATCAATCAGCCCAGAAAAATTCAAGCACATGAAATCAAAAAGTTTTTTGATGGAATACTGCTGGGTCGTATATGTGAGCGGCTTTAGGGTGGCGACTATTGAAGAACGCTTTTCAGATCTTCGTTCTGCGTTCAAGGAATTCGAACTCGTCGATCTAGCGAGAATGAGGTCCATCAAGCCGGTACTTGCGGTCTTCAACAACGAACGCAAGGCGAATTCTTTTCTCGAGGGCAGCAAGATGATTGCTAAAGAGGGGTTTTCGGCTTTCAAGAAGCGCCTAAAAGAACAGGGGATTGATGCGCTCGAGGGGCTGCCTGGAATCGGGCCAATAACCAAGTATCACCTCGCAAAGAACATCGGACTTGTAGATGAAGCCAAGCCTGATATTTGGCTTGCCCGTGCCGCACAAGAATGTTCATCAACGGTACAGGATCTTGCGGTACAGGATCTTGTGGCATTTCTCAGCGAAAAATATAGCATGTCGCGCCATGCTGTAGACGTAATTCTATGGCGCTACGGTGTTGATAAAAAGCTTGGGTTGTAAAAGTGGGTGCGCGGGCACGGTTAACGAGAAAGAGATGGGGACATCTCTCGCATGATGCGCATTTCTTGGGGTCGTGGTGTGCTAATGTGTCTGGAGACGTTGCGGGACCAGCCGAGGTCCATCTCGGACGAGGCAATTGGAGGGCACCCGCTCGGGGGCCGCGGTGGGGCGGCCGGGGTCCTGGCCTGCTTGGCAATCCGGACGAGCCTGATCCATGGGGCAGGCCCCTGAGGTCAATCAGGCGAAAGGGGGTCCGAGGTGCCGGTGTCGATCGCGTTCAGATACGACTCGATCGCGGATAGATCGAACCTGAGTATTTCATCGGTGTTCCGGCCGAAGTTGAAGTAGATCGCTGTCCCTTCAGGCTTCTCGTCTTCCCCCGCCAAATCGATCTCCATCAAATACTTGAAGATCAGATAGAACTCGCGCACGAGATCATCCTTGTTCACGAGCGCCTTTCGGTAGAGACCTGTCCCATCGAAGAGAAACCTGGCGTACTCGAATAGCAAGCCGTCCCTGGCCGTCGTCTTGGAGACAGCGAAGAAATGATCCCGGAACTCGTCATCCACCCACACCGGGTCAGGGTCCTGGTCTTCGGCGATCCTTGTTATCCAATCGACAAGGTCCAGGAACGGCGGATACACGTCCGAAAAGGTGATGGGAAACACATCTTGGCCAATGCGCAACCGGGCGTCGATCCAGCCAAATTCCGGGCAGCAGATCGTCCAGGAGAGGGGTTCGACCGTGGTCGGGTGAATCGTCGCGTCGGCCTCGGTCGCTTCGCAGGCGACGAGTCGTTCGCGGCACGCCTTGAATTTCAACTTCGTGTCGAGCATCTCGCCCACCTCGGGCCGCGGGCGAGCGCAGCCCCGGGTTCGACAAGTGAGGGTTGGTCCAACCGTAGCGGCGGGACAGCGAGCCACGTCCGCGACGCGGACGTAAGCCTTTGACGTGAAATGGTGCGCAGGGGGGGACTCGAACCCCCACGGGTTGCCCCACTGGAACCTAAATCCAGGGCGTCTACCAATTCCGCCACCTGCGCGGGGAGGCGAATTCTAGCCGGTTCTCGCCGCGCTGAGAATGGCCGTGCGCCGATCGGGCCGCGGCCGGCGCCGCGCGGCGATTGATTCCGGCCGGCCCCGCCACGCATACTCACGGGCCGGCCAGGTGGCGCGGCCCGAGGCCGCACGCGCCGGCGATCCCGAGCCCGACCGATGCAGACACACATCCGCTCCATCCTCACGACCCACCTCGAGGTGATCCGGCGCCTCGACGCCCTGGTGCCCGACATCGAGCGCTTCGCGCGCCGGGCCGCCGACTGCCTCGCCGCGGGCGGGCGCATCTTCTGGATCGGCAACGGCGGCAGCGCCGCCGATTGCCAGCACCTGGCCGCCGAGCTGGTCGGGCGCTATCAGCGCGCGCGCGACGGCCTGGCCTCGATCGCCCTGACGACGGACAGCTCGATCCTGACCTCGCTCGGCAATGACTTCGGTTTCGAGGCGATCTTCGCCCGCCAGGTCCAGGCGCTCTGCCGCCCCGGCGACCTGCTGGTCGCCCTCTCGACCTCCGGCAACAGCGCCAACGTGCTCGCCGCGCTCGGGCCGGCCGCGGCCCTCGGGGTCTACCGGGTCGGCCTGACCGGCGGCAGCGGCGGGCGCCTGAAGGACGAGACCGACCTGTGCCTGGTCGTGCCGAGCGACAACACCGCGCGCATCCAGGAGGCCCACATCCTGATCGGCCACCTGGTCTGCGATCTGGTCGAAACGACCTTGGCCGAGCGCGAGTCGACCGGAGAGGCGCGATGAGCCGGGCGACGGGCGCGCGGGGGCGGCGCTGATGTTCGCCGCGCCGGGCGAGGTCAGCGAGGTCGTGCGCCGCGGCTTCGACGGCCGGCGCGTGCTGGTCGTCGGCGACCTGATGCTCGATCGCTACATCTGGGGTCGGGTGCGGCGCATCTCGCCGGAGGCACCGGTGCCGATCGTCGCGCTCGCGCGCGAGACCGAGGTGCCGGGCGGCGCCGCCAACGTGGCCCGCAACCTCGCCGGGCTCGGGCTCGCCGTCGAGCTGGCCGGCGTGACCGGCGCCGATGCGGCACGCGACGCCCTGCTCGCGGCCCTCGCCGCCGAGGGCATCGAGGCCGGCGCGGTGCTCGTCGCGAGCGACCGCGGGACGACGACCAAGACCCGTATCGTTGGCGATCACCAGCAGATGCTGCGCATCGACAGCGAGCGCGCGGCGCCGCTCGCCGAGGCCGACGCCGCCCGGCTGCTCGCGGCGCTGAGCGAGCGCCTGCCGGGCCTCGGCGCCCTAGTCCTCTCCGACTACGCCAAGGGCGTGCTCGCCGGCCCGCTCTGCGCCGAGCTGATCGGGCGCGCCCGGGCGCTGGGCATCCCGGTCCTCGTCGACCCGAAGGGGCGCGACTTCGACCGCTATGCCGGCGCGACCCTGATCACCCCGAACCGCGCCGAGCTGGCGCTGGCGACCGATGTCCCGGGCGACGACCAGCCGGGGCTCCTTCGGGCCGGCGAGCGGCTGCGCGCCCGACTCGGCCTCGCGACCCTGGTCGTGACGCTGAGCGAACAGGGCCTGGCCCTGATCGACGCGACCGGCAGCGACCTGATCCCCGCCGTCGCCAAGGAGGTCTTCGACGTCTCCGGGGCCGGCGACACCGTCATCGCGACCTTCGCCGCCGGCCTCGCCGCCGGCCTCGGGGTGCGGGACACCGCCCATCTGGCCAACCTCGCCGCCGGGGTCGTCGTCGGCAAGGTCGGGACCGCCGCGATCGACCGTGCCGAGTTGCTCGCGGCGCTCGCCGACGAGGCGGCCCTCGGGCAGGCCGCCAAGGTCTGCACGCTGCCGGCCGCGATCGAGCAGGTCCACCGCTGGCAGGCGGCCGGCGAGCGGGTCGTCTTCACCAACGGCTGCTTCGACCTGCTCCACGTCGGCCATGTCACCTATCTAGAGCAGGCCCGCCGCTACGGCCGGCGCCTCGTCGTCGGTCTCAACACGGACCGCTCGGTGCGCGCGCTGAAGGGTCCCGAGCGGCCGCTGATCGGCGAGGCGGACCGCGCCCGAGTCCTCGCCGCGCTGGCCGCCGTCGATGCGGTCGTCCTCTTCGACGAGCCGACCCCGCTCGCGCTGATCGAGGCCCTGCGCCCAGACGTCCTCGCCAAGGGCGCCGACTACCGCGAGGAGGACGTCGTCGGCGCCCGCGAAGTGAAGACCTGGGGCGGGCAGGTGGTCCTGGTGCCGCTCGTCGCCGGGCGCAGCACGAGCGGCATCGTCGACCGCCTGCGAGGCGACGACACCGCCGGGGACTGAGCGCCCCGCCCCGTCCACCCATCAACGCAACCGGAGCACAGAAAGGCGATGGCGATCGATCCGCAACTCCTATGGGCCGCTGGCCTCGGCCTCTATGTCCTGGCCGTCCTGCTGCTGACCAAGCTGCCCTACGACTGGATGGTCGCCCGCGGCATGGAGCCGATCCGCGCGGTCTACTACAACCGCAAGATCGTCCACATGCTGGCCGGCGGGGTCGGCTCGCTGATGGTGCCGCTGGTCTTCACCGACCTCTGGTATCCGCTGATCGCCGGCGTCCTGCTGAGCCTGGTGACCTACGGCGCCCACGCCTCGGGGCTGCGGATGTTCTGGTTCCAGACCCCGGAGAACCGCAACGATGTGAAGTTCGCGCTGAGCTGGCTGGCCTCCGTGTCGCTCCTCTGGTGGCTCCTCGGCAATCCGTGGCTCGCGATCCTGCCGGGGCTCTTCATGGCCTTCGGCGACGGCGTCACCGGCATCGTGCGCAACGCCGTGATCCGCAAGCGCTCGAAGAGCCCGATCGGCAACCTCTTCATGCTCATCGTCTGTGCGCCGATGGGCTGGATCGTCGGCGGCCTGGCCGACCCGGCGATCCCCGAGTGGGGCCTGATCGCCGCCATCATCGCGACCGTCGTCGAGCGCTACGAGTTCGGCGTCATCGACGACAACATCCTGATCACGGCCGCCGCCTCCGCGACGCTATTGCTCGGCACGGCGATCGGGCCGCTGTTCTGACGGTCGCTCGACGCCCTCGCCACGCCCGGCCGGGGATGCGCCGACGCCGTCGACACAGGGCGGCAGCCGGCGCAGGACCAGGCCGGCGGCATCCGCCTTGGCCTGGTGCTTCATCTCGGCGATGATCCGCGCCAGGTCCTCGACACCGCCGCAACCGTGCCCGGGGTGGACCTCGAGCAGGGCCGCGCTGCAACGCATCAGCGGCATGTCCCGTTCCTGACCGTAGCGGTCGTGCGCGCGGATGTAACCGCGCTCGCGGTCCTGCGGGTCGTAGAGGCTCTGCACGTCGCAGCGAAACGTCTCCAGTAGGGCACCGAGCCGCTCGACGACGGCACCACGGGACAGATCGCAGATGCCGACGAAGAAGTCGTCGCCGCCGATGTGGCCGACGAACCAGGGGCCGCCGATCGGCAGGTGCTTGCGCAGCAGTTCGGCGAACATCAGGATCGCGCGGTCGCCGCGGCGGAAACCGTAGTGGTCGTTGAAGGCCTTGAAATTGTCGAAATCCAGATAGACCAGGCAACGGGTGCCGGCCTCCTCCTCGAGCGCCCGCGAGACGTACTCGTGGATCGGGTTGTTGCCGGGCAGCTTGGTCAGGGGGTTCTGATCACGCGCCGCGGCCAGGTTCTTCTGCTCGATCAGCTGGAGCAGCGACATCGCCGAGATGAAGCCGAGATAGCGGCCGTCGAGGGTGACGAGCAGGCCGGCCGGGTTGACGTTGGCCGAGTAGGCCTCGACCAGGCGCTCGGCCGAATCGTGGATGTCGACCACCGGACAGGAACGCACGAAGTCGCGCAGGCTGCGCGCATAGGCGCGATTGAGGATCAGGTCGCGCCCGTAGATCGAATAGATGAACTCCCGGATATCGGCCTCGAGGATCAGGCCGAGCGGCCGATCGGCCTGATCCAACACGGGCACGACATGGTGGCCCTGATCCTGGCGGAAGGCCTCGAACATCGCCTTGACGCCGTCGGCCTCGTGCAACGGCGCGATCTGCTGAAGGCAGGCCTCGATCAGCGCGCGGTCCCCCTGCGTCTCGCGCCTGTCCTGGTCGTTGATCTCGGCGATCCGCTGATAGCCCGACCGCAAGGCCTCGATCGCTAGCTGCGGTCGCGCGATCAGGTAGCCCTGGACCAGGTCGCAACCGGCCTCCTTGCAGGCCAAGAGTTCACGCTCGGTCTCGACCCCCTCGGCGATCACCGAGATCCCCATCACATGGGCGAGCTGCACCGTATTGGCGACAAACAACCGTTTCTTGTGGTCGTCCGCGATGCCCGAGATGAAGAAGCGGTCGATCTTGAGCAGATCCGGCGGGTGCTCGTAGAGCAGGCGCAACCCGGCATAGCCGGTACCGAAGTCGTCGATCGCGATCTGGAAGCGGTGCCGGCGGTAATCGGCGACGAGCCCGGCCATCTCCGGCGTCGCGGCCAGGTCGGCGCGCTCGGAGAGCTCGAAGCACAGGGCGTCGGCGGCGAGCCCCTGACTCGCCAGCAGCGCCCGCGTCTCCTCGGGCCGATCCTGGGTCAGGAGCCGCGGATCCAGGTTGAAGAAGAGCCGGTAGCGCGCAGCGTTCGGCAGCCGCGCGAACTGGGCGACCGCCAGCGCCCGCAGGTGCCGATCGAGGTCGCGGGTCAACCCGAGCTGCGCGGCCCGCACGAAGAGGGCGTCGATGTCGTCGAAGCCGAGCTCGGCGGCACCGCGCAGCAGCGCCTCGAAGCCGTAGACGCCGCCGGTGTGGATGTTGACGATCGGCTGGAGCGCATAGCGCAGCGTCTCCCGGGCCCGCTCGATGAGCGGCACCCGAGCGACCGGTTCCACACCCCGCTCGGCGACGGTGGGCACGGATCGGTGCGGCGATCGGTTCATGCCGAAACTGACCTTCTCGTCCAAGACTCAGGGCCTCGCGCGGACTGCGGCCGGTGCGGAGCACCGCCTAGGCGATTGTCGGAAACAAACCGACCGGATGACGCCGGACTTTCGTTTGTCTTCAAGGAGCGAGCGTAGGAGCATAGCCCAGCTATGTGAGTGCGCTCGCGACACAGAAGACGGGCGAAAAGACAAGTCAGACGGTAGGTTTGTTGACAGAAATCGCCTTACTTAACCACGCTTGCGAGTCAGTCGCATGACCGTTGCCTGGGCGTGCCCGGCCGGGCATGCTGATGACCCGTTCGCTTCCGCATACAACGACCCCATGTTGGCGGTGTTGCAGCCGTCGGCGGATGTCGCCGGCCTCGCGCCACTATCGACCACGGACCCGAAGCCCATGCTCCCGAACCTGCGGCGGCACCTCGCCATCGCCGTGCTCGCGATCTTCGTCGCCCTGGCACTGGCCGGCTGCACCCGCGTGCGGCTCGCCTACAACACCGCCGATCTCTTCATCACCCACTATGTCGAGAGCAACATCGGGCTGACGAGCGCCCAGCTCGCGAACTGGCGGCCGACCCTCGATGAGGCCCTGGCCCGCCATCGTCGCGACGAGCTGCCCTATCTCGCGGCCTTCTTCGACACCGCCTGGCGCGAGGCGCGCCGCGGCCTCGACGAGCGCGCGGTGGACTGCCTGCTCGGGCAGTTCCAGACCATCTACCGCCAGCACGCCACCCTGACCGCGGCCGTGCTGGCCCCGCTGCTGGCGGAGGCGGGGCCGCAGCAGATCGACCGACTGGAGCGGCAGTTCCGAGAAGACCTGGAAGAGGACGCGGCGCACCACGCGCGACCGCAGCGCACCGAGCGCTCCGCACGCAATCGCGCCAAGCGCTACGGGGAGTCGGCCGAGTGGTGGATCGGTCCGCTCAACGACGCGCAGCGCGCGATCATCGCCGAGATCACGGCCGAGATCCCCGACACGGCCGAGCGCTGGACCATCTACCGCTACAGAAAGCAGAGCGAGCTGATCGGGCTGCTGCGACGCGGCGCCGACGCGGCGACCATCGAGACCTTCCTGACCGATTGGATGGTCGAGCACCGCGACCTGCCGCCAGACCTGCGCCGCATCCGCGAGGAGGTCCGCACCGGGATCGGCGAGCTCCTGGTGCGCCTCGATGCGACCTTCAGCGCCGAGCAGCGAACGCACTTCACGCAGCGCCTGAAGGCGCTGCGCGATGATTTCATGACGCTCCAGCGGCAGCCGCGGCTGGCCCCGGTGCACTGCGCCGACGCCTGAACCTGGCCGTCGGGTCGGCTGTGCGGACGATCGACCGATCCGAACGGCCTCGGTTGCCCGAGCGCACGACGGTCGGCCCTCAGCGCAGCGGGGGCATCCCGCCGGGCGGGAAGCCCCCGGGGAGGCCGCCGGGCAGCTTCCCGCCCATCGCGCGCATCATCCGGCCCATGCCGCCGCCCTTCATCTTCTTCATCATCTTCTGCATCCCGGTGAACTGCTTGAGGAGGCGGTTGACATCCTGGACCTGGGTGCCGGAACCGGCGGCGATGCGCCGCCGCCGCGAGCCCTTGATGATGGCCGGGAAGGCCCGCTCCTGCGGGGTCATCGAGTCGATGATCGCGATCAGCCGAGTCACCTCCTTGTCGTTGATCTGATCCTTCATCTGCGGGGGCAGTTGGCCGGCGCCCGGCAGCTTCTCCATCAGGCCGGCGACGCCGCCGAGCTTGGTCATCTGCTCCAGCTGCTCCTTGAAGTCGGCCAGGTCGAAACCCTTGCCCTTGTTGAGCTTCTTGACCAGCTGCGCGGCCTTGTCCTGATCGACCTTGGCCTGCACCTCCTCGACCAGCGAGACCACATCGCCCATCCCGAGGATCCGCGAGGCGACCCGGTCGGGGAAGAAGGGCTCGAGCGCCGTATTCTTCTCGCCGGTGCCGAGGAACTTGATCGGCTTGCCGGTGACCTGGCGGATCGAGAGGGCCGCGCCGCCGCGGGCATCGCCGTCGGTCTTGGTCAGGATGACGCCGGTCAGCGGCAGGGCGTCACCGAAGGCCTTGGCGGTGTTGACGGCATCCTGGCCGGTCATCGAGTCGACGACGAACAGGGTCTCGGCCGGCTTGATGGCCGCGTGCAGGGCCTGGATCTCCTCCATCATGGCCGCATCGACATGCAGGCGACCGGCCGTGTCGACGATCAGCACGTCCTTGAAGCGCTTGCGCGCGGCCTCCAGCGCCTCGCGGGCGATCGCGACCGGCGCCTGGTCGGGGCGGCTCGGGTGGAAGTCGACGCCGACCTCGCCGGCCACGGTGCGCAACTGGTCGATCGCCGCCGGGCGGTAGACGTCGCAGCTCACGACCATCACCGACTTCTTCTGCCGCTCCTTGAGCCAGCGGGCGAGCTTGCCGACGCTGGTCGTCTTGCCCGAGCCCTGGAGGCCGGCCATCAGGACGACGGCCGGCGGCTGGGCGGCCAGGTCGAGTGCGGCATTGGCCTCGCCCATCAGCTTGACGAGTTCGTCGTTGACGATCTTGATCAGGACCTGACCAGGCGTGAGGCTCTTCGCGACCTCCTCGCCGAGGGCCTTCTCGCGGATGTCGTCGATGAACTGGCGCACGACCGGCAGCGCGACGTCGGCCTCCAGCAAGGCCATGCGGACCTCGCGCAGCGCGTCCTTGATGTTGTCCTCGGTCAGCCGGCCCTGGCCGCGCAGGTTCTGCAAGACCTTGCCGAAGCGCTCCTGGAGATTCTCGAACATGCGGTTACCTCGACGGTGGCGCGACGGTTGACGGGGACCAGGCCCGCCGCCGCGCGAAATGGACGCAGTATAAGCAAAGACCGGCCCCAGCCGAAGGGATCGCCAAGGCCGTTTTCTGCACGCCGCCTTTGTGCCATCATTCCCGGCCATGATGCAGAACTATTTCGCCGTCACGGTCGTCTTCTTCTACCTCGCCAGCGCGATCCTCATCGCGTTGCGGCTGTTCTGGCGCGAGCGGGACACGCTGCCGAGCCGCAACCTGGCCCTGGCGCTGGGCTTCGCCGGCCTGCTGCTGCACGCCTGGCTCCTGTTCGACCAGATCTTCCGCGGCCCCGGGCTCAACCTGGCCTTCTTCAACGCGCTGTCGCTGACCTCCTGGACGGTCGCGACCCTGCTGCTGGTCTCAAGCCTGACCAAGCCGGTCGAGAACCTCGGCATCGTCCTGCTGCCGGTCGCGGCCCTGACCCTGATCCTGGAGACCCTCTACCCCGGCCTGAACTTCATGCGCCAGGCGGCCAGCTGGTCGCTGAAGATCCATGTGCTCTTCTCGATGCTGGCCTACAGCCTGCTGACGCTCGCGAGCGTCCAGGCGATCCTCCTCGCGGTGCAGGACCACCACCTGCGCACCCGCCACCCGGGCGGCTTCGTGCGCGCCCTGCCACCGCTGCAGACGATGGAGAGCCTGCTCTTCGAGATGATCGGCGCCGGCTTCGCGCTGCTGACCCTCGCGCTGCTGAGCGGCTTCGCGTTCCTCGAGAACATGTTCGCTCAGCACCTGGTGCACAAGACGGTCCTGTCCTCGATCGCCTGGCTCATCTTCGGCGGGCTGCTGCTCGGGCGGATGCGCTACGGCTGGCGCGGCCGCACCGCGATCATCTGGACCCTGAGCGGCTTCGTCATGCTGATCCTCGCCTACTTCGGCAGCAAGGCCGTGCTGGAGCTGATCCTCCACCAGGGGCCTTGAGACCCCGCCCGCCGGACGGCGACCGCGTGGGCCACCCGCCGCGCTCCGCCACGCCAGGCCCGCGCGCCCGCGCCGCGGCGCCACCTCCCGAGCCCGAGGCGGCGGCGATCGCCAAGGGCTTCGCCCTCGCCGCCCCGCTCCTCGCCATCGAGCCCCTCGGCTCGGGTCTCATCAACCGCACCTATCTGGTCACGACGGCCGGCCCGGCCTATGTCTTGCAGCGGCTCAACGGCCAGGTCTTCCCCCAACCGGCAACGATCCTCGCGAACCTCGACCGCCTGACCCGGCATCTCGCCGGCCAGTCGGGGGAGGACACCGCCGGGCTGCGACTGCCAGCGCTGATCCCGACCCGCCGCGGGGAGCTCGGCCTGCGCGACGCGGCCGGCGACCTCTGGCGAATGCTCGAGCACGTCCCGGCCTCGCGAACCCTCCCGCACCTGGAGACGCCCGCGCAGGCCGGCGCGGTCGGCGCCATCCTGGCCCGCTTCCACCGGGTGTGCGCGGGCCTCGACCCGGCGCAGGTCGCGATGACGCTACCCGGTTTCCACGTCACGCCCGCGTACCGGCGACGCCTCGATGAGGTCCTCGGCGGCCCAGGACCGATCGAGCGATCGGCGGAGGTCGACGCCGCGCAGCGCTTCATCGACGCGCGCGCCGACCTGATCGAGGTCCTGGAGAGCGCCCGCGCCGCCGGCCGCCTGCCGTTGCGCGTCGTCCACGGCGACCCGAAGCTCGACAACATCCTCTTCGACGCGGCGGGCGAACGGGCGATCGCGCTGATCGACCTCGACACGGTCCAGCCCGGACTCGTCCACCACGACATCGGCGACTGCCTGCGCTCCTGCTGCAACCGCCGCGGCGAGGCCGGCAGCGGCGCCGCCTTCGACCTGGCCCTGTGCCAGGCGCTGCTCTCCGCCTACGCCGAGGAGGCGGCCGGCCTGCTCGCCGAGGCCGAGGTCGCGCTCCTCTACGATGCGCTGCGCCTGATCCCGCTCGAACTCGGCCTGCGCTTCCTGACCGACCACTTGGAGGGCGACCGTTACTTCCGCGTCCGCACGCGCGGCGAGAACCTGCGCAAGGCCCAGATCCAGCTCGCGCTGGTCGCCGACATCGAGCGCCAGGCCGGCGCGATCTGCCGGGGCATCGCCAAGGCGTTCGGCGGCGGCTGAGCCAGAGCGCATGCCGCCGCTCGTCCGCCCCCCGTCCCTCGTCCTCGCCGGTCTCGACCCGCTGGCCGGCGAACTCGCCGCGCACCTGCACCTGGGCGGCCGATCCTTCACCCGACTCGCGAGCGACGCGCCGGCGGCGCGCCGCGCGCTGAGTCGGGCCGAGACCGCGATCGTCGCGGCCGGGCCGGACACCCCCGCCGAGATCGACCGAATCGCCACCGCCTGCGCCCAGCGCCGGGCACGCCAGCCGCTCCGCCTGATCCTGGTCTCCGACCGCGAGCCGGCCTCGGCACCGCCTGCGCCTCCGGCCCAGGCCAGGCTGCGCATCGAGACCCATGGCATCGAAGAGGCCGCCGCGCGCGCCCTCCTCACCCGCTGGCCGCTACACGCGGGCCTGGACCCGCTGTTCGGCCAGGCCGCCCACCTGCTGGTCGCCGGCTGGGCGCCGCCGGCCCGGGCGCTGATCCTCCAGGCGCTGCGGCTGATGCACTACGGCGGCCCGACCCCGGTCCTGACCATCGCCAGCGACGCCCCCGAACGCGATCGGGCCAACTTCCTCGCCGCCCACCCGCAGGCCGAGGCGATCGCCCGGCTGCGCTTCGTCACCCCCGAGGACCCGGTCGCCGCCGACACCCCGCCGGTGACCACGGCCCACGTCTGCCTCGAGGACGCCGCGGCTGGGCTGGCCCTGGCCGAACGGCTCGCCGCCACGATCGCCGAGCGTCAGCGGGTCGCGCCGCCGATCCACCTGGAGGTCGGCGCCTTGGAGCCGCGCGGCGGGCTCGACGCATGGGATGGCCAGCTGCATCCGTACTCCTACCGCCGCGTGGCCTGCCACCCCGAGGTCCTGCTCGACGGGCGCGGCGACGAACTGGCACGGACGATCCACGCCCACTATCGCGACAGCATCGCCGCCCAGGGCCGCGACCCGGACCTGGCCCCGGCCGGGCGGACCTGGGAGGCGCTCGACGACGCCTACCGCCGGGCCTCGCGCCACCAGGCCGATCACCTCTGGGCCAAGCTGGCCCTGAGCGACTGCCGGGCGCTGCCCGAGGAGCTGGTCGAGACCTTCACCTTCTCGCCGCTGGAGGTCGAACGCCTCGCCGAGATCGAACACGACCGCTGGGCCGCCGACCGCCGACTGGCCGGCTGGACCCATGGCCCACAGCGCGACGATCGGCGCCGCCATCACCCCCAACTCGTCCCGTACGCCGAGCTGAGCGAGCCGATGAAGGACCTCGACCGCTTCGCCGTGCGCCTGGCGCCGGTCCTGCTCGCCCGCTACGGGCGCGGCCTGGTGCGGATGCTGATCGTCGGCCTCCCGGAGCCCGAGCCGCCGGTGCCGCCGACCCGCGCCCTCGCGCGGCTCGCCGAGGAGGTCCTCGAACGACTGGTCGCGCGCTACCCGGACCGCAGCCTGGTCCTCGCCACGACCCTCGCCGGGGCCGCGAGCCGCGCCATCGTGCGCCGGGGCATCGAGGCCTTCGGCGCCGGCCTGTTCCTGCTCGCCGAGCGGCCCCTGGGCGAGACGCTCGCGGCCCAACCGGACGCCGCGGCGCGGCGCGACCTCCTCGGGCTCGTCGCCCAGGCCGAGCGGCGCATCGCGCTGCCAGACCCCGACGCGCTCGCCGCCTGGTTCGCCGAGCGCGCCGAGATCGAACTGCGGATCGGCGCGCCCGCGCCCAACCCGGCCGCCAAGGGCGTGCGGATCGACCTCGCCCGCGGGTGCGTCGCCTGGGGCTTCGAGTACTGACCTGGCCCGCACCCCGAGGGCCTACCCCGTGAAGCCGGGCGGGCGACTGTTATATCCTCGCCGTCCGAGCACCCCTCGGACCCGGCCGCCCGACCGCGCGGACGGATCGTGGAGACACCGCCGATGCGCATCCTGATTGCCGACGACGCGAACGACCAACGCGAGCTCCTCGGACGCCTGCTCGAGCGCTGGGGCCACGAGGTCGTGGCGGCATGCGACGGCCGCGAGGCCTGGGAGATCCTGCGTCGCGAGCGGGTGCGGCTGGTGCTCAGCGATTGGATGATGCCGGGGCTCGATGGCCCCGAGCTGTGCCGGCGGATCCGCGCCGAGGCGGCCGAGCGCGGCGCCTACGTGATCCTTCTCACCGGTCGCGACAGCGAGCAGGACCTGATCGCCGGCCTCGAGGCCGGGGCCGACGACGTCCTGATCAAGCCGTACCGGATCGAGGAGCTCGAGGCACGCCTGGACACCGCGCAGCGCGTCCTGGCGCGCGTAGCGCCCGCGGCGCAGCCGGCGCACGGCGCACCGACCCCCGGCCCCGCCACGGCCGATCACTGAACGACGAGTAGCCACGCCATGACCGAGACAGACCGCATCCTCGAGGAGCGGACCCTCGCCGAGATCCGCGACCTGATGGCGGAGGACTTCCCGTCCTTCATCGAGCACTTCCTCGACGATGCCGCGGACCTGCTCGATGACGTCGGCCGCGCGCTGGCCGCCGACGAGGCACGGGGCATCGAGATCGCCGCCCACACGCTCAAGTCGAGCGCCGCGAGCCTCGGCGCGCGGGCGCTCTGCGAGGCGGCACGCGACCTCGAGGTCAAGGGGCGCGCCCGAGACCTGGCCGACGTCGATGCCCTGCTGGCGCGGGCGCGCACGGAGTTCCAGCGGCTCCAGGACGTCCTCGCTGCGATGAACGACCGCCCCCGCCCCAACTGAAGCGAAGCGGAGATCGCATTTTCGCTTCGCGTCGACGGCCGGAACCACTGGGGTCATCGACGCGACACGGGCGCACCTTGCGCTGGTATCATCGCGATGCCAATGGGCCGTCGCGCGACCCGATCCGATGAGGTCGCGGCCCAATCCCCTGCCCCTATCCGTGAGCAGCCGCCGATGCGCATCGTCGAAGTGGTCGCCGACGCCAAGCACGCGAAGACCCTCGCCGGGATGGCGCGCTTCTATGGCGCCGTGGACTACTGGTGGGGCAACACGAGCGCTGACGGGCGCTGCACCATCCGGATGCTGGTGCCGGACGAGAAGCGCCAGGCCCTGATCGATTCGCTCCAGGACCTGTTCATCGCCACCGACCGGGCGCGGATCGTCGTCCAACCCATCGACGCGACCCTCACCCACGAGGGCCCGGCCCAGCGCGACGCGAACGACAACAAGGAGAAGACGGTCTCCTCGACCCGCGAGGAGCTCTACACCCAGATCGCCAAGGGCGCCCAACTCGACAGCAACTACCTGATCCTGACGGTGCTCTCGACCCTCGTCGCGGCGATCGGGCTGATCGAGGACAATATCGCCGTCGTCGTCGGCGCCATGGTCATCGCCCCCCTGCTCGGGCCCAACATCGCGCTCGCCTTCGCCACCTCGCTCGGCGACCGCGACCTCACCTGGCGCGCGCTCCGGACCAACATCGTCGGCGTCTCGATCGCGGTGGCGATCTCGATCGCCATCGGCCTGTTCCTGCCCGTCGGCCTCGACAACGCGTCGATCGCGCTGCGCACCGACGTCGACCTGGCCAGCGTCGTCCTCGGCCTCGCCTCCGGCGCTGCGGCCGTCCTCTCGCTGACGACCGGCCTGTCCTCGACCCTCGTCGGGGTCATGGTCGCCGTCGCCCTGCTGCCCCCGGCCGCGACCATGGGGATGATGATCGGCGCCGAACGCTGGCCGGACGCCTTCGGCGCCTTCCTGCTGCTGACGACCAACATCGTCTGCGTGCTGCTCGCGGCCAAGCTCGTCTTCCTGCTCAAGGGGGTGCGCCCGCGCTCCTGGATCGAGCGCAACCGCGCCAAGCAGTCGATCCTCATCTACTTCTCGCTCTGGGTCGTCCTCTTCCTCATCCTGGTCGCCGTGATCCTGATCCGCACGACCGGCTGGGACATTCCCTGGTAGCCGGGCCGCTGCGGGGAGCCATTTCGGTCGCATTACGGCCGGCCCTTGCCGACCGGGTCTCGATAGCCAGGCGGCGCGTATTGGAATGGCCGACCCGAGGTGATCGCGAGCACGCCATCGAATCCCTGGTCACGACCCGCCCCATTGCCTTGATCGAATCGTGGGATTTCGATAGCCGACCCCTCGAAGGGCGGGCACCTCGAATTCTTCAACCTAAAAGCGGCAGTTGGACGGTGCCCGAGGTGCGCCGCGCGGGGGTTTCCGACAAGGCACAAGGAGGCGCAATAGCCCGGCTATTGCAACGACTTGTAACACCGCCGGGCGCCGCGTGCGACGTGCATCGGGTGCCGTAGCGGCCTTCACCGAGCGGGTGAGCAGGACTCACGTAGAGCCTCCGCGCGATTTCAACCACTTGAATCCATGATGAAGCGGTCAACTGCCGTTTTTAGGTTCAAGGTGCCCTGGAAAGGACACGTCTGCCCATGGCCCGAAACCCGAACACCCATGCCGAAAGGGGACGGGCATACCCGACCTCCGAAGAGGTCGTACTCCGGCCGTCACGCGGGCATGGCCGGAATTCTCCCTGAATGGCAAATTCCATACTTTCTTAGCTGGAACAGGGTCTTCCATGACCCAGCCCCATCTGACGCCCTGATCCGGACGATCCCTATTCGCCGCCGACATCGCCATTGCGCGATCGGTTTTCGCCGTCTATTGTTTAGGGGACCTTGGAACATTGCCATCCGGGCAGTTTTTCAAGACGCGAAGCGAAAATGCGATGTCCGCTTCGCTTCATTTCAGTCGCTTAGGCGACTGGAAATCGCGGGGTATCCTGGCCCCGCGCGGGCGCCTCGAATCTTTCAAGGTGGCCTTTATCGGCAGGCCGCCGCGAGGCGCCACCCGGTAGCCATTGGCTCCGCCGCCTGGCGACGAACCGACCGCCAGGTACCAGCCGTCGCATTGCGCAGAGGTCAACGGTGCTCGTCACGGCGAATCAACGTCTTGAGACCTGGATCAGAACGGTGCTCACGGGCCCCGCCGTATCCTTTGAGCCGCCCCGCGACACGGCCGACGAAGGGGCGATTTGGATCCACTTGCTCGATCTGCTCCCGTCCCCTGCCACCAGTCCTTCTCCGCGCCCCTCATTGTGCCTATCCGTCCGTTATCTACTGACGGCTTGGGGTCAGTCACCCGAGGCCGAGCACCAATTGCTCGGCGAGTTGGTCGTCGCCGCCATGCAGTGCACGGAGTTCGACGTCGAGTTCCAGCCTGTCGACATGGCCTTTTGGCAGGCCTTCGCACTCCCCCCGCGACCCGGCTTCACAGTCCGGTTACGCATCGAGATCGAACGTCCAAGACCGGCGATCCCCCTGATCCGCACGCGGGCCAGGGTTCGGGAGACCGGCGTTACCAGCCTGTCCGGCCAGGTCCTGGGAACCGGCTCGGTTCCGCTCAGCGGCGCCGAGGTCTCGGTGCCATCGCTGCGGCTCACGACCCGCACCGACCACCGGGGTGGGTTTCGGTTCACCTCCGTTCCCACTGGTCTCGCGTCGGGATCGCTCAGGGTCCGCGCCCGCGGGTTAGAGCGGACCGTGCCACTCGCAGGATCGGCAGGTCGCGCGGCACCGCTAGTCATCCACTTCGACATCAAGGAGGGCTGATATGGTCAACGTCCCCAGCACACCGGGCGTCTATGTCATCGAGGTGCCCGGAGGACCCCGGCCGATCGGGGGGGTCGGCACCAGCACCGCCGCCTTTCTCGGGGTGGCGAGCCGTACGCGGAATCTCAACGAACCCGTCGCCTGCAACAACTGGTTGCAATTCGTGCGGGCCTTCGTCGAGGAGGGAGACCGGGCGACCGACCTGGCCCGGGCCGTCTTCGGTTTCTTCGCGAATGGCGGCACGCGTTGCTATGTCGTCAATGTCGGCGAAGGCAATGGCATCGCCGGCGACGCCAAGCGCCGCACCGGCCTGGCCTGCCTGGAGCCGATCGACGAGATCTCGATCGTCGCGGCACCGGGCTATACCGACAGCGGTTCCTACGACCATCTGCTCAGCCACTGCGAGGCCCTCGGAGATCGCGTGGCCGTACTCGACGCGCCGCTGAAGGTCGACGACACGGATCGGCTCAAGGAGATGTCCCAGAACCAGGCCCCGGCCAGCACGGAGGCCGACGGCGAGCCATCGACCAGGTCACGCGCACGATCCGGACTGCGTCCGCGCGATTCGGACTCCGGCTACGGCGCCTTCTACTTCCCCTGGTTACGGATGCACGAACCGGCCGAGTTCGGCCGCGGCATCGTCGCGGTGCCACCCTCGGGCCATGTCGCCGGGATCTACGCCCGCGTCGACGCGACGCGGGGCGTGCACAAGGCGCCCGCCAACGAGGTGATCCGCGGGGCAATCGGCCTCGAATACGCGGTCACGCACGCTGAGCAGGCCGAGCTCAATCGCAAGGGGGTCAACTGCATTCGCACCATCACGAACGGGATCCGGGTTTGGGGTGCGCGCACCCTGGCCCCCGAGGCCAGCGAGTCGCGCTACATCAACGTCCGTCGGCTGTTGAACTTCATCAAGGAGTCGATCCGCGAAGGCACGAACTGGACCGTGTTCGAACCAAACGATGAGATGCTCCGCCAGTCGGTCGTTCGCGATGTCAGCAACTTCCTACGCATGCAATGGCGTACCGGGGCCCTGGTCGGCAGCCGCGCCGAAGAGGCCTTCTTCGTCAAGTGCGACGCCGAGAACAATCCGCCGGAGGCAGTGGACAACGGACAACTGATCATCGACATCGGGTTATGTCCGTCGAAACCGGCCGAGTTCGTCGTCTTCCAGGTGACCCAGTGGTCCGGCGGGGCCCAGGTCGAAGAGGCCTAAGCGAGAGGAGCTGAACCATGGCTGACGAACGCAATCTGTTGCGCGTCTACAACTTCGTCTTCGAGCTCCAGGGGGTGCGGGTCGCTTACTTCACGGAGATCAGCGCACTGGGCGTCGACATCGATGTGATCGAATACCGCGAGGGCGGCGATGCGGCGAGTGTCCGAACCCTCCCGGGCCTGGTCCGCTATCCTCGGATCACGCTGAGCTGGGGCGTCACGACGTCGGGCGAGATGTGGCAGTGGCTGATGACGGCGGTCAATGGCCGGGTCGAGAAGCGCAATGGCGCCGTGATCTCGCTGAGCCCCGACGGCAACCGCGAGGTGGTCCGTTACAACCTCACGCAGGTCTGGCCCTGCACCTGGAACAGCGCCCGTTTCGATGCACTGGGCAACGAGGCGGCGATCGAACGGGTGACGCTGGTCGCCGAAACGCTGGAGCGTGTCGCCAATGCTGGCGCAGCTTAAGCTCTGGGTCGTCGCGCTGTTGCAGGGCTGGGTCGAGCGGCTGTCCGATTCGACCAGGGAGCAAGGCGCATCGAACGCCCCGGTCATCGCCTGGTCGCAGCCCCCGACCAGCGGCGAAAGCGACGAGGATCCGGCGGATAGCGCCAGGCCCGCCGACGGCCCCCCGCGGCACTGGCTCGAGCTGGTGCAGCGCCGGGCACCGCAGTGGCTCGCCAGTCTGCCCGAGTCCCCGCCGAAACCGGCACCGCCGACCGCACCAGCCGCGCCGGAAACGCCGTCCAGGCCGGCTCCCGCTGCGACCCCATCGGCGGCTGCGAAGGAGCGAACTGGCGGCTCACCGAGCGTCGCACCGGCGCGGGCTCGACAGGGGATGCGACAACCGGGCGTGCGGGCCCGGACGGCGACACCGGCACGACCACCAGCCCCATCCGCCGGATCTCGGCCGTCATCGCGCTCGACGACCACACCGGTGGAACCACGGCGCGACGCCACCGCGCATCAGGCCCCGATCGCGACCGGGCCGACCCGGAGCCGTGATCGGCATCCGCCCATACCACCGCCAATCGCTTCCCGGCCGCCGGCGCCGGCCGACCCGAGCGACCACGCGACGAAGACCGGGGGCGTGCCGGCGCATCCGTACGCCACCCCCTCGTCCTCGCAGGCGAAGCGGCTCACCGCGGATGCGCCAGGAGACAGGCCCGTGCCACGGCCAGGGGACGAGAAGACCCGAACGTCCGGTGTCGCTTCCGCGGCTCATACGACACCGCGCGGCCGAGGCGCGGCTTCTTCGCGGGCCGAGTCAGGTCACCGGCGCAAAGACCGCGTCATGCCCGCCTCCGCGGCGCGTGCGGCCGACGCCCCGAACCCCTCTCAGCGCACGGCGAGGGACTCGCCACCCCCCTCGCTCGGGACGGTCGCGACCGCGACTCCAGTCGTCGACCGATCCGCTGGCACCGCCGCCCCGGATGTCGCGCCCGCTGCACCACGCGCGCCCACCTCGCCGCGCGGCCGAGGGCCGGCCCAGAGCTCCGTCGGCACCACGCGCCCGGTAGCCCCGGTAGCCCCGGTAGCCCCGGTAGCCGAAGCGGAGTCGACCAACGGGTCGCCGTCGCCAGATCGCCCCGGCCGCGGCCAGCCCGTGCGCCGAACTCCCGGTCCGCCCGGGTCGCGGCCGCTCGAGACCCGGCCCCAAGCCTTCACCAGGGTTCGCCCGGAGGCCAACCCCGAACCCAGCGGGTCGAGCCCGGTGCCCATCAACCGCTGGCCCAGACTCCCGGATGAGCGAGTGGACGACGATGCGGACTGGCCTGATCGCTGGCCGGCGCTGCCCATGGAGGAACGTCGCGAGAGACCAGATGCCAAGTCCCCATGGGGGCCGATCGACGCCTCGGCGGCGGATGTCGGCCGACACCAGGCGCACCTGGATCGCGAACAACGGGGGGAACGGTGGAACGCGTAGCCTTCGTCATCGAGCGGACCGCCGAGCGGATCGGCTGCATGCTCAATCCGGAAAGTCTCGAGCTTCGCCGGCGCGCGGGCTTGGTTCCGGCCGAGACGAGCGGTGGATTGCTCGACGGCCTGGACCTCGCCGATGACCCGCCATTGTTCACGGGCGGCGGAACCACCGAGTTGACCTTGAACCTGCTGTTCGATGTCTCGCTGGCTGGCTCGACACTGGTGTCGGAGGACGTCCGGGATCTGACCGGCCCCCTGTGGCAATTGGCCGAGAATAGCCACGGCCAGCCTGGGGGAAAACGCCCGCCTATCGTGCGCTTCGTCTGGGGCAAGGCATGGAATTGGCCGGCGGTCGTGACCGCGGTCGCCGAACGCCTGGAGGACTTCACTGCCGAGGGGATACCTCGCCGATCCTGGCTCCGCCTGCGCCTGTTACGCGTGGCCGAACCCCTGGTCGATGATGTTCACGAACCGGCGATCACCCCGCCGATCCCGCCCGCCGACTGGCTCGTCGACACGCCGCCGACCCTAGCGGACACGACGGCGATCCATGAAGTCCTGGGCTGGGACGGCACCGTCGACCAAATCACGACGGCGGGCGGAGAACGCGTAGACCAGCTCGCCTATCGCTACTATGGCGACCCATCCCAGTGGCGTTTGCTGGCCTGGGCGAACGGCCTGTTGGATCCACTCCGGTTGACCGGCGGCGAGGTGTTGTCGATCCCGGCGGCGCAGGACCTCGAGGACGGGTTGTGAGCGGGCTCCGAGGCATCCCGCGGCTGCGGCTGCTGGTCGATGATCAGCCGCTCCCGCATGGCGCGGCCGCGACCCTGGCCGAGGTACGGATCCAGCAACGCAGCTCGCTGCCGACGCTCTGCGAATTGATCTTCCACGATCCGCCGGCATCGCTCGCCGATGGTAGCCAGCTGATGCCGGGGGCTTGGCTGCGAATCGCCGTCGAGCAGCGACCGCAACCGGTCCTCTTCGCCGGCGAGGTCACGGCCGTCCAGTACGGATACGGACCCTCCCAAACGCGCGCGCTGACCGTGCGAGCCTACGACCAGCTGCATCGGCTACGCAAGCGTCAGCCGGTGCGAACCTATTCGAACGCCACGCCACTCGAGTTGGCCCGCGAGCTGACCGCCGACCTCGACCTCGCGGTCGAGGCCGAGACCGAGGATGACGGTCCAAGGACACCGCTACGTGTCCAGTGGCGCCAATCCAACCTGGAACTCCTGTCCGAGGCAACGGCCGCGGCCGGTCTCTATTTCGTCGTCTACGACCAGGTCTTGCACCTGTTCAGCTTGCAAGGATTCGGCGAGCCGATCGGGCTGACCTACGGCGAGGGGCTGATCGAGGCCGAGGTCGAGATCAACGCGGATCCCGCCTGCCGCGCGGTCCAGACGCTGGCCTGGGATCCCGCTCTGGCGGAGGCCCGCGACGGCAGCGCCGACACGCCGCGCAGTGGGCGTGAGGTCCCATTCGATTTGGATCTCGCGGCCCTGGGCGTCACCGCGCCGCGCGTCCTCGCCGATCGGGTCTTGCCAAGCCACGCCGACGCCGCCGCCCTGGCGCAAGCCGAGCTGGATCGACGCGTCTCCGGCGAGGTCGAGCTGCGTGCGACCGCGACCGGCGATCCGCGACTCAGGCCGGGCGCCAGGGTCCAGATCCAGGGACTCGCCCCCCATGTGTGCGGCCACTATGTGTTGACCGCCGTGACCCACACCCTCGATCGGCGACGGGGATTTCTCACGCGCATCGATACGGCGCCGCCGGTCGGCCGTCGGCCGGAATCGGGCACGCTGACGACGATCGGAGTCGTCACGACGGTCGAGGATCCGGATGGGCTCGGGCGCGTCCGCGTCACCCTACCAAGCTATGCCGGCATCGAGACCGGTTGGCTTCAGGTGCTCAGCCCGGGCGCGGGCAGCGCCAAGGGACTCGTGCTGCTACCGGATCGCGACGATCTGGTGCTGGTATTGCTCCCCGGAGCGGATCCTGCGCAGGGAATCGTCCTGGGTGGCCTCTTTGGCGCCGAAGGTCCACCGGACGCCGGGATCGCCGACGGGAAGCGTCGCCGCTTCACGTTGCTCACCCCGGACGGGCAGCGGATTCAGCTCGATGAGGAGAAACGGACCCTGCGACTGGAGTCGGGACGCGGCGACTTCCTGCAACTGTCACCGGGGCGGGCGCGACTCGGAAACAACAGCGGAAGCTACGTGGAACTGGGCCGCGATACGCTCAAGATCCAGGCAACGGGCGACCTCGACATCGCCGCACCGGGGCACGCCGTAACCATCCGGGGCGCCTCGATCGACTTCGAGCCAGCC
Organism: Thiococcus pfennigii; assembly: GCF_016583835.1. Classification (GTDB taxonomy): domain Bacteria; phylum Pseudomonadota; class Gammaproteobacteria; order Chromatiales; family Chromatiaceae; genus Thiococcus; species Thiococcus pfennigii. Next base: position 69,452 of record NZ_NRRW01000006.1, on the reverse strand, counting down.
TGATGGACAGGCAACCCCTCGTCGCCGAGAACGCGTTGATCACCTGCCCGCACCTGACCGGACGGGTCGGGCTCGTGACCTCGCAGGGTCTGGTACGCAGCGAGGGCTTGCGACTGCTGGTGCGGCCCGATCCGGAGGCCCGACCGATCGCCGGATGCAGCAATTTCAATCCGGTCCAGGGCATCAAGCCCTGCACCCTGACGCTCGCTGTCACGAGCGGTTACTCGGACTTGGTCCGCATCCAGGGTCGGCCCGTGTGTCTCGCCAACTTGACCGGCTACACCGATGGCACCCCGCCTGGGACGCACCGCTACGGGGTCCGGCAACCCGGCCAGCATCTGGTCTCGGTGAGCCGATGAGCGACACGCGGCCTTTTCGCGCACTGCGCTTCGGACACCCGGACTTCGCGATCCGGGGGGGACGACCAGGTCTTCAAGTCGGGCCGACCGGGGCACCGGCCATGATCGAGGGCGACGATTCGATTCGCCAGTCGATCCTGCTGCTGCTCACGACTCGCCCGGGCGAGCGCGTCATGCGGCCCGATTACGGCTGCGAGCTCTATCGCCTGGCCTTCAGTCCGAACGATGCGACGACCGCGGGTCTGGCGATCCACTACGTGCGCCGCGCCTTGACCCGCTGGGAGCCACGCATCGACCTGCTCCATCTCGATGCTGGCCCTGGTCACGACGGACCGGACCGGCTGGAGATCGACCTGACCTATCGCGTCCGCCGAACCGGCCGGGATGGACGACTGGTCTTTCCGGTGGATCTGAACGAGGCCTAGGCAGAAATGTCGCTTCCTCCCCTCAATCTCGACGATCGGACCTTCGACGACCTGATGGCCCAGGCCCTGGCGCACATCGAGCATGCCTGCCCGCACTGGACCGATCGAACGCCCGGCGACCCAGGTATCGTACTGATCGAGACCTTCGCCTTTCTGACCGAAACCCTGCTTTACCGGCTGAATCGACTGCCTGACAAGGTCTATATCGAATTGTTGCGACTCCTCGGCGTCAAGCTGGGACCACCAGCGGCGGCCGTTGCAACCCTGCGCTTTTCGTTGAAGGCGCCGAGAACGGATACGGTGGAGGTCCCGCGCGGCACCCGCGTCAGCGGCGAACCCGGCGCGCCGACCGACAGCGCCCCGGTATTCGCGACAGCCGAGAGCCTGCGCATTCCGGCCGGGCAGACGATGGGTGAGGTCCGCGCCTATCACTGCGACTGGGTCGACGGGGAAGGTCCGGATGTCGTCGCCGGGCGCCCCGGACGACCTGGTCTCGTATTGCGCACCCGCCGACACCCGATCGTCGCCACCGGCGATGATCTCGATCTGGTGGTCGGCATCGAAACGGACCCGGCGTCGCTCGACGTGGGCGCACCGATGCGCCGTCATCAGGGTCGAACCTATCGGCTGTGGCGCGAGGTCGAGAGTTTCGCCCATCCGGGCCCGGACGCGTTCGTATACACCGCCGACCGGGCCGCCGGGCTGATCTTCTTCGCGCCCGCGTTGCGCCCGGGGTCCGACCCATCCGGCGCCGGGGCACCCACCGCCCTGGCCGCGGTCCCGCCAAGCGAGCGCGACATCCGGATCTGGTACCGAAGTGGCGGCGGCCCTGCCGGCAATGTGAACCGGGGTGTGTTGACATCATTGAAGGATCCAATCGCCGGGGTCCACCTGGACGTCGTCAATCCGGAACCGGCGAGCGGTGGGCGCGCGGGCGAGACGCTGGACAACGCCTTGCTGCGGGGTCCCCAAGAGATCCATTCGTTGCATCGGGTGGTGACCGCCCGTGACTTCGAGGCCGTGGCGCTGAAGAGTCCCGGCAACCTGAACCGGGCCCATGCCTATGCGCAGGCGGAGTTCTGGACCTTCGCCCAACCCGGGACCGTCGAGGTCGTCTGCGTCCCGCAACTCCCGTCCGGGTCGAACCCGAGCCATCCGATCACCGCCGACCAGATCCACCAACACGAGACCGCAGAGGCCCTGGACCGGGTCCAGGCGGAACTCGAACAGCGTCGCCCGCTGGGGATCGGCTGCCGTGTCGTCTGGGCACACTACAAGGAGGTCAAGGTGCGAACCCGGGTCGTCGTCCATCGCGGAGAGGACCCCGGGGCCGTCAGACGGCGTCTGCTCGAGCGGCTCTACGCGACCATCACCCCCTTTGCCGGCTCCGAGGATCGGGCTGCGTGGCCGTTTGGGCAACCGCTCAGCACCTTTCATGTGAACCGCATGCTAGGGTCGGAGCCCGGCGTGAAGGACGTGGATCCCGTATGCCTGCTGGTCGCGGGCACGCCGAACCGCAACGTCCAGACGCTTGCCATCGACGCCTTCCAGCCGGCCACCTGGTATGCCGCGGCCGGCTCCACGCTCTACCGGTCACTGAACGATGGAGACGGGTGGGAACCGATCGCCGACTTTCCCGGCGAGACGATCGACTCGATCCGGCCCTATCCTCGCGAGATCGCGGTCGGCCCAGGGCGTCCCGGTCTGCTGGCCGCCGTCACGCGGGTCGACGATCAGAAGGGTTCGCGGATCCACATCTCGCATGATTGTGGTGAACACTGGTCGCCAGCCCACGGGACCCAGTTCCGCATCGAGGACATGGCCTGGCTCGAGCGCGACGGACACCTGCGCCTGATCCTCGCGACCGAGATCGGCCTGCTCGACCTGCGACTGAATGAAGGCGAGACGCCGACTCAGATCCTGGTGGATCCAGCGGAGCAGCAACTCGGTTTCTATGGGGTCGCCGCCTCGATCGACGCGCTCGGGCAGCGCACCAGCGTTGCCGTCGCGGCGCGCGGTCGCGGCGGCATCTACCTCTCGGAGGAAGACGGCCTGCCTGGGACCTACCGCTTCGTCGGTCTCAAGGATGAGAAGATCCGCCGCCTCCTCGTCCAGCATGCCGGTCCGCGACGGTACCTCTGGGCCTGTCATACCGCAGTCGGAGACGATCCCGGCGAGGGTTGCTCACGCCTCGACCTGTCCGGAAACACGGGCGGGTCGGGCGATTGGTTGAGGCTGCGGGATGGCTGGGCCGCGGGCGGCTGCGAGGACCTGGCCTTCGTCGACACGCGGGTGCTGGCCGCCTCGACGCGTCGCGGGGTCTTGACCATCGACCCGCAGGCCCCTCAGCCGCGCTGGCAGGAGCCGAATCTCGGTTGCGGCCTACCACTGCGTGCGAACGGCCCCCACCTGGAACGACTAGAGGCGGTCGCGGTCGAGCGCGTCAGACCCGACGCCGAGTCGACCATGTTGATGGCCGCTGGTCCCAAGGGGGTCTATCGCAGCCGCCTCGGTCAGGGTGACCCGGAGCTGAGCTTCGAACCATCCTCCCGCGATCGGTATCTCGACCGGGTCACGATCCCAATGACCTGGCTGTTCTGCTCCGGTGAGCACGAGATCGACGTCGAGCACGACGATGAATCGGATCGAAATTGAACAACTGCTCCCCGAGGTCTTCCGACGCGCCACGGTCCCCGGCGAACCACTGGCCGAGTTGCTGGAGATCATGGTCCAGTTCCAGGCCCCGGCCGAGGCCACCATCGAACGGATCGAGAGCTATTTCAATCCGCGGATCGCACCGGAGGCATTCCTGCCGATGCTCGCCGCCTGGGTGGACCTGTCTCGCCTCGTCGGCGGCGCCGCGACGCGAGACCCGGGACGTGACTGGCAACTCGATCCTGGGCGGTTGCGCGAACTGATCCTGGCCGCCGCCGAGCTCTCGCAATGGCGCGGCACTCGGTACGGCCTCAAGAGGTTCCTCGAGATCGCGACGGGCAGATCGGGCTTTTCATTCGACGAGTCCGGAGCCGGTGACGACGGGAGGCCACGGCCGTTCCATCTGCGGGTGCGGGCACCCGGTTCAGCGCGCGCCCAACGGCGCCTGATCGAGCGGATCCTCGTTCAGGAGAAGCCGGCCCATCTGACCTACGAGTTGGTCTTCATCGAAGAGGCGACGTCACCCGAAGGAGCACCGCCGGCCTGGATCGCCGGCGAACAGGCATCCGGTCGCCCGGACGTCGAACCGACGGCTGGCCTGAGTGACGACTCGAGAACAATCGGTACATCTTCTCGGAACTGAGAAACACGCGAAAGGGCTGAACATACACAGGGGGAACGGCTGGTTTCTCGCGCCTTGCGGCATTTCGTCGTTTCTTTTTCCTCCGCGCGCTTGTCTCGGTTGCGTCCGAGCCGTTCCTCAGACGACTGGCGAGCGTCCTGGACCCAAGAAGCGATGCCGAGCGAGCACGGCCTACCCACAACGAGAGGACATGACCATGGCCATTGCGACCCTCACCCATGTCGCCGGGACGGAGACGCTGACCGGCACGCCCGGGCAGACCGTCGACTATGGTTTTCTGTTGACCAACACGAGCGGCGGCCGCCTGCGAATGAGCATCGAGGCGCGCCCCCAGGCCCCGGCCGAGCCCGGCTGGTTCGCGATCCAGGGCGCCGTGGAACGGGATCTCGAGACGGGCCAGACCGAGAACCTGACGGTCAAGGTCACGATTCCACCGGCAACGCCGCCTGGGCGCTACGCGTTTCGGCTCCGCGGCTACCTGACGGATGACCGCGAACGCACGATCGAGAGTCCGGAACTCGTCCTTCAGGTCCCTGAGCCGAACGGCCCCCTGCCCAAGCCGAACGGCGATCGCAAGGTGCCCTGGTGGGCCATCGCCGGCGGCGTCGGTGCCATCCTGGTCATCGGCGGGCTCATCGCCGGGCTGCTGTTCATCGACGGCACGCCGACGATGCCGCAACTGGAGGGCAAATCGGTCAAGGAGGCCATCGCGCTGCTGAAGGAGGAGAAGATCGGCTTTCAAATCTACGAGGAATTCACCGGCGCGGTCGATAGCGGCCAGGTCATCCGCCAAGAACCCGCACCGGGCACCGAGATGGAGTCCGAGGACTTCGCGAGCCTGGTTGTCGAGACCCTCTCGGTCGCCACACCGAACCTCGTCGATCTCTCGATCGCCCAGGCCGAGGAGCGACTCGTCGCCGAAGGACTCGCGCTCGGCCCGGTCAGCGACGAAGAGAGCGCCACGGCCCAGGGCGGCGTCGTGTTGCGACAGACACCGGCGGCCAACGAGCGGGTCCTGCCCGGCACCTCGATCGCCGTCGTGGTCGCCAAGGAGATGGTCACCGTCAACAGCCTGGTCGGTCAAACGGTGTCCGAGGCCAGCCAGAGCCTCGTCGCCCAGGGTCTGCGGCAAGGCCGGATCACCCAGCGGCGCACCGGCGGCACCCCAGGGGTGGTCTTGAGTCACAACCCGGCAGCCGGGGCACGCGTCTCGGCCGGCACGGCCGTCGCGCTGGTCGTCGAAGATCAGATGGTACAGGTACCCAATGTCATCGGCACCCCGCACACCGATGCGTCGGCCACCTTGGCGCAGCTCGGGTTGAGGGTCGGCACCATCACCCACCTGTCGCAAGGAAAGCCAGCGGGCTCCGTCCTGGCCCAGCGGCCGGGGCCGCGGTCGCGGGTCGCGGTCGGTTCGAGCGTCGACCTCGACGTCGAACGACGGCGCGTCATCGGGCAGGTAGACCCCGTCATCATGCAGCCAAACAGCGTGCTGCTCCAACAGCTTCAGAATCCGCAAACTCAGGTCATCGGCAATACCTTGCGGGTGGTTCCGCCGGACGACGGCCAATGAAGAGGAGGCTGACGAGTCAGCCAGCGCAGGCACGCACTCGAAGCCAGGGCCAAGACCATGGATAGGCGCGCGGCCCTGGTCGTGTTCGGGTTGGCGGTCATCGCCGCCCTCTATCTGGTCGGCTTGGGACTCGGCCTGCGGGTCAATGCCAACGGTGGGTCGATCGACCTGAACGAGGCGACCGCCGGTTGGCTCGCGAAGGGGATGGGATGGCTCCAACGCCTGGCCCCGAGGCTCGACCTGGAGGGTCTCGTCTGTGACGACGAAGGGGCGCAGCAACCGGTGACCGATGGCGTTCGACTCGCGGTCACGGGTCCCGGCGCAGCGAGCTGCGACATCCGGATCCCGACCGGATTCGCCGATGAGATGCGCCGCGCCGAGCTCCGCGCGGAGGGGGGACAACCGACCCTCTACGTCCTGGCAAACCTGCCGAAGGAGCATTTCCCCTCCGATCCGCGCCGCGCCGCGTCCGGACAAGCCCCTTGCTACGCGCCGGAGGCCGGAGGCCACCCCGCACCGCCGGACCTGCTCCGGGTCGAGGTGCGTTTCCGGCCGGCCAGCGCCCCGAGCGGTGACACCTGGCCGCCTTGTCTGCGCCGGCTCGAGCCCGGCGAGGCCCTCCCCATCACGGTGCAGAGCAGCGAGAAACGAGACGACTACGCGACCCTCACGCTGAGGCTGCGCTGCCAACCCTGCCCGCCCAACGTCGCCTGTGCGTGCCGCGAGGGTCGGCGCAATGCGGCGCACCTGCGGATGGAGTGACGCGGCGCCGCAACGGCGCCTAGGCCAGGCGCACCTTCAGCGCCTTGACCACCGCCATCAGGCTGCCGAACAAGCCCAGCAAGGCCCAGATCGCCGCGACCAGACCCACCAGGATCGCCGCCGCCGCATCGAGGATCGAGACGAGTAGGCTGGGGACCAGGGCGTGCAGGAAGACCACGAGAAGGTTCAACAATAGCGAGATCGCGATGAGGATCACCAGACCCTTGTTCTCCAGGAAGCGTTGATGGGCGAGCAGCAGGCTCACGACCATCGCGAGTTTGAGCGTCATCAGGATACCGAGCGTCGCCCGTGCCACACCGACCGGGAAATCCGCGTAGGCCGCCAGATAGGCGATCGTCCCGAACGGCACCGCGAGGAACAACGAGACCATCAGTATCAACTTGGCCAACGCGACCAACACCAGGAGTACGCCAGCCACCAACAGCACGAGGAAGAAGACCAGGCTTACAATCCCCTGGAGCCGTCCCTGGAGTCGCGCCGGCGCGACCAAGGCCAAGGCCATGAGAACGAGCGAGTAGAGCAGGATCGCATCATAGAGGGCCAGGTACGGGATCCCGAGTCCGGGCGTATCGCGCGCCAGAAACGCCGGGAGCGCCGCGGCGCCGAGTTGGATCATCAAGATCGACGCAGCCAGCGCCAACGCGAGGATCAGAAAGGGGGTGCGGAGTTGCTCCATCAGCCGGGCCTCTCGAGCGCAGAGTGGCGGTCGGTGCGCACTAGAACCAACTCCGCAGCAGCTCCGGGGGTCTTTCGTCATCCGGGGCCAGACGCTGCTCAACGGGTGCGACCTCCTGGGTCTTCATCATGCCCACGGCGGTCTCGTTGATTCCGACCGCGACCGAGAAGATGGTGACCGAGTTGATCAGGTAGAGGACGACACGCTGCACGCGCGACAGACTGCGGTCGCCAAAGGCGAGGGTCCCGAACAGGAAGGCGAAGGCCAGGGCCGTCAGGGCCGGAGGCAGGCCGAACTGCACGACCAGCGTGCTGGTCATGGTCATCGTGGCCATGCCGGCGACGGCAGGTGTCACCATCGGTTTCGCGCGAAAATACTCTTCCATCGGCAACGGCCTCATGCGGACCATGGCAACGAGTGTAGCACCGCCAAGGAATTCGACATCGAAAAGACCTACCGTGGCGATCAACTAGACTAAAGGGTACCTTGAAAAATTCAAAATGCCCCCTTAAGAAGCCGCCCGCTCCTCCGTTCGGACGGCATGGATCGCGAACACCTGAACCTGGGCTGATAGCCCCAATCGCGCTTGGAGGTCTGGATGCGATCGCCGTACACCCAAGCCGGATGGCCGGCGGCCCTTCTCTCAGTGGTGGCCTTGGTGACCGGCTGCAATACGATGCCGACGACGCCAGTCCCCGATGGGGGAATCGCCGACGGCGACGAGAATACCGATCCGCGCTTCGTGCGCACCGACAAGCGCGCGACGATCGGCCGGGTCCGCATCGTCGGGCGGAACGTCTTCGTCGACGATCGGCGCGTGCAACAGGATCAGCGACTGGCGAACAATGCCGACGTTCGCACCGGGCCACGGAGTTGGGTGCGCGTCGAATTCGATCCGGCCCTGGAGGCAGGCTGCCGAACCCTGATCCAAGGGTTTCGTCGAGGCAACCTGTACGGCGAGAGCGAGGGCTGTCCCCACGAGGTCACGGCGGAGCCTGGCACGATTCGGGCCGAACCCGTACCGACCCGCTACCACCTGGGTGCGCGGGGGGGCTCGGTGGTGGTCACGGTGATCGAGGGCGCCGCGGTGGTCTGGGCGAAATGGAGTCCATCACAACCGATTCGGGTCGGCCCCATGCAAGAGGCAAGGGTCGCTCCTGGGAACGTCATCGGACCAACGCCCGTCACGCGACGCCAGGTGGAGGCGCGTACCGCTTGGCGGGCATCCCTCGAGAGGGGCCTCGAAAACCGGACGGGCATCGATCCGGCCCTGTGCGAGGGTTACGCCGCCGAAGCGGTCCGGCAATCTGGACAGAACCTACAGTACCGATGCGGCTTCGACGGGCCCCTTTGGGCGCCGGACTTCGAGACCCACCTGAATTGGTGTCTAGCCCAGGGCGAGCCAGCGTCGCTCGAACGCCAGACGGCCGCGCGCGCCCGGGCCTTGCGCGATTGCCAAGCGAAGAACCAGGGCTCCACGCAATCGCAGGGGACCGCAAGGCCGCTCCTTCTAGGGATCTTCTCGGACCTGCTGAGACGACGCGCCGAGCCTTCGCCCGACAACCAGTAGCCAGAGACGGACAGCGACGCCACGGGGCAAGGATGCCCGGCCATTTTCAGTCGCCTAAACGACTGAAAATGAAGCGAAGCGGAAATCGCATTTTCGCTTCCTGTCTTGAGAAATTGCCCGGATGGCAATTTCTCGAGGTCCCCGCAAGAGGGGGGACCAAGCCCAACCGCCCGTATCGCGGTTCCACAGACCCCGACGTCCCGGAGACCCAGGTGCCGTCGACGCAGGACCCCGAACCGGTCTTACGTTGAGCGAACCGACTACAGCCAATTACCCATCAGGAGGAAGGGCGCCCAGTAATACGGATGGGCATACCCGCTGGTTGTCGATGGACAGCGCTCATCCTGCACGTGGGCAACTCCGCGGGCCGCCGAGCTCAGCGCTCCGTGCTCGTCGGGTCTGATAAAGGCCAGTTGCGTTCGGCGCAAGGCCTCCGCCTTGGTCAAACCGGCGCGCCGATTCAGATGAAACCGTTCCATGAACGTGGCCGTGCTGCGGTCTGGCACCTTCCAGAGCGTCGCGATGACCGCCTTCGCGCCCTTGTCCTGCGCGATCGCCCCGAAACTCTCGATCTCGCGGCCGTCGCCGGCGGCTGCGCCCAACCCCGTCTCGCAAGCCGACAGCGCCAACAACTCCAGGCCCGTGAAGGGATAACGCCCGAGCTTCATGCGCTGCAGGTCCAATCGTTCCCCATCCCCGGTGAGCAGATAGGACTCCGCGGCGGTACCAGGCGCGAAATGGAAGTGGCTGGCCAGATGGACGACCTGGTAGTCGCCGTTCAGGACCCGTTGCAGCCGCTGCGCCGTGAAGGCCTGGTCCACGAAGACCACCCCCGGCCATACCCCGCGCAGGTCCGCCGGATCCAGCTTCACGATCGCATCGAGTTCATCGCGCACCGCTGGCAATGGCGAGAAGCCCCCGACGGCAGCGCTGGTGCCGAGACCGGCCACACGCCAGTCGGGCACAGGTGGAGCCAGCAAATTGACCTTTCCGGCCGCTGTATAGATCACGACCGCATAGTCATCGACGAGGAAGCCGTCACCATCCTGAAGCGCCGCCAGCGGCAGATAGCGCAGCGACTGATCGAGGTAGACCATCAGGGTCTTGGCCCCGTACGCGTGCAGATCCTCGGCAACGGGCTCGATCAGGTGGCGATGGAGCGCCCGTGCCTCGGGCGCCGGATCCTGGCACGGATCGACGAGCTTGGCACGGTAACTCCAAATCAGCTGGTTCAGTTCCGCACGGGCAACGGGACTCTCCCGGTGCAGGACGGGCGTATTGGGATCGGGTCCGGTCAAGAGCAGACGCAATCGATCGTCGGTCACGAAGTAATGCAGCAGAACGGCCCCGTGCCCCAGTTGGGCCAGCGTCCCGGAGAACCCCGGCAGGGCGCGCCATTCGGCGTCGCCGAATTCGCCGCGGCCTTCGGCAGCCAACGTGGCCCTGAGATCCTCGACGAGGGCGCGATAGCCCTGCTCCACCAGATCCAGATCCCTTTCGAGCCCCTCCAAGCGGACCTCTTCGGCTGGGGTCAGCGGTTCCTTGCGCACCAACTCGCTGTACTGAGCGCCGATCGCGACCGCCTGCGCCTGAATCTCCTGGTAACGCTCCCACCAGGGGGCCTCGACGCGGGTCAGACTGGCGCGCGTCGAACGCGGATCCGCGTCCGGTACACCGCGCAGGAACTCGAAGTACTCGTCCTCCTTGAGCATCGCCAACACCTGCTGGGCCTCCGCGAAGCGCCCCTCGTCGATCAGAAGCCCGGCCAGCCGACGGTAAACCCCCTCCTTGTCGGACAGGAACCCGCCCTGCAGAGAGGGATCGAGTGCGCGGAGGTCGCGGCGAATACCCTGCAGGCGATTCACGGCCAGCTTGCCGAAGAAGACCGCGGTCGGCACGGCACCGGTCGCGGCATGGACCTGGGCCAGGCCGTCGAAGGCGCGCCAGACCGCTTCGGCACGGCCATCGCTCCCGGCAAGGGTCAAGACACGCAGGAAATGGTCGCGGGCCTCATCGTAGTGCGCGAGTTGCAACGACAAGACCCCGAGATTCTGATGGCTGGTGATCTGCCCAGGGCGATCCGCGATCTCCTCTCTGATGAGCAGCGCGCGCTCGTGGGCCGCGAGGGCGCGTTCGGTTCGCCCGAGCCGCCGCTCGAGGTCGCCGATGTTGTTGAGGGTCCGAGCCGCACCCGCGGGATCGGGGAGACCCTCCTTGATGCGCAGCGAGCGACGGTAGGCGGCCAAGGCCCGCCGATACTCGCCGCGGGCCTGATAGATGATGCCGAGATTGTTATGGGCATTGGCCTCGACCGACCGGCTGCCGGCCGCACGCGCGAGGGCCAGGGAACGCTCGCAATGGCCGATCGCCGTCGTCCGATCCTGGAGATTCTGATACAGGAGACACAGGTTGCCGTGGACCAGCGCCTGGCCGGCCCGATCGCCGAGATCCTCGCGCCGTGCCAGCGACTCCCGATAACGCGTCAGCGCGTCGGCATACTCCGCACGCAGACGATGAAGCCCGCCGAGGGCATTGAGGGCGCGTGCCTCGCCCCACCGATCGCCTGCCTCGCGCGACAACGCGAGCGCCTCGATGTAGAGCCGTTCGGCCTCGGCGTCCTCACCGAGATCCTGATGAACGAGGGCCAGATAACGGACCGTTTCGCCTTCCTCGTCGAGGCGACCGAGCCGCTGTGCCAGCTGCCGCGATCGCCGCAGATAGTCCAAGGCGACCGATGGCTCGCCGAGGCGCCGCGCGACCAGGCCCAGGACGCGGAGAGCCGCCGCCTCCAGAACCGGATCCTCGATCACACGCGCCTGCTCCAGCGCCTTCGCCGCATGGCGGCGCGCCTCGCCATAGCGGCCCATGCCCTCGTCGACGCGCGCGAGTTTCACGAGCAGGCGCGTCTCGGGCCCCGCCTCGCCTCGCGCGAGATCCAGACCGGACCGCCAGAATCGCTCGGCCTCCCGGTAGCGGCCCGCGTCGAAGGCGATCTGGCCGGCCTCCTCGTCCTGCGCCCAGGAGTCCCCCGGCAACGACGCTGGACCATGGGCACAACCGGCCACCAACCAGACCAGGGAGACGATCATCGCCCAGCCGCGGGGCGACGACCGGGATGGCGCAAACCGGGTCGCGTCGCCATCCCGCCCCGCGATCCGGCTGCCCATCGGGACGACCGAGGACCTATGTATCAGGGCTTGGCTGCTGGGTCTCGGCCCCATGGATCCGGACCGCGACTCAGGGGTTTCCGCAGCGACGGTTCGGGTCGCACGCAGAGATCAGGGCGTCGCTGCCGGGCATCCCGCGTCCAGTACGGTGTTCCTCGGCAAAGGTCCGGTAACGCCAGCAGGCGGCGAGTTCCATGGTCGCACGATCCCAACGCCGCCAATCCGGCTTGTATTTGATCTTCTGGTACTCGACCCCGGTGTCCGGTTCGACCGGAAGGTCGCGCGGCGTCCCGTCCCAGCCGTGGGAGCCCCAGGCGATACGCTTGTCGGGATCGATGACCATGACCACGTGGCCATCGCCCCGCCCGGGGTCGCGGTAGACGAGGAGATCGCCGATACGAAGCGCCGGGTCCCCCAGGCAACTGTCGAAGCGGTCTGCCATCGGGCTGCCGTCCCCGACCATCTGGGCCGTCGTCAGATACCGGTCGTCGCGATTGTAGGGCCAACCGGCTCGGGTGAAGGCAAACCAGATCGCGCGGGAACAGTCGATCCCGAGTTGGAGGTTCTCGCGATCGCTGCCTTTGTTCCACGCATGCTGCTTGTAGGAAAAGCCGTCCTCGGCGGACGAGCGAGCGAGCCAGTCGGCCACCGCGAGGACTTGGTGAAGGGCACTGTCGCGCGCATCCGGCAGGTAGGGCCGCAAATCGAAGTCCGCAATCGTGTATTCGCGCCGATCGATCGCCGCGGCACCCCGGCTTTGCGATGCGAGGAAACGGTAGTTGGCCTCGACGCGCATCGCAACACTGCTGAGCGTCCAGGTCGTGTCTTCGATCGGCCCGTCCGCCAGCGGCGCCGCGCCGCGCGTGCCAGGCGTCAGATAACGATCGAGCGCCCGGTACAGGCCTGCCGACGCAACCCCCTGCCGCACCGCAGCCTCCTCGGCGAAGAGATGCCAAGGGACCGGGTTCGTCTCCTGCGTCCCGAAGACCAGGATTCGCTCCACCACATCGATCGGCGGCACACCCTGGAAGGTCTCGCCGCGCGCCGCGAACAGGTGACGCTCACCCGGTCCCAGACGGATGGTCTGGCGATCCACCGGCAGCGCGAACAGGCCGCCATCGCTCGACAGGACCAGCGCCCCGATCAACAGGGGCACCGGAGCCGACGCGTCCAGGGTCACCTCGAGGTTCCATGCGTGGCACAGCGGCACGACCTGCTCCTGATTGGGCTCGGCCTGAACCCAGACGCCCCGGGCACAGGCGACCTGCCGGGCGGCTGGGGCCGGCACCAGCCGCGCCTGGAGCGTTTCCTGATTGACGAAGTCCGCGCCGCCCTCGCCGCGCAGGTGGGTCAGGGCGCGAATGCGCGCGTGTTGCCACAGGTTGCGCGGGACGGCTTGGTCTCGCTCATAGCGGGTCCGGATCCGATTCTCGGGACCGCGCAACAGGAGCCGGCCGCTCGCATCCAGGCTGAGCTCGAAGTCGCCCGCCCCATCGGTCGGCTCGACCAGCAATCGCGCATCCGGATCGGCCTGGATCGAACGCCTCAAGGCATCTGCCCGTTCGGCCGGCAAGCCCCCGGGTTCGTCGGCCGGGCGCAATCGGACCCGCACTTGGGTGTAGCCGTCCTGCGGACGCACCAGCACCGCCAAGTCCCCGGGCGCCATGGGTCCACGCGCGGCATCCACCGCCGTGACCCGGGCCCAGGCATTCACGCCTTGCATCTCGACGACGACCGCTGTGCCCTTCGCCCGTCCTGGGTCGTGGGCCTCGGCCCCTGCAACCCCGCCGCCATAGATCCGAAATTCGGCACCGGGCCCGACCCCGGGGAGCGGCGGTCCAGCGAGTTCCAGCCGATCACCCACCGTGCGAACCTCCCAGCCGATCGGCCGCTCGCGCGTCGCCTTTCCGAACACGGCGCGCCGGAGATCGCCCTGGAAGTAGGGGATCTGCGGACTCTCCGCCGCCAGCAGTGGCGGCACCTGACGCGCGACCTGCGCATAGGTGAGCGGGCGGTCGCCGACCTGCGCGAGGACCTGCGCCAAGGCGGCCGTGAAGAGGCCCCGGCCATCCTTCTCCAAGGCCGGATTGCCGTCGCTCGCCGCCGTCAGGGCCACGAGTCCCGGTAACGAGGCCGGCACCCAGGACGGGCTGGCGTCTCCGCCTTCGGAGACCGCCCCGATCGGGCCGTCGGTCTCGTCCATGGGCGTGAAGAAGCGGGCCATCGTCGTGCCCGCCTCGGGCGCGCGCGTCACGGTCCCCGAATTGCAGGCATCGACGATCGCGGTCAGATTGCGCGTCTTCGCATGGAGCCTGGCCAGCATCGCATTGAGTTCGTCGTCGACCAGATCGCGAACTGTCCCGACCCTCGAATCGTGGAACAACAGGGTCTCATCCCACCCGTCCGGTTCATCGTCACCGAGGCTACGGGTCTGCGAACCATGCCCGGCGAAGAAGAGCACCGCGACGTCCTGCGCGCGCGCCCGTTCGACCAACAGTCGCTCGAAGGCCTCGCGGAAGGCATCGGTGGTCGCCGCCCCATCGATCAATACACAGACATTCTCCTTCGGGAAACCATAGCCGTTCGGGCCGGTGAGCAGGTCATAGATCAGACGAGCGTCGTTGGGCGGTCCCTTCAGATCCGGGATCAGTTCGTTGCGATACTGGCCGACGCCGACGAGCAGTGCGACGCGGCGCTGACCATCGGTCTCGACGAACCGATCGGGGTCGCAACCGATCGCCGGCAACGAAGACGCAGGCCCACCTTCATCCTGACAGCCGGCCGTTAGGAGCCAAAGCACACCGCACGCGATCGCCAGACCGTACCGAACGAATGACCGTGACATGATGGCCCCCTTCACGCAGAGAGACGAATTTCGGTGGCAGTATCGACGTCGACTGGCCCTGCGGACTTCTCATCTATCGAAAAACTAGCACAAAGGCGTATTGGCCGCACCCGGGCAGCCGGCCCATTTCTGTTGCAATTTGCATGGAATAACCGTTCGGCAAACGCATCGCGCGCCCGGGCTCGATGACCTGCATCGCGACCCTGCATCCAGCCTAGAGGATCGAGGAGATCAGGGCCGACCCAACGCCATCACGGGTCTTCATCCCGAGGCATCGAAAGCATTCTTGGGGAACCCTTGCACGCCTTCCAAACCGCCGCCCGGCTGCTATGCTTGCGGTACCCCTATTCACGAACGGGAGAGTGCGATGAGCTGGACGAAGATGCAGCGCTTGACCATCGCCGCGGTCCTGGCCGGCGGCCTGCTGGCCGGCTGCGACAGACCTGCGCAGGAGCGTTTTCCCACCACTGACCGCCTGACCCCGGGGATCTTCCTGGACGACGAAGCAGAACGGGCCGTGTTACCAGCCGGCGTCGAATTGCGGCCCGTCTACCAAAAAGGGATCGATTTAACCAAGCTATCCGAGGGTTTTCGCAGCCGCCTTTACAATGACGCGGCGGGCTATTGCACGATCGCCTATGGCCACTTGATCAAACTCGCCCGATGCGATGGAACCGAACCCGCCCACTTCCTTCGCGGCGTAACCGAGTCCGAGGGCGAACAGCTGCTGGTGGGCGACATGCGCACGGCGCAGATCGCCGTGATTATCGCTGTAAAACCGGAATTGACCGATGGTCAGTTCGCGGCCTTGTGCGATTTCGTCTTCAACGTCGGCAGCGGCAACTTCAACCGCTCGACGCTGCTCAAGGTCATCAATGCCGAGGAATTCGACAAGGTGCCCTTTCAGTTCCGCCGTTGGATCTATGCTGGAGGCCGGGAATTGGCCGGGCTGAAGACGCGGCGCGAACGGGAGATCGAGCTCTTCTTCGAAGGCCTGCCGATGCCGCGGTTGCCGCCTCCGGTGGATATGGATCTGACACCTATCGACATTCGCGCCGGCGAACCGATCTGAGGGGAGGCGGGTCGATCGGGCATCGGATCGGACGATCAGCACGGACCCCGACGATGTGGTTGCCGGGGTCCGTCTGAAACGCCGCTCATCGCTCTGACCTCTCGGGCGTGGCAGCCGCACGTTCCGGCGCGGGCGACCCGGGCTCGGGCGAGGACGCCAGCCGTTCCACGAGCACCTTGTCCACACGCTGCCGGTCCATGTCCATGACCTCGAGGCGCAGCCCGACCGCCTCGACGGCATCGCCGGTCCGCGGCACCCGACCGAGGGCGTGCATGACAAAGCCGCCGACGGTGTGGAAGGCCTTGGTCTCCTCGTCCGGCAGCGGCTGCCCCACTGCCAGCTCGGCCCTCAACCTCTCCAGGGACAGGCCACCGTCGACGAGCCAGGAGCCGGGGGCGCGCGCGACGATCTCTTCGCCGTCGCGGACCTCGACGCCAACGGGCTGGCCCACGATGGATGCGAGTACATCGGCGAGCGTGACCAGGCCCCGCAAGCTGCCATATTCATCGACGATCAGGGCCAGGTTCAGGCGACTGGACCTGAAGGTCTCCATCAACTGCGTCGTGGTCTGGCTGGCCGGGACGAAGAGCGGCGGATGCAAGGCCGCTTCGACCTCCGCGAGCCCCACGGCCTGACCGGCGAGACAGCGCGGCAGCAGCGCGCTGATCCGCAGCACGCCGAGGAGCGCCCCGTCCAACCCCCCGCGGCAGACCGGCACCTTGCCGTGCGACGCGCCGGCCAGGGCCGCGCGCAGCCCCTCGGACTCCATGTCCAGATCCAGGTAATCGATCTCGTTGCGCGGCGTCATGATGGCGCCGATCGGCTGCTCATCGAGACGCAGCACATTCGCGACGATCGCACCTTCGCTCGCGTGGAAGACGCCGGCTTCGGCCCCCTGCGCCATGAGCATCCGAATCTCCTCGTCGGTGACCGGCGGCTCGCCATTGCGACGCACGCCCAGCAGTCGCAGCACCAAGGCGCTCGAGGTCGACAACAGCCAAACCACCGGCAGCGCCGCGCGTGCCAGCCCGCCGAGAGGCCGGGCGACCCGCGCTGCGATCGCCTCCGGGAACAGGAGCGCGAGTTGCTTGGGCACCAACTCGCCGATGACCACCGACAAATAGGCAAGGGCAGCGACGACCAACCCCAGCGCGAGCGCGTCGATCCAGCCGGACGGCAAAGGCAGCCAGGCAAGCCCGTCGGCCACCGGACCGGCCAAGGCCGCCTCGCCGATCGCCCCGCTGAGGATACCCACCGAGGTGATGCCGACCTGGATCGTCGAGAGGAAGCCCCCGGGGCGCTCTTGCAGCGCAATGGCCGCCCCGGCGCCGAGGCTGCCCTCATCCGCGCGGGCCTGCAGCCGAGCGCGACGCGCCGACACCACCGCGATCTCCGACATCGCGAACACGCCG
This sequence comes from Thiococcus pfennigii, assembly GCF_016583835.1. Lineage (GTDB taxonomy): Bacteria > Pseudomonadota > Gammaproteobacteria > Chromatiales > Chromatiaceae > Thiococcus > Thiococcus pfennigii. Next base: position 52,272 of record NZ_NRRW01000006.1, on the reverse strand, counting down.
TTCACGAGGATCAGGCAAAGAATCAGCAGGATAACCACGACTGTCAGAGACCTCGCACAAGGGCCGATGCGGCGGGAGAATCGGACAGCCCCCTGGAGCCAGACGCATCGTGACGCGGATCCAAGCGAGCAACGACGGTCGACCGGCGCGCGACGAGGACACCCCGTGCCCCAGGGTCCGGCTCGCCGGTGATCGCCGACCCCGATCGCGCAAGCGGGCGTCCACCCGAGCGGGCGACGCCCGCGCAGGCCGCCAGGGTTCCATCATCCGAAAAGCGGCCGTTGGACGGCACCCGAGGTGCGCCGCGCGCGACGTGCAATCGGCGTCGTAGCGGCCTTCATCGAGCGGGTGAGCAGGGCTCCCGTAAAGCCACTTCGCGCGTTCCACGACGTCAGGGGACCTTGCATTTTGCGAGGCGCCCTTGAATCGATGATGAAGCGGTCAACTGCCGTTTTCGGATCGAGCCGGCGCCATCCCGTTCAGAAGGGTGGGCGCGCACCGCCGCCGGCGCGACGCTCGATTCGTGGTCTACCGCATGAGGTGAAGGGCTGGCCGCACATGCGGCCCGATCATGCGCTGTGGTCAGGGATCTTGCGCCACGACTCCGCCGCCGAACTGTGACAACAGTGTGGCACAACGAAAAACGGCTTAGGGACGAATCGCCTAAGCCGTTGTTTTATTGGTCGGGGCGAGAGGATTTGAACCTCCGACCACCTGAACCCCATTCAGGTGCGCTACCAGGCTGCGCTACGCCCCGCAAGACTGGGGAGGATAGTACCCGCCCAAGCCACTGTCAAATCACCGCCGTGCCCGTCAGGTCCCGCCCGGCGCCCTGGCGAGCCCGAGGCGTCGCTGGACGCGTTTGAGCCAATAGCTGTCGGAGAGCAGGATCGCGAAGACGACGGCCAGGATCAAGAGCTGGTACCAGAGGCTGCCGAGCCACGGCGGTGTCACGCCCCGCTGCAACCAGGTCTCGGCGAGCCGCTGGAGATTGAAGAAGCTGAAGTAGGTGAGGAAGGCGAGCAGGATTCGACCCGTGTTGCGCTGGCGCGGGGATCCCACGCCGAGCGGCACGGCGATGAGCGCCAGCGTGAAGATCGCGAGCGGAGGGGCGAGCCGGCTCTCGAGCTCGGCGCGGTCCTCGGGATCGTCCGAGCCGAGGAGCTCGCCGGTCGGCATCATCGAGCGCTTGCGCCCATACAGGGTGGCGGTGCGCGCCTCGATCCACACCCGATAGGTCTCGAACTCGCCGATGGCGTAGTCGGCGGCGCCCGGCCGCCCGTCGTAGCGCCGCCCCTGGAGCAGCGTGACCAGATGGTCACCGGTCGCCTCGTCCATCTGGTAGTGGCCGATATCGCTCATCACGAGTCGCTCCACCGAGCCACGCCGATCGTGGATGAAGACGTGCCGCAGGCGCCGCTTGTCGTCGATCTCGCCGATGTAGAGGGTGACGTCGCCGTTGAATTGCTGATAGAAGCGGCCGGCCTGGAGGCCAGCGATCTGATAACCCTGGTCCTTCTGCTGCACGCGGATCAGCTGGATCTCGCGCGCGGCCCAGGGTTTGACCTCAAGGGCGAGCCAGGCGGTCAGCACCGCAAGCGCCACCGCGCCATAGACGAGGGCAAGGTAGAGGCGCCCCGTGCCGATCCCACCGGCACTCAGGGCGATCAGCTCGCTGTCGCGCGACAGGCGGCCGTAGGCGATCAGGATGGCGAGGAAGAAGGCCGGCGGGACGAGGCTCGCGAGCTGCCGCGCGACCTCGAGGGACAGGAACCGCAGCACCAGGTCGGCGTTGAGCGCCCCGAGATTGGCCTCCTCCAGGACGCGCAGCAACAGCATGCTGACGACGACGAGCAGGAGGACCCCCGAGATGGCGGCGAAGGCCCTCAGGACCTCGAGAATGAGATAGCGATCGATGATCCGCGGCATGATATCGGCCTGCGTTGGGGCAGCGCGGCGCCCGTTCAGGAGGCCATTGTCCCAGGCCGAGCGGGCCGGGCAAAGACCAGCGCCCCACCGCCCGTCCGAGGAGGGCTCACTCGCGCGGGCCTTCCCGGCGCAGCAGATAGATGTCCATCAGCCAGCCCTTCTCGGCCTTGGCCCGCAGCGCCTGCTCGGCGAGGTCGGTGGCGAGGTCGGCGAGCCGCCCGGAGACCAGCATCTCGTCCTCGGTGCCGAGATAGGCGCCCCAGTAGATGGTCAGGTCGGTCCCGGCCAGCTCGCGGAAGGCGGCGTTGGAGTCCAACATCACCACGGTATTGGCGATCTGCTCGGGGTCGGTCGCCGCGAGTCGCCGGGCCGTGGTCACCTGGATGCCCTCGCCGATCCGGTTGAGCGGGATCTTGTGCCGCGCCGTCAGGGCCTGGATGCTCGTGATGCCCGGGATGACCTCGAGCGCGAAGGCCACGCGCGCCTCCTCGAGGAGGCCCTTCAGGATCGCCAGGGTGCCGTCGTAGAGGGATGGGTCGCCCCACAGGAGCAGCGCGCCGCACTCGCCGTCGGCCAACTCGTGCTCGATCAGCCCGGCGAAGAGGTCGGCCTTGGCACGGTACCAGGCCTCGACGCCGTCGCGGTAGGGGCCGCTCGCGTCGCGCGTCGGACTCTGGGCCGTGACGATGCGGTAGCCCCCGTCGGGGACGAAGCGCTCGAGGATCTCGCGACGGATGCGGATCAGCTCGCCCTTGCCCTCGCCGGCCTTTTCGAGGAAGAAGAAGACGTCGACGCGGCGCATCGCCTCGATCGCCTGGACCGTCAGGTAGTCCGGGTGACCCGGGCCGATGCCGATCAGAAGCAGCTCTTTCATCGTTGCAGCGGTTCCCCTTTCAAGACCTGCGGCAGCCCGGCGACGGTGAAGATGACGCGGTCGCAGCGGGCCGCGACGGCCTGGTGCAGATGGCCGATATCATCGCAGAAACGCCGCGTCAGCTCCCCCAGCGGGACGATCCCGAGACCGGTCTCGTTGCTGACCAGGATCAGACGCCCGGGCAGTCCCGGCAGGACCTCTAGGAAGGCGCGCTGGGCCGCGGCGCCGGCCGCCTCGTCGAGATCCCAGAGCAGGTGTGTCAGCCACAGCGTCAGGCAGTCGACCAACAGGCAGCGTTCCGGCGCGGCCGCGCATGCGAGCGTCGCGCCCAGGTCGGCGTCGGCCTCGATCAGCCCCCAGTGCGCCGGGCGCCGCTCGCGGTGCAGCGCGATGCGCCGCGCCATCTCCTCGTCATCGCCGATCTGGGCCGTCGCGACATAGGTCACCGCGAGCCCCGAGTCGGCGGCCAGTCGCTCGGCGAGGCGGCTCTTGCCGGAACGCACCCCGCCCAGAATCAATTCCTTCATCGTCGTCTCCCACGGCAGTCGACGGCCGTGCCCGGCACGCTCACCATCGTTCCAGGACGCCCAGCAGCCCGAGCGCGAGCACGCTCACGGCGAACGTCATCAACCAAAGCCGCAGCGCGCGCGCGAGCAGCCGCAGCGCCCGGCCGATATCCTCCCGAGTCGCCGCCGGGCCGGCACCCAGCGGCGGGCGCGCCTCGACGGCGCCCTCGTAGACCGCCGCCCCACCGAGCCCGATCCCCAAGGCCCCGGCACCGGCGGCCATGACGGGACCGGCATTGGGGCTCTTCCAGGCGCATCCCTGACGCCGCCAACAGCCCAGCGCGCGGCGGGTATCGCCCACGAGCGCATAGGCCAGGGCCGTGAGTCGGGCCGGCACCCAGTTCATCAGGTCGTCCAGGCGCGCCGCGGCCCAGCCGAACCGGCGATAGCGGGGCGAGCGGTAGCCCCACATGGCATCGAGGGTATTGACGAGCCGGTAGGCGACGACGCCGGGGGCGCCGGCGACCATGAACCAGAAGAGCGCCCCATACAGGGCGTCGTTGCCGTTCTCGAGGATGGATTCGACGGTCGCCTTGGCGACCCCCTCCTCGTCGAGCGCCGCGGTGTCGCGGCTGACCAGGAAGGCGACGCGCCGCCGCGCGAGCGGCAGATCGCCGGCCTCCAGGGCCGAGGCGACGGCCCGGCCGTGCTCGACCAGGCTGCGCCAGCCGATCGCCAGATAGAGGACCAACAGGTCGACGAGCCAGCTGTGGGGCAGCCGCGCGGCCAGTGCGGCGAGGACCACCCAGGGCAGCACCAGCGCGACGACCAGCAGGGCCCCGCGGCCGCGGCTGTCGGCATGGCCTCGCGCCTCGGCGGCCAGTGCCAAGCGGCCGAAGCCCTCCAGCGGGTGCCAGCGCCGTGGCTCACCGAGCAGGCGATCGAGCAGGACGCCCCCGACCAGGACCAAGGGCAGGGTCATCGGGCGGGTGCCTCGGGCAGGAAGAGCCGCGCCGCCGCCGGCGGGTTGGACGGGAAATAGAGGTGCACGTAGGAGGCGGTCAGGCGGCCGCGGCGATAGACGGCCTCGGCCGTGTCGCGGCCGTTGGGACAGCGTGCCAGGGTCAGCGGGGCGAGCGGGGTCTCCAGCCGCGAGTGGTGGAAGGTGTGGCCGCGCAGCACTCCCTCGGGCAGCACCACCTCCTGCGGCCCGAGCGCCGCCAGCCGATCCTGCATGCGCGCCTCTCCCGGGAGCAGGCCGGCCATCGCCGCCGCGTGGCCCCGGGTGTCGGCGAGCCGCTCGAGGAGATAGAGCATGCCGCCGCACTCGGCGAGCAACGGTGCCCCGGCCGCGACATGGGCGGCAAGGTCCTGCTTCAGCCCGCGGTTGGCGGCGAGGGCATCGAGATGGAGCTCCGGATAGCCGCCGGGGAGGTAGACGGCATCGGCCGCCGGCAGGCGCGCCCCGGCCAGCGGCGAGAAGAAGACCAGCTCGGCGCCCATCCGGGCGAGCAGCTCCAGGTTGGCCGGGTAGAGGAAGGCGAAGGCCGCGTCGCGGGCGATCGCGATGCGCCGCCCGCGCAGCAGCGGCGGCAGCGAAAGGTCCTCGGTCGGCGGGGCGAAGGCCACCGGCGGCGGCAGGGCGGGGGCCGTCCAGACCAGCCGGGCGGCGGCACCCTCAAGGCGCGCCTCCAGATCGGCGATCTCCTCGGCCTGGACCAGCCCCAGGTGGCGGCTCGGCAGCGCCGCCTCCTCGACCCGCGGCAGAAAGCCGAGTGCCGGCAGGCCGGGCGGCAGGGCCTCGGTCAGCAGGTCGTAGTGGCGCGCGCCGCTGACCCGGTTGGCGAAGACGCCGGCCAGCGGCAGGCCGGGGCGGAAGGTCGCCAGGCCGTGCGCGACGGCGGCGAAGGTCTGGGCCATCGCCTGACCGCTGATCGCCGCCAACACCGGGATGGCGAAGCGCTCGGCGATCTCGGCGCTGGAGGGGTGCCCGTCGAAGAGGCCCATGACCCCCTCGACGAGGATCAGGTCGGCCGCGCCGGCCGCGCGATGGAGCCGCTCGCGCGCGTCCGCCTCGCCGGTGACCCAGAGGTCCAGCGTCTCGACCGGGTAGCCCGAGGCGCGCCCCAGGATCATCGGATCGAGAAAGTCCGGCCCGGCCTTGAAGACCCGGACCCGCCGGCCCTGGTTGCGGTGATGGCGGGCCAGTGCCGCGGTGACCGTCGTCTTGCCCTGCCCCGAGCCGATACCCCCGATCAGCAGGGCGGGACAGCGGCGGGCATCCGGGTTGGATTCGGCAGTCGAGATCACAGGATGAAGGTGCGCATCGATCGGAATTCGGGCCGGCCGATCGGCGAGGGACCCGAGAACGAAAGTCGGCGAGGGTACCAGAACGGACGTCGGTTGGCCCCATCGTTATCGATGCGGTTCGTGCCTCACCGCATCCTACCAGGCCGTCGCCTCGCGCTGTGCCGCGTTGGCTACCGCCCGGTGCGGCGGTAGATCTCGTCCAGCGTGACAGACAGGTCGACCGAGCGCAGCGGCACGACGCCCTCGGTGTACCTGGTCGCCTGCCACTGCTCGGCGCGGCGGAAGACCTCCAGCTGGCGGTAGTCCTGCGCGACGAGGACGTATTCTTCGAGCGCATCGAGCTCGCGATAGAACAGGAACTTCTCGAAGCGGTCGAGCCGCTCGGTGTGCGGCGAGAGGACCTCGACGACCAGGCAGGGCCGCTCGCGATAGTAGCGCTCCCGGTCGCCCGGGTCGCAGGAGACGAGGACGTCCGGGTAGTAGAAGATCTCGCGCTCGGCGGCCTGGATGCGGACCTTCATGTCCGCCATGAAGACCTGGCAGCGATCCGGCAGCCGCAGATTCAGGGCGCTGTGCAGGTTGCCGGCGATCAGCCCGTGCCGGTCGCTCGCGCCGACCATCGCATAGACCTCGCCGTCGACGTACTCGTGGCGCACGTCGCTCGACAGCTCGCCTTCGAGGTAGTCGTCCACCGACAGGAAGGGCTCGATTCGCTTGGGCTGCATCGCTCAATATCCAACGGGTTGGCGGCATTGCGCTTCAAGCATAGCGACCGGGTAGCGGGGCGACAATGCGCCGCCCCGGGGCCGACGTCCCGCGGCCGATCAGTCCGGATCGTAGCCGAGGTTCGGCGCCAGCCAGCGCTCGGCCTCGGCCAGCGTCATCCCCTTGCGCCGGGCGTAGTCGGCGGCCTGGTCGCGGTTGATCTTGCCGACCGCGAAGTAGCGCGCTTGCGGGTGGGCGAAGTAGAGCCCCGAGACCGCGGCCGCCGGCGACATCGCGAAGCTGTCGGTCAGGCTGATGCCGACGTTGCCGAGTGGGTCGAGCAGCTCCCAGAGGGTGCCCTTCTCGGTGTGCTCGGGACAGGCCGGGTAGCCCGGCGCCGGGCGGATCCCGCGATAGCGCTCCTTGATCAGCTCCTCGTTCGACAGGGCCTCGTCCGGGCAGTAGCCCCAGAACTCGCGCCGCACCCGCTCGTGCAGGTGCTCGGCGAAGGCCTCGGCGAGGCGATCGGCGAGGGCCTTGAGCATGATGGCATCGTAGTCGTTGTGCGCCTCCTCGAAGCGACGCACGTGGGCGTCGATCCCGCTGCCGGCGGTCAGCGCGAAGGCCCCGACATAGTCGGTCAGGCCGCTCGCCTCCGGGGCGACGAAATCGGCCAGGCACAGGTTGGGCGTGCCAGGCGGACGACGCGTCTGCTGGCGCAGCTGGTGCAGGCGCATCAGCGGCTTGGTGCGCACCCCGTCGGCGTAGAGCTGGATGTCGTCCTCGCCGCTGCGGTTGGCCGGGAAGAAGCCGACGACGGCATGGGCCTGAATCCAGCCCTCGGCGACGATGCGCTCGAGCATCGCCTGGGCGTCGGCGAAGAGCTTACGCGCCTCCTCGCCGACCACCTCGTCGTCCAAGATCCGCGGATAGGCGGCATGCAGGTCCCAGGCGCGGAAGAATGGCGTCCAGTCGATGTAGGGGACGAGTTCGGCCAGCGGGTAGTCGGCGAGGCGCAGCAGGACGCTGCCCTCGGCCGGCGGCGCGAGCACCTGCGGGACAGGCCCGCCGCCGGTGCTCGGGGTGAGGTCGAGGGCCTTCGGCCGCGGCGGGGCATAGTCCGTCCAATCGATCGCGAGCCGGTTGGCGCGCGCCTGCTCCAACGTCAACCAATCCTGCTGCTGGGTGCGCGCGGCATGGCGCTCGCGGACCTCGGCGTACTCCTCGCGCACCTGCGCCGCGTACGGTCCGCGCAGCGCCGGGCTGATCAGGCTCTGGGCGACGCCGACGGCGCGCGAGGCATCCTTGACCCAGACGGTCGGCCCGGCATAGCTCGGCGCGATCTTGACGGCCGTGTGGGCCTTCGAGGTCGTCGCGCCCCCGAGCATCAGCGGGATCTCGATGCCGAGTCGCTGCATCTCGCTGGCGACATGGACCATCTCCTCGAGGGAGGGCGTGATCAGCCCCGACAGGCCGATGACGTCGACCTTGCGCTCGCGTGCCGTCTCGAGGATCTGCTGGGCCGGGACCATGACCCCGATGTCGATGACCTCGAAGTTGTTGCATTGCAGGACGACGCCGACGATGTTCTTGCCGATGTCGTGGACATCACCCTTGACGGTCGCCATCAGGATACGCCCGTTGTTGCCGGCCCCCTCGGCCTTCTCGGCCTCGATGAAGGGGATCAGGTGGGCGACGGCCTTCTTCATCACGCGCGCGGATTTGACGACCTGGGGCAGGAACATCTTGCCGGCGCCGAAGAGGTCGCCGACGCGGTTCATGCCGTCCATCAGCGGCCCCTCGATGACCTGGATCGGGCGCTCGAACTGCTGGCGCGCCTCCTCGGTATCCTCGACGACATAGGCGTCGATGCCCTTGACCAGCGCGTGCTCGAGGCGCTGCGCGACCGGCCAACCGCGCCACTCCAGATCCTCCTTCTTGGCCTCGGCGCCGGTGCCGCGGAAGCGCTCGGCGATCTCGAGCAGCCGCTCGGTCGCATCCGGGCGGCGGTTCAGGACCACGTCCTCGACCCGTTCCTTGAGCTCGGGATCGATCTCGTCGTAGACCGCGAGCTGACCGGCATTGACGATGCCCATGTCCATGCCGGCCTGGATCGCGTGGTAGAGGAAGACGGCGTGGATCGCCTCGCGCACCGGCTCGTTGCCGCGGAACGAGAAGGACACGTTCGAAACACCACCCGAGACGAGCGCGTGCGGCAGCTCGGCCTTGATCCGGCGGGTCGCCTCGATGAAGTCGACGCCGTAGTTGTCGTGTTCCTCGATGCCGGTCGCGACGGCGAAGATGTTCGGGTCGAAGATGATGTCCTCGGCCGGGAAGCCGACCTGCTCGGTCAGGATCCGGTAGGCCCGCTGGCAGATCTCGACCTTGCGCGCCTGGGTGTCGGCCTGGCCCTGCTCGTCGAAGGCCATGACGATGACGGCCGCGCCGTAGCGACGCACGAGGCGCGCCTGGCGGATGAACCTCTCCTCCCCTTCCTTCAGCGAGATGGAGTTGACGATCCCCTTGCCCTGGAGGCACTTGAGCCCGGTCTCGATGACCTCCCACTTCGAGGAGTCGATCATCACGGGCACCCGGGCGATGTCGGGCTCGGCGGCGGCGAGGAACAGGAACCGGCGCATCGCAGCGACGGCATCGAGCATGCCCTCGTCCATGTTGACGTCGATCACCTGGGCGCCGTTTTCGACCTGGCCGGCGGCGACCTCCAGCGCGGTCTCGTAGTCACCGTCTTTGATCAGCCGCTTGAAGCGCGCGCTGCCGGTCACGTTGGTGCGTTCGCCGACGTTGACGAAGAGGCTGTCCGCGCCGATGTTGAAGGGCTCCAGGCCCGAGAGGCGGCAGGCCGGCGGGATCTCGGGGACGGCACGCGGCCCGTGCGCCTCGACGGCGGCAGCGATCGCGCGGATGTGGTCGGGCGTCGTGCCGCAGCAGCCGCCGATGATGTTGAGGTGCCCGGCGGCGGCCCAGGCGCCGATCTCGGCGGCCATCTGCTCGGGGCTCTCGTCGTAGCCGCCGAAGGCGTTCGGCAGCCCGGCGTTGGGGTGGGCCGAGACGTGCGTGTCGGCGATGCGCGAGAGCTCCTCGACGTAGGGGCGCAGGTCCTTCGCCCCGAGGGCGCAGTTGAGCCCGATCGAGAAGGGCCGCGCGTGGCGCAGGCTGTTCCAGAAGGCCTCGGTCGTCTGCCCGGTCAGGGTGCGGCCCGAGGCGTCGGTGATGGTGCCGGAGATCATCACCGGCCAGCGCTCGCCCAGGTCCTCGAACAGGCCCTCGAGGGCGAAGATGGCGGCCTTGGCGTTCAGGGTATCGAAGACGGTCTCGATCAGCAGCAGGTCGGCACCACCCTCGATCAGTGCCTCGGCGGCCTCGCGATAGGCCGCGACCAGCTCGTCGAAGAAGATGTTGCGGTGACCCGGGTCGTTGACGTCCGGCGAGATGCTCGCGGTGCGGTTCGTCGGCCCCAAGAGCCCAGCGACGAAGCGCGGCCGCTCCGGGGTGCGCGCCGACCAGGCGTCGGCCGCGGCCCGAGCCAGGCGCGCCGCCTCGCGGTTGAGCTCGGGTACCAGCGACTCCATACCGTAATCGGCCATCGCGACGCGGGTCGCGTTGAAGCTGTTGGCCTCGATGATGTCGGCGCCCGCCTCGAGGTAGCGGTCATGGACCTCGGCGATGATCTGAGGTTGGGTCAGGACCAGCAGGTCGTTGTTGCCCTTGAGATCGCACGACCAATCGGCGAAGCGCTCGCCGCGATAGTCGGCCTCGGTCAGCTTGTAGCCCTGAATCATGGTGCCCATCGCGCCGTCGAGCAGCAGGATGCGGCGGCGGATCTGGTCCTCGAGTTGTCGCAGTCGGTCTGAGTCCATAACTCCCCACAAGATCGGTTGAATCGAGCACCTCGCGAGCGCAACATGTCGTGGCTCGGCGCCGCCTCGTGCCGACGCAGCCAAGGTACTGACGGTGAAAGAGATCGGCCCAGTCTAACACGGACCCGGCGATCGACCGACCGCCGCGGCCGATAACAACCAGAGAAAAAGCTTGGCAATCAGTCGCTCCCGATTCGCAAAGGCACCGTTTTCGGGGCCCCGTGAGGCAGCAGAGATCGATGCAGCCGAAAGACCAGACCAAGAACCGGGGCTACGAAGGCTTCACCAACACCGCCTGCCCCTTCCTGCCCTGCCACCAAGGCGTGCGCCGCGAATTCAATTGCCTCTTCTGCTACTGCCCGTTGATCGCCTACCTCTGCCCTGGACCCTATAAGGTATTTACCGACCGCAATGGGCTGCGCCGCAAGGATTGCACCGATTGCACCCTGCCCCACGACGGCTATCATGCCTCCTGGGAATTCATCCAGACCTGGCTGGAGCGGCCGCTCCCCTGGGACGGACGCCCTGCCGATCCGCGCCGGGCCAACGCCGCGCGGAGAGGGCGACGCCCACCGCCGGATCGAAATTGACAGCCCTCGAAGCTCGCCAGTAAGCTTGGCCGTCGACCCGGTGAGCATGGCTGCAAAGGCATGCCCAGCGTCCATCTCCTTCCCCGAGGCGTAGCGGGACGCCCGTTGCGCGGGAGTCCCTTGATGCGAATCCTCTTCATCCATCCCAACTACAGGTCCGGCGGCGCCGAGATCGCCGGCAACTGGTCCCCGTCCTGGGTCGCGTACGTCGCCGGCTACCTGAAGGCGGGTGGCTACGACAACTACCGTTTCGTCGACGCCATGGTCGACAACCTCGACGAAGAGCAACTGCGCGCGATCTTCCGCGAGGAACAGCCGGACATGGTCGGCACGACGGCGATGACGCCGGCCATCTACACGGCCCAGCGCCTGCTCCAGATCGCCAAGGAGGAGTGCCCCAACGCGCTGACCTTCCTCGGCGGCATCCATGCGACCTTCATGTTCCAGCAGGTCCTCGGCGAGGCGCCCTGGATCGATGCCATCGTGCGCGGCGAGGGCGAGGCCATCACGCTGAACCTGGCGCGCGCCGTCGACGAGGGACGCTGGCCGAGCGATCGGGAGAACATCAAGGGCATCGCCTTCATCGGCGAGGACGGCAAGGTGGTCGCGACACCGGCCGAACCCTCGATCAAGGACGTCGACTCGATCTGGCCCGACTGGAGCGTGCTGGAGTGGAAGAAGTACATTTACATCCCGATGGGCGTGCCGGTCGCGACACCGAACATGGCCCGCGGCTGCCCCTTCACCTGTAGCTTCTGCTCGCAGTGGAAGTTCTGGCGCGACTACCGCGTGCGCGACCCCAAGCGGGTCGTCGACGAGATCGAGATGCTGGTCAAGGACCACGGCGTCGGCTTCTTCATCCTCGCCGACGAGGAACCGACGATCAACCGCGCCAAGTTCATCGAGTTCTGTCAGGAACTGATCGACCGCGACCTCGGAATCCTGTGGGGCATCAACACCCGTGTCACCGACGTGATGCGCGACGAGGAGCTGCTGCCCTTCTACCGCAAGGCCGGACTCGTGCACATCTCGTTGGGCACCGAGGCAGCGGCGCAGCTGAACCTCGATCGCTTCGTCAAGGAGACGACGATCGCTGAGAACAAGCGCGCGATCCAGCTCCTTCAGCAGAACGGCATCGTCACCGAGGCCCAGTTCATCGTCGGCCTGGAGAACGAGACCCGCGAGACGCTGGAAGAGACCTATCAGATGGTCATGGACTGGGGCGCCGACATGGCCAATTGGTCGATGTTCACGCCCTGGCCCTTCTCGGACATGTTCACCGAGCTCGGCGACAAGGTCGAGGTCTACGACTACTCGAAGTACAACTTCGTCACGCCGATCATGAAGCCCGACAACATCGACCGGGCCGAACTGCTCGACGGCGTCATGAAGAACTACCGCCGCTTCTACATGAAGCGGATGTTCTTCCAGTACCCCTGGGCCAAGGACCCGGTGCGCCGCCGCTACCTGCTCGGCTGCATCAAGGCCTTCCTGCTGAGCGCGGTGCACCGGCGCTTCTACGACCTCGGCAAGCACAACTACTGGGGCCCGCAGGCGAAGAAGCTGATCCGCTTCGACTTCGACAAGACCAAGGCGAAGATCGTCGAGCCCGATCACAACGCCTGGAAGAAGGCCCCGCCGGCCAAGCGCCCGCAGGCGGCGATGAAGGCCTGCGGCGGCGGCGACGAGCAGATGGGCGAGGCGCCGATGGTCGGCCTCGAGGTGCCGCCGCCCACCGCGGCCAGACCGAAGGAAGAGGCGCTGCAACAGGACTGAGGCTGAACCGGCCGCCCACGCAGCACGCTACACCACCGAACGCCCCCGCCCCGCGGGGGCGTTCGCGTTTGCACGGCAGCAGGGGCAGACGCCGACCTGGCGGCGCCCGGGGGGCCGGCCAGGAGCCCGCGCTTGCGGGCGATCGGCACCGGCGACGGATCACGGCGACGCTCGGCTGATGACGGATTGGGCAGCGGCTAGGGCTGCGTCGGTGGACAGGGATAGAGGCGCGCCAGGATCTGCGCGACGACTGGTTCCACCGGTTCCGTCGGATCCGATGCGCGACGCAGTTCCGCGACGACCACGGCCTGCGTCTCGGCCACCCCCTCAGCCGACGGGACGCACCAGCGCGGCCCGGCCGAAGTCCCGTCGCCCGGCGCGTGGCAGCCGCAGGGGAGCAGGTACCAGTCGCAGATGGCCGCATCGAGCGCCCGACCGCCGGCGGCCGCGGCGCGCTCGCAGGCCGCGAGCACCTGGCCGACCGTCGCCTCCTCGCCGTCATCGGCCGGCACGGCCGCGGCCGCGAGGAGGAACGCGAGCAGGACGAGCGGCACCGTCAACCGACCGTCCCACCTCATGGCGTTCGACATGATCGAGGGCCGTCAGAAGCGAGGATGGGGCCGGGCGACCGTCAGCGCCGGGCGCCGATCAACTCGACCGGATAACCGTCCGGGTCTTCGACGAAGGCGATGATGGTCGTGCCGGCGTTCATCGGCCCGGCCTCGCGGAGGATCTTGCCGCCGCGCGCGCGGATGCGCTCGCAGGCCTGATAGACATCGTCGACCTCGATCGCGATGTGCCCGTAAGCGGTGCCCAACGCGTAGGCGCTCACCCCCCAGTTGTAGGTCAGCTCGATCACCGCCTGCTCGGACTCCTCGCCGTAGCCGACGAAGGCCAGCGTGAACTCGCCTTCCGGATAGTCCCGGCGGCGCAGCAGGCGCATATCCAAGACCTCGGTATAGAAGGCGATGGAGCGATCCAGATCGCCAGTGCGCAGCATCGTGTGGAGGATTCGCATCGTCGGGTCACCCTATCGTCAAGGGGCGATCCGGAAGGACCGCAGCTAGATCGTTCGCGCATCGGCCCCAAGCGACGGGTCCGATACCAGTTAGAGATGTTACGTGACCCTGTGGTCGGCCAAATCAAGTACCCCGACCGCCCAACGGAACGCAGTAACCTTGCCGCTTCGCCGGGGCGCCCCGGCGGGGCAAGCGGGCCATCGTTCGTAGACGAGTGGCATCGCAAGGAGACGAGTTCAAGCAACCCGCTGCAGGGCGGGCACGATAGAATCGTCCCCATAGCCAGCGTCAACGGCCACCTTGCCAGCCAGGCGCTGCCCGAACCCTGCGACGATCACCGGAACGAGCCCATGTCCGACCCCATCCCGAGCATCGCCATCGACCTGCCGGCACCACGCGAGCACGGCCCCCGGCACGCGCGCGCCCTGATGATCCAGGGGACGGCCTCCGACGTCGGCAAGAGCCTGCTCGTCGCGGGGCTGTGCCGCGCCTACACGCGTCGCGGCCTGAGGGTGCGCCCGTTCAAGGCCCAGAACATGAGCAACAACGCCGCCGTCGCGGCCGACGGCGACCCGGACCTGCCGCTCGCCGCGGACGGCACCCGCCCGCGCGGCGAGATCGGCCGCGCCCAGGCCCTGCAGGCACGCGCCTGCCGGGTAGCACCGTCGATCCACATGAATCCGGTCCTGCTCAAGCCCCAGACCCTGATCGGCTCGCAGGTCGTGCTGCGCGGCCGCGTGCTCGGCAACTGCCGGGCGCGCGAGTATCACAAGATGAAGCCGCGCCTGATGCCGGCGATCCTCGACAGCTTGCACCGCGTCACGGCCGAGGCCGATCTGGTCCTCGTCGAGGGCGCCGGCAGCGGCGCGGAGGTCTATCTGCGCGCCTCCGACATCACCAACATGCGCCTCGCGCGGGATGCCGACCTGCCGGTGGTCCTGTTGGGCGACATCGACCGCGGCGGCGCGCTGGCCGCCGTCGTCGGCACCCACGCCCTGCTCGAGGACGACGAGCGGGCGCGGGTCGTCGGCTACATCATCAACAAGTTCCGCGGCGACCTGTCGCTCTTCGAGCCGGCCTGCACCCTGATGACCGAGCGCACCGGGTGGCCCTGGCTCGGCGTGCTGCGCTGGTTCGAGGGGGCCGAGCGGTTGCCGGCCGAGGACTCGCTGGCGCTGGAGCGCCCGGCCCAGGCAGCCGGCCAGGGCTTGCGGATCGCGGTACCGCAGCTCTCGCGGGTCGCCAACTTCGACGACCTGGATCCCCTCGCCGCCGAACCGGGCGTCAGCCTGCGCTGGGTGCGGCCGGGCACCCCGATCCCGAGGGACACCGACGTCGTCATCCTGCCGGGCTCCAAGGCGACCCGTGCCGACCTCGAGGTGCTGCGCCGCGAGGGCTGGGGCATCGACATCCTCGCCCATGTCCGCCAGGGCGGCCGCGTCGTGGGCCTGTGCGCGGGCTTCCAGATGCTTGGGCGGGTCGTCCGCGACCCGCTTGGAATCGAGGGCGAGCCCGGCGAGACGCCCGGGCTCGGTCTCCTCGACGTCGAGACCGAGATCGGCGGCGACAAGCGCCTCGTCGAGATCGACGTCCTCGACCGCTCGAGCGGTTGCCGCGTGAGCGGCTACGAGATGCACATGGGCCGGACCACCGGTGCGGGGCTCGCGCGCCCCTGGCTGCACCTCGACGACGGGGGCGCGACGCCCCGCCCCGAGGGGGCCGTCTCCGCCGACGGGCGGGTGACCGGCGCCTACATCCACGGCCTCTTCGGCGCCGACGGCTTCCGCGCCCACTGGCTGGAGCGGGTCGGCGCCCAGGCGTCGACGCTCGACTTCGAGGCCCGTACCGAGGCGGCGCTGGAGGCCCTCGCCGACCATTGCGAGGCCAGCCTCGACCTCGATGCCCTGCTCGCGCTGGCGCGCTGAGGCCAGCGGCGCCGCCTCCAGCGAGCGGGCGCCCAAGAGGGCGATCCGCCCTCCGGCCACATCGACCCATCTGCGGATGACGAAGGCAATCTGAGGCACAGGCGAGATTGCGCGGATCGGACTGCCCAGTCTTTCGGGGCCACTCCTCTAGAGGGCGTTCGACGGGTCCGGACAGGTGCGGCGCGCCTCGCCGGCACCGAGCGCATCGATGGCCCGCATGTCTTCATCGCTGAGCGCGAAGTCGTAGATGTCGCGGTTCTCGGCCATGCGCTTCGCCTTGGAGGTCTTGGGCAGCGCGGCGCGGCCGCCCTGCACATGCCAGCGCAGCACGATCTGCCCGGTGGTCTTGCCGTGGCGCTCGGCGATGGCGACAAGCACCGGGTCTTGCAGCAGGCCGAAGGCGCCGCTCGCGAACGGGGCGTAGGCCGTCACCACGATACCCCGCTCGCGGCAGAAGGCCTCCAGCTCCAGGTCCCGACAGTAGGGGTGGACCTCGACCTGATTGATCACCGGCCGGCGCTCCGGTTCTGGCACATCGTCCATCAGCTGGCGCAAGTGACGGATCGTGAAGTTGGACACGCCGATCGCCCGCGCGGCACCCTTGTCGGCCAGTTCGCAGAAGGTTCGCCAGATGGTGGCGCGAGCCTGGCGCGGGAAATTCGGATCGCCGATGCGGTTCTCGCCGAAGCTGCCAGGCCAGTGCATCAGCAGGAGATCGACATAGCCGAGGCCCAGGTCATCCAGGGTGTCGACCATGTCATCGCGGACCCGCTGGGCGATGTCCGCGACCTTGTCGGCGTCCCAGGTGCGCTTGTGCGAGATGTTGATGTGGGGCGGGGCGGCCGGGTGCGCGAGCTTGGTGGTGATGAACAACTCCTCGCGGGTCAACTCACCGCTGGCGAGGCGCTGGCCCAGCAACGCGCCGAGGATGCGCTCGGTGCCGTAGACGCGGGCCCCGTCGAACGCCCGATAGCCATTGTCCAGCGCCAGCGTAACGGCGCGCCAGGCCTGCTCGGGGAGGAAGCCCTGGAAATCGGTGGCACCCACCCAGTCGCCGAAGGCGGTGCCGAACGCGATGCTCGGCATCGTGACGCCATTGTGCAGGGTGACGGTACGCAGGTCATCGGCGCTATCATGCATAAATCGCACTCCAGTGATCGGTTATTACGCGAAACGGCAACAGAGCCATGACCATAGACCAACTCACGGCGTTCCTCGGTTGGGCGGCCATCATCAACATCGGTCTGCTCACCCTGTCCACGACGGCGCTGCTCGCGATGCGCGGTCGCATCACCCGCATCCACGCCCGCCTGTTCGGGTTGGACGAGAAGGACCTCGGCCGGGCCTACTTCCAGTACCTGGCGCAGTTCAAGATCGCGACCATCGTCTTCACGATCGCGCCCTATCTGGCGCTGAGGATCGTCGCCTGAAACACGCGGGAAGCAGGCCAAGTGCGGCCGAAGGCGTGGGCCCGGTCAGCGAATGCGCAGCAAAAGCACAGACCGACATCAAGGGGACCTTGGAGGATTCGAGGTCCCCTCAAGTGACGGTCGAGTACGGCCTGAATATCGCCACGGTCGGAGACGCACCGAAATCCGCGAAAGTAAGCAGAAATTCAGGTCTATCTCGATGATGTTCGCGCCTTCCGTGCGTTTCGCAGTTCAGAGCGAATCTGATGTTTCTCGTTGAGCCGTATTCAAGTAGCCCGACGACCGACATCCGGTCGCCCCGCCGATCCCAACCTCAGCGCTTGCGCGCCAGGGTCAGCCCGTCGCCGATCGGCACCAGACTGATGGTAACGCGCTCATCGCGCAGCAGGCTGTCATTCAGGGCGCGGATGGTCTGAGTGTCGCCGTCCTGAGCTTGCGGATCGGCGACGGCGCCGTGCCAGAGGGTGTTGTCGATCAAGATCAGGCCGCCAGGCCGGACCAAGGCCAGGCAGCGCTCGAAATAGCATGCGTAGTTGCCCTTGTCGGCGTCGATGAAGGCCATGTCGAACCGCCCACCCTCACCCTCGGCGAGCAGGGCGTCGAGTGTCTCCAAGGCTGGCGCCAGGCGCAGGTCGATGCGCCCAACGACGCCCGACTCCCGCCAGAAGCGCCGGGCGATCCGGGTCCACTCGTCGCTGACATCGCAGCAGATCAGCCGGCCGTCGGAGGGCATCGCCTCGGCCATGCAGAGCGCACTGTAGCCGGTGAAGGTGCCGATCTCGATGATCCGCCGGGCGCCGGTGAGCTCCACCAGCAGCGCCATGAATTGGCCCTGCTCCGGGGCGATCTGCATGTGACGGCGCTCGAGTGCCGCCGTGGCCTCGCGCAGACGCCGTTGAACGTCGCTCTCGCGCACGGAGTGCGCGACGAGATAGTCGTGCAGCCGATCGTCGACTGGGGTCGTACGGTTGCTCAAGATTCGCCCTCACCTGTCATGACAGAAACGCTTGACCACGTCAGTCAAGGGCACCTCGAAAAACTCAAGGTGCCCGTGCGGGGCAAGGATGCCCCGCCATTTTCAGTCGCCTAAGCGACTGAAAATGAAGCGAAGTGCAAATCGCATTTTCGCTTCGCGTCCTGGGAGATTGCCCGGCTGGCAACTTTTCAAGGTCCCCTCAAGTCGCCTGAGATCCTGGTCGCCGAGGTGCATTGCCGGGGCGCCGGGGTGCGCGCAGGTCCAAGCTCGCACACTCGATCAGCTATTTCTAGCAATCTTCTGATCTATAAATCAGATTCTTGGGCGATCCTGGGTGGGGAGCCAAACGGTCGCACGACTTTTTCGGGGCTCGACACCTTCAAGGTCGGCTCCAACCGTGACCCTTGCGCCTCTCCTGCTCTCGTGCCTGCGCATCGACACGGCTGTTATCAGCCGCATCGCAAGGCTCGATGCTGGGCTCGCGGCTCACGACTACTACCCAGGCGGGACTCTCACCCGCTAGAACACGCGGCCTGGCCAGGCCGCACCGACCCCGAGCCCCGGACCCCGAGCCCCTGGGTGCTCGGGCCGCCCCTCGTCTGGCCGGGCCGTCCTCACACAGCGATGCAGCGCACGCAGTTCCTGCCGGCTTTCTTGGCCTCGTACATGGCCTGATCCGCCCTCGCCAGGGCCCTTTCCAGCGCGTTCGAGTCGCCGGGAACCACGTTGGTGATGCCAAAGCTGGCCGAGAGCCTATTACTTGGCTCCGGGCCAGCGATGTCGACGTCTTGAAGCCGCTCGCGCACGCGCTCCGCCAGGGCGATGGCCTCCGACAGACTCGTCTCCGGCAGCACCAGCAGGAACTCCTCGCCGCCATAACGCCCGGTCTGGTCCGGCTCTCGGACCGAGCGCCTGAGGACGTCGGCCACCCGGACCAAGACGCGATCCCCGGCCAGGTGGCCATGCTGATCATTGATGGCCTTGAAGTGGTCGATGTCCAGCACAACGATGGACAGGGTGCGGCCGTAGCGCTGGGTGCGTGCCAGCTCGTGAGCGAGGCGGGCGAGCAGTTCCCGCCGGTTGAGGAGGGCCGTCAGCGGGTCGTGGGTGGCGGCGACTTGCAGCTCGAGCTCCAGCTGTCTCTTCTCGGTCAGGTCCAGGGCATAGCCCGACCAGATCCGTCGGCCTTCCAGGGAGCGAGGGGTGGCGGTCATGGCCAGCTGCAGCCACATCGCGCCGTCGGTCGGGTGCCGATAGGGAACTCGATCTTCAGCACTCGGCCTTCGTCTTGGTGCTGCTTCTCCGGTAGGAAGTGCGCCAGGCGCTCCCGGTCCTCGGGCGAAAGCCGGTCCTTCAGCGGCACGATGCTCGTGACCAGCTCCTCGGCGGGAAAGCCCAGCACCTTCTTCGACGCTTCGCTGACATACAGCACCTTGAAGCCCTCGCCCTGCGCCATGAAACCCTCGAAAAGCACCAGTGGGGTGTAGGCGAGGATGTCGTGAAGATCTGCGTAATGCACATGGTCGAAGGCGTCTTTCGCTCCGGGGGCCGGGGGGCCGGCGACGGGCAGGAGGGCACCAAGCTCCTCGAGCATGTCGTCCCGCTCCAGCCAGCGCAGGGCGGCTGACAGCTCATCGAAATACCGCACGGTTTCCGCGGGCTGCTCCCGCTGCTGGACTGCGCTTTCGTAGATCTTCGCGTTGGTAAGGAGCTCTACGTGGTCGCCCACGACAGCCGTGCGGACGTGCACGGCGTGCCCGGGCGGACTGGTGCTTGCCCAATCCGCGATCTGCGCATAGGCGCTGAAGCTGATGAGCAGCTTCGTTCCCGGCGCGACGACCAGGATCTCATCCCGTGTCGCACGCAGCTCGGGGTGACGGGTGACGGCGCCATAGGCATCCAGCAAGGGCCCGTCGCGGATGACGCCGGAGAACACACCGAAGACCACCGATCCCTGGTGGAGCAGGCGAATGTCGATCATCATGCGGTCCTGTCACGCCCTACCATGGCCGCAAGCATAAGCCGTTTTTCCGGGCCCGGAGCAGTGGGCGGCCAATCCTCGTCGAGGATCTGCGCCAACCGATCGGGACAACGGACCCGGAACAGGTGTCGCTCGAGGCCGCCTCGATCACGGCATCGCGCACCGCCTTGCCGTACACCCGTTCGATGATCTCCTCGTCGAGCATCCGCCGCAGGCTCGGCGACGGCTCCAGCAGCCGCTCGATCGCGGTGCGCTGATGGTTGATCGTCAACAGCCAGCCCTTGCCGCGCCGTTCCGGCCGATATTGGTGCTTCAGCCGGTGGACGAGCAGCACCTGAAGCGAAGCGGAAATCGCATTTTCGCTTCGCGTCCCTCCCTCGCGGTGCGATCCCAGCCGGAATCCGACGTCCTTCCACATGGCGGCGATGCCGCCATCGGACGGCTGCCGTCCACCGCTCACGGGTCTTCTCGGCAGACGATGCTCAGCGCAATTGATCGAGCCCCCGCGGCCCCGGTGAGCGACGGCGCCCGCGTTGCGGATGACGGCGCCCATCAGGGAAACCCCTAGCCCAGGATAGTGCCGTCACCTACACCCGGCTGGGCGGGCCCCTCATTCCCCTAAGGGCCGGCGCTTTTCACAATGAAAGTGACCATGGGGGATCCTTGCAATAGGGAGGAAGGCCGGTTTTCGAGGCCCCTCGAGCCGCGCAAACGAACCCGCCGTCACATCCTTCAACGCGGGATCCTGGTACTTGCAGAGAGCCGTAGACCATGAACACAACCCCGCGCCCCCTGCTTTGTTTCGGGTCGCCGGAGATGACCGATGCGCTCCCGCTCGAGCTCGCCCGCCACGGGTGGGTCGTACACGACATTACGGCTTCCGACGACTGTGTGGCGCTTCCGAAACAGCAGGATTTTTCCGTCGGATTGGTCCACCTGGACGAGTCGCAGCTCGATCCGGCGACGCTGCGTCGCTACCTGGAGTCCCTCAACGAGCTCAACAGGGGTGGGAATCAGGTCAAGTGGGTGGCGCTGGTCTCGAATGCCGCGGTCGCCTCGCCGCCGATCGCCCGCATGATCACGACTTACTTCTACGACTACCACACCCTGCCGGTCGATGCGGAGCGCCTGTCGATCACCCTCGGCCACGCCTACGGCATGGCGCGCATCGGCTGCCATGGCCTGCGCCCGGCGGCCGATCGCGCGATGCAGTTCGGCATGGTCGGCCACAGCCCCGGCATGCGCCGGCTGTTCGGCGCGATCCAGAAGGTGGGCGCGATCGGCCTCAATGTCATGATCCGCGGCGAGAGCGGCACCGGCAAGGAGTTGACCGCCCAGGCGATACACAGGCTCTCCCCGCGGGCCGATGGCCCGTTCGTCGCGGTCAACTGCGCCGCCCTCCCGAAAGAGCTGATCCAGACCGAGCTGTTCGGCCATGAGAAGGGCTCGTTCACCGGCGCCGACCGGCGCCGCGTCGGGCGCATCGAGGCGGCCCAGAACGGGACCCTGTTCCTCGACGAGATCGGCGATCTGCCGCTCGACCTCCAGGTCAATCTGCTGCGGTTCCTGCAGGAGAAGACGATCGATCGCATCGGCGGCTCGGGCCCGATCGCCCTCGACGTGCGCGTCATCGCGGCCACCCATGTCGACCTGGAGAAGGCCGTCGAGGAGGGGGGCTTCCGCGAGGACCTCTACTACCGACTCAACGTCCTGCACCTGGAGATGCCGCCGTTGCGCGAGCGCGGCGAGGACATCGAGCTGCTCGCGACCCATTTCCTGCGCGAGACCGCCCGGGCCATCCGACCCAACGTCAAGGGCTTCTCCGAGCAGGCGCTGAACGCCATCCGCACCCACCCCTGGCCCGGCAACGTCCGCGAGATGATCAACCGCATCCAACGGGCCGTGGTCATGTGCGAGGGCGATCTGATCCGACCTCGCGACCTCGGCCTCGACAAGGACACCCCCAACCGCGCCCTGATGACGCTCGCCGAGGCACGCGCCAAGGCCGAGCGCGAGATCATCGAGACGACCCTGGGCACTGTCAGCAACAATGTCTCCAAGGCCGCGCGGCGCCTCGACATCTCGCGGGTGACCCTGTACCGGCTGCTCGAGCAGCACGCCATCGACTGGCAGAAGAAGGGGGCCGCCTGACGGCAGCTGGCTCGGCCGGCGCCGAGCGAAGATCGGCGATCATTGGCTGACGAGGGGCGGCCCGCCTCCGACGCGGGCATCGGGTTATCCTGAAGGTCCGCTGTGCAGGGTGCCGTGAGGAACGAACCGCTACCCTACCGGCTATGCGAGCGGCGCGGTTCGCCAGCTCACCGCACCCTAGTGCAACAGTGCAGATGTTCCGAGACCGTCTCAGATCGTTGTCGTTGTCGGCTTGCGAATCTCGACAACGACAACGAACAGCCTCGGGATTTCTGAAGTGCTGCGCTAGTGCCTCGCTCCGGAAATATACCGAGGCCGCTTTCATGTCGCCCTAGGATGCGAGCACCGATAGGTGCCCCCTTGCGGGCGACTACGACGCGCTCGTGGCGGCCAAGGAAGGGTTCAGAAACAAACGACACAAGCGCGAAGACGACAAGAAACCACGAAATACACGAAGGTCGCGAAAAGACGGCAGATTCTTGTGTGTCAGTTCGGCCCTTTCGCGTGTTTCGTAGTTCCCAGAAGATGGACCGGCTGTCCTTGAATCGTCGCTCAGATCGCCCGCAAGCGGGCTCCTACCACGCGCCACGCGGGGATTGCAGACAGCGACGCGCGGCCTCGGGCATTCCGCAGTCTTGCACTAGGTTTCCGACCGCCCTCCTCTCGGTCGCTTCCGCTGACTGAAGGGCGCCTTGGAAAACTCGAGGTGCCCGCGGCGGGTCGAGAGAAGGCCCGCCATGTCCGCCCGGCAAACCGGCGGGACACGAGACGGACCAGAAATCCCGTCCCTTGCCAGCACCATGAAAGATCGCCGTCAACGCGCTTCTTGGAGGGCTCGACGCGGCGCGCGACCGGGATGGGATCCCTGACCGCGGCACCTGGTCGTCGGGCTCAGGCTCGGCCTCGAGCCAATCGTCGAGTTCGTGGCCCGGCACGAATCCGCACGGCTTGTCCTTCGATTGGACGCGCTCGGCGATCAGCGCCACACTCGTGCCGTTTGCTATTATCAAGACAGGGGGCAGGGAGGTGAATGAGGGGATCGCCGCTCCTCTGGCTCGGGAACACTCACTAGGCATCAGCGGAGCAACGAAGGTCCATGGACGCTGGCCAGAGCGCGCAGTCCAGGGGCAGGCATCGCATCCTGATCGTCGACGACCATCCTCTGGTGCGGGCGGGGATCAAGGCCCTGATCGACGACGAGCCCGATCTCCTCGTGTGCGGGGAGACAGGGAGTATTCACGATACCTTGGGTCTCGTTCGCGACGACACGCCCGACATCGTCATCGTCGATCTATCGCTGCCGGACGGCAACGGTCTGGAGCTGGTGAAACGGCTGGCGGGGGCGCCAGGCCTCGTGGGCATCCTCGTCTGCTCGATGCACGAGGAATCCCTATTCGCGCAACGCGCACTCGCGGCCGGCGCCAAGGGCTACCTCGATAAGCACGCGGCCGCCACCCAGGTCGTCGGGGCGATCCGGGTGATCCTGTCCGGTCGGATCTACCTGAGCGAACGCATGACCGAGCTCATGTTGGAGCGGCTCTCCGCCAAACACCCGCCGCTGGCGGGAGCGGCCTCCGTCCATGATCTGAGCGACCGCGAGCTCGAGGTCTTCTGCCTGCTCGGCCAGTGTCTCAGCGCATCCCAGATCGCCGCGCGGCTGCACCTGAGCGTGAAGACCGTCGAGGCCCACCGGGCGAAGATCAAACGAAAACTCAACCTGGCATCCGGCGCCGAATTGACCCGCTGCGCGGTGCAGTGGGCGCTCGAGGCGGGCCAAGAGGACCGCCGGGAATGATCGACTCGCAAGACGGCGACACCCCAGGGGCCGACGCGGACGACCGCCCGAGCGGCCTCCCCGAACAAGGGGCGCGGCGCCCCTGCCGCGCGGTCGTCGGTGTCGGCGCATCGGCCGGGGGGCTCGCGGCCTTCAAGCGCCTGCTGCAGGCGACGCCGCCGAACACGGGCCTCGCCTTCGTGCTGGTGCCGCATCTGGATCCCCATCACGAAAGCCTCCTGGTCGAGCTGCTCGCCAAGCACAGCGCGATGCCGGTGACCGAGGCGCAGGATGGCCAGGCCATCGAGGCCGACCAGGTCTACGTGATCCCGCCCAACCGCTATCTGTCGATCGAACGGGGCACGCTGCGGTTGTCGACACCGCCCGCGTCCGTCGGCCAGTCCACAGTCATCGACTTCTTCCTGCGCTCGCTCGCGGATGCGTACCGGGAACGGGCGATCGGCGTCGTCCTGTCGGGGACGGGCACCCATGGCACCCTCGGCCTTCAGGCGATCAGGGGGCGAGGCGGCCTGGCCGTCGTCCAGCAGCCCGAGAGCGCCGAGTACGACCAGATGCCTCGCAACGCCATCGCCGACGGCTCGCCCGATTATGTGCTCAGTCCAGAGGCCATGGCCGAGACGCTGATCCAGTATGCCGCCCGCGGCAGCCGCGAGACGGACCGCCAGCACCGGCCGGAGGCGGCTGGCAAGCCCAACGAGCTCGACCGGATCCTGGCCTTCTTGCGGGTCCGCACCCGGTACGACTTACGCGGCTACCGCAGGCGGATGCTGATGCGCCGCGTGCAGCGCCGCATGCGCATCTGCCAGGCGGATCGGCTCGGCGACTATCTCGAACGGCTGCGCGCCGATGCCGCAGAGCCACAGCGGCTATTGCAGAGCCTGCTGATCGGCGTGACCGGTTTCTTCCGCGACGCGGACGCCTATGAACTCTTGGCGCAAGAGGTCATCGCGCCCCTGGTGGAGCAGGCAGACCCGGACATCCCCATCCGTGTCTGGATCCCGGGCTGCTCGAGCGGCGAGGAGGCCTACAGCATCGCCATCCTGCTGATGGAGGCCTTTCTGCGGCGCCAGCGTCCGCACAACCTCCAGATCTTCGCCACCGACATCGACGAGGAGGCGCTGGAGACGGCCCGCCAGGGCATCTATCCCGAGAGCTTCGCCGTCGACCTGAGTGCCGAGCGACTGGAACGCTTCTTCGTCCGTGTCGACGAACACCGCTACCAGGTGAGCAAGCGGCTGCGCGAGACGATCACCTTCGCGTCGCAGAATCTGATCAGCGACCCCCCGTTCTCGAGGCTCGACCTGATCAGCTGCCGCAACCTGCTGATCTATCTCGAACCGCCACTCCAACAGAAGGTCATCGCCCTCTTCCACTTCGCACTCAAGGAGGGCGGCCATCTGCTCCTGGGCCCGTCGGAATCGATCGGGCGGCAGGTCGATCTCTTCGAGACGGTCTCGAAGAAGTGGCGGCTCTTTCGACGCGTAGACGCGATGCGGCGCAACATCCCGGAGATTCCAAACGGCGGCGCGTCGCAAGGGCCAGGCACCCTGACGGCCCCGCCCGAGGAGGCGACCGTTCCGTCGACGCGCCTCGCGACCCTAGCCCAGCGGTTGCTGCTGGAGGACTGCGACCGGGCCGCCGTGCTCGTCGACCGCCACAACCAGATCCTCTATTTCCACGGTCCGACGATGCGTTTCCTGGACCAGCCCACGGGGGAGCCGAGTCGCGACCTCATGGCCATGGCCCGCGACGGCCTGCGCACCCGACTGCGCGAGGCCTGCCACAAGGCGCTGCGCGATCGTGTGACGGTCTCGCTCGAGGAGGCCGTCGTCAAGCGCGACGGCGGTTACGTTCCCGTCGACGTGCGGGTCCGACCGGTGCCGGATTCCCATGGCGACCAAGGGCTATTGCTGGTGATCTTCGCCGATCGGACCTCGGGTGCCGAGGCCTGCCCCGAGGTGGTCATGCAACGCGAGACCGCAGACGAGTCGTCCGTGGTGCGGCAGCTCGAACTGGAACTCAAGACGGTTCGCGAGGACCTGCAAGGCACGATCGAGGAATTGGAGATCTCCAATGAAGAACTCAAGGCATCGAATGAAGAAGTGATGTCGATGAACGAAGAGCTCCAGTCCGCCAACGAGGAGCTCGAGAGTTCGAAGGAAGAGCTCCAGTCGCTGAACGAGGAGCTTTCGACCGTGAACAGCCAGCTCGAGGAGAAACTCGCCGAGCTGGAACGCAGCAGCAACGATATCAACAACCTGCTGAGCAATACGAACATCTCGACCGTCTTTCTCGACAGCACCATGCGCATCAAACTGTTCACGCCCCCCGCCGCGCGACTGTTCAACCTGCGCGCCACGGACATCGACCGGCCGCTCGCCGATTTCTCGCCAAACTTCGATGACGCGCAAGTCTTGGAAGATGCCGAGTCGGTGCTGGAGCAGCTCGCGCCCCTGGAGAAGGAGGTAAGCTCCGACGACGGCCGTCATTTCCTGCGCCGCATTCAACCCTACCGCACCCAGGACAAGCGCATCGACGGGGTCGCGATCACCTTCATCGACATTACCAACCGCATTCAGGCCGAGCGGCTGCTGCGCGAGAGCGAGCACCGATTGCAGGAGATGAACCGGCTGCTCGAGCAGCGCGTCGCCGAACGTACGGCCGAACTCGCCCAGCGCGAAGGAGAACTGCGGACCCTGGCGGACAATGTGCCGGCCATGTTCGCCTATGTCGACACCGACGAGGTCTATCGCTACGTCAACCGGCTCTACGAACAGGCATTCGGCCTGCCCGCGGACGAGATCCTCGGGCACACCGTGAGCGCGGTGCTCGGGGCGGATAACTATGCGATCGCCAAGCCCCATATCGACAAGGCATTGGCCGGCGAGCGACAGCGCTACGAGGCGACCCTTGCGTTGCCCGATGGGACGCGCGCGATGGATGTCATCTATGTCCCGCAGCAAGGGGACGACGGCCGCATCGCGGGTTTCTTGGCCCTGGTGCACGACATCACCGAGCGCAAGGCGCTGGAGACCAGCCTCTACGAGCAAGAGCAGTCGCTGCGCGCCATCGTCGATAACGCGGCGGACGCCATCCTGACCTTCGACGACGAAGACCGGATCCGGAGCGGCAATCCGGCGGCCGAGCAGATATTCGGACAGCCCGCGACGGAGATGATCGGCCAAGACCTGCGCCTGCTCTTGCCGCCGAACTGCCGCGATTGTCCCGACTGCTCGACCTGCATCCGCCTCGCCCAGTGCCTGCGCCGATGCACTCGCGCCCACATCATGACCGGATGCCGCCACGACGGCACCCTCTTCCCGATGGAGATCAGGGTCAGCGCGATCGACGACCTCGACCTCCACGTGGCCCTCATCCGCGATGTCAGCGAGCGCGAGGCGCTCGAACAGCAGATCATCGCCGCGAGCACCGCCGAACAGGAACGGATCGGCTGCGAGATTCACGACGGGATCGGCCAGCAGTTGACCGGCATTGCCATGTTCGCGACCAGCGTCGAGCGCCGTCTCGTCGCGGCCCAGTGCCCGGAAGAGGCGAAGATCGCCGCCGAGCTGGTCAGCCACCTGCGGGATACCCTGGCACAGACACGCGCCCTGGCCAGGGGGCTCGCCCCGATCGAGATCGACCCCCAGAGCCTGGTCGAGGCCCTCACCGACCTCGCGGAGGGCGCCGAGCGGCGCTCGGAGAGCGTCTGCCGGTTCTCGACCGGACGCGCCGGCAGGGTCAGCGACAAGATGCAGGCCACCCACCTGTATCGGATCGCTCAAGAGGCCGTGCACAACGCCATCCGACACGCCGGGGCTCGGCACATCGAGATCCGGCTCGGCGCGGAGGGGCAGGATCTCGTCCTGTCCGTCTACGACGACGGCACCGGCATCCGCCCGGTCAAGGCCGAGGGTGCGGGCCTCGGCATCCCGATCATGCGTTACCGCGCCAACATCATCGGCGGCCAGCTGACGATCGAGCGGCCCGCCCAGGGCGGCACCCTGGTCCGCTGCGCCTGTCCCTTGGCGCCAAACCCTGGCGATGGGACGACGGGCCGCGACGGCACACCGCCGCGACCGGCCTGACACGACGCCGGCCGTCGCTCGACGCCTCCTCCGGCCCTGCCACCTCATCGCAAGACGAGACAGGACTGCGCAGGCGCGCGCGGCCCCCGGACACATGGGGCCTACCAACGCGGTTCGGACCCTCAGGCCTCGGGCAGCCAATCCTCGTCGAGGATCTGCGCCAACCGATAGGGACAACGGACCGGGAACAGGTGTCGCTCGAGGTCCGTATCGATCACGGCATCGCGCACCGCCTTGCCGTACACCCGTTCGATGATCTCCTCGTCCAGCATCCGCCGCAGGCTCGGCGACTGCTCCAGCAGCCGCTCGATCGCGGTGCGCTGATGGTTGATCGTCAACAGCCAGCTCTTGCCGCGCCGTTCCGGGTGGTATTGGTGCTTCAGCAGGTGGACGAGCAGCACCTGAAGGCGATTCAACAGCTCCCGACGCTCGCTTGCACCCATGGCCTCGAGTTCCTCGGCGATCTTCTCGACATCGAGCTCGGTGAAGGCGCCTTCTCGCAATAGCCGGGCATTCTGGATCGCCCAGGCATGGAAATCGGTATCGTGGCTCGCCCGCTCGTTCATCGATCGTCTCCACTGGACCCGCCCCGCTACGCCGTCGGGCGGTGATTCGACTCTCTCGGGGCGAGTATCGAGGACCGCAAGGGTTTGGACCAATCGGAAATCCGGCCCAAAGACCGGCGCGGCACATCCCGGCCATTGCATCGGCCCACCGACCGTTGTCCAATGCCGCCCATCGAGACCCGACTCCCGCCCGATGCCCTTCACTCCCGGATGCCAGACGAAGCCCCCACCCGACCGCCCCGCCGCGCCCGCCTGCTGATGGTCCAGGGCACCAGCGCCGACGTCGGCAAGAGCCTGCTCGTTGCGGGGCTGTGCCGCGCCTATACCCGCCGCGGCCTGAGGGTGCGCCCGTTCAAGGCCCAGAACATGAGCAACAATGCCGCCGTCACCGTCGACGGCGACGGCTCGCCGGGGCCCGACGGGGCCGCGCCGCGCGGCGAGATCGGCCGCGCCCAGGCGTTGCAGGCGCGCGCCTGCCGCGCGCCCTGCTCGGTGCACATGAACCCCGTGCTGCTCAAGCCCCAGAGCGACCTGGATTCCCAGGTCGTGCTGCGCGGCCGACCGCTCGGCACCTTCTCGGCGAGCGCCTACCAGGCGCTCAAACCCAGCCTGATGCCGACGGTGCTCGCGAGCCTGGAGCACCTCGCCGGGGAGGCCGACCTGGTCCTCGTCGAGGGGGCCGGCAGCGGCGCCGAGCGCTATCTGCGCGCCCAGGACATCACGAACATGGGCCTCGCCGAGGCCGCCGGCCTGCCGGTCGTCCTCCTCGGCGACGACTCGCGCGGCGGCGTCACGGCGGCCGTCCTCGGCAGTCACGCCCTGTGGTGCCCGAGCGAGCGAGCGCGCGTCGTCGGCGTTCTGGTCAACAAGTTCCGCGGCGACCCCGCCGTCTTCGCGCCGGCCTGCGACGACATGACCGGCGCGACCGGCTGGCCGTGTCTCGGCCTCGTCGGCTGGTTCACCGGTGCCCAGGGCCTGCCGCCGGAGGACTCGCTCGCCCTCGATCGGCCGACGACGGACGGCGACGCCGGGCTGATCGTCGCCGTGCCTCGGCTACCGCGGATCGCCAACTTCGACGACCTGACCCCGCTCGCCGCCGAACCCGGCATCGCCGTGCGCTGGGTGCCGCCGGGGCAACCGCTGCCGCGCGCGGCCGACCTGATCCTGCTGCCGGGCTCGAAGGCGACGCGCGCCGACCTCGAACGGCTGCGCGCCGAGGGCTGGGATCGCGACATCCGCTGCCATCTGCGCCACGGCGGGCGGGTCGTCGGGCTGTGCGCCGGCTTCCAGATGCTCGGGCGCAGGATCCGCGACCCGCTGGGCATCGAAGGGCCACCCGGCGAGAGCCGCGGCCTCGGGCTCCTCGACATCGAGACCGAGATCGGCCCCGACAAGCGACTGGTCGAGCTCGACGCCCTCGACCGGCGCAGCGGCCAACGAGTGACGGGCTACGAGATGCACATGGGCCGCACCGCCGGTCCGGGCCTGGAGAGGCCCTGGCTGCTGCTCGATGAGCAGGGCCAGGTCCGCCGCGAGGGGGCGGTATCGCCGGATGGCCGCGTCATGGGCGCCTACATCCACGGCCTATTCGGTGCCGATGGCTTTCGCCATCACTGGCTCGCTGGCCTCGGCCATGCCGGGCACCTCGCCGATCACGAGGGCCGCATCGAGGCGACCCTCGACGCCCTGGCCGAGCGGCTCGAGGCCGACATCGACCTGGACCGCCTGCTCGCGCTGGCACGGTGATCGGCACCGCCCCGAGGCCGGCGGCGCAACCGGGCCCGCCCGCCGCGGTCGAATCGGCCATGTCCGGATCCACGCGCCCCCCGCCGGCCCCCTGGCCCGTCGACGATGTCCTCGTCATCGGCGGGGGCATCGCGGCCTACTGCGCGGCCATCGCCGCGCGCGAGGCCGGGGCCGGCGTGCGCCTCGTCGACGCCGCACCGGCGCACTTGCGCGGTGGCAACGCGCGCCACGCGCGCAACCTGCGCATCGCCCACGCGACCCCGTCGCGGCTCTTCCCCGACCGTTACCCGAGCGACGAGTTCCTGGACGAGCTCTGCACGGCGAGCGGCGGGCACGGCGACGCGGCCCTCGCCCGGTGCCTGGCCGAGGGCTCCTTGGACCTGCCGGACTGGCTCGCGGCCCAGGGCGTGCACTTCGAGGAGCCGGCCCGCGGGACCCTGCCCTGGTCGCGCAAGACCGCCTTCTTACTCGGCGGCGGCACGGCGGCGATCAACGCCCTGGCCGCCCGCGCCGCGCGCCTCGGGGTGGCGATCCACCAGGACACCGAGGCGCTGCCGCTGGCGCTCGACGGCCCCTCGCCGCGTCGGGTCTCGTTGCGCCAGGACGGGCGGACGCTGGAGGCACGGGCACGGACCGTCTGCCTCTGCTGCGGCGGCTACCAGGCCAACCCGGACTGGCTCGCCGAGACCTGGGGCGAGGCCGCACCGGACCTGATCGTGCGCGGCACACCCTTCGCGAGCGGGGCGCCCCTGCGCGCGCTGCTCGCGCAGGGCGCCGCTTCGGCCGGCGAGCCTGGGGCCTGCCATCTGGTCGCCATCGACGCCCGCTCGCCGGCGGCCGACGGCGGCATCGTCACCCGCGTCGATGGCATGCCCTGGGGGCTGGTCGTCGATCGCAACGCCCGACGCTTCCACGACGAGGGGGCCGAGATCAGCCCGCGCCGCTACTCGACCTGGGGTCGCCTCGTCGCCCGCTGCCCGGGGCAGCGCGCCTTCCTGATCCTCGATGCCGAAGGCCGCACCCGCACGACGCCGTCGATCTACCCGGCGATCGAGGCCGAGACCATCGCCGACCTGGCCGCGGCCCTGGGCCTCGACCCGGCGGTGCTGACCGCGACGGTCGCCGACTACAACCGGGCCGTGCAGCAGGCCGGGGCCGGGGCCGAGCACACCCTGGGGCTTGCCCCGCCGAAGTCGCGGTTCGCGCAGCCGCTCGCCGCACCGCCGTTCGCCGCCTACCCGATGGCCCCGGGCATCACGGGCACCAGCCACGGCCTGCGCGTCGACCCGCAGGCGCGGGTCCTGCGCACCGACGGGCGCACCTGCCCGGACCTCTTCGCCGCCGGGGCCATCATGGCGCCGGCGATCCTCGGCACCGGCTATCTGGCCGGCACCGGGCTGACCATCGGCGCGGTCTTCGGCCGTATCGCCGGGACGCAGGCCGCCCGCCATGCCCGCACCGGCCACTGAGATGACGACACCCGCCAGCGACGCCGCCCTCGCCGAGGGCCATCGGGTCATGGCCCTGTGCCGCGTCTGCGGCTACTGCACCGGCCTCTGTCCGGTCTTCCCGGCGCTCGAGCGCTGCCCGTCGCTCGCGCGGGCCGACCTCGACTACCTGGCCAACCTCTGCCACAACTGCCGCGCCTGCTGGTATGCGTGCCAGTACGCCCCGCCCCACCCGTTCGCGATCAATGTCCCGGCGACGCTGGCCCGGGTGCGCACCGGCACCTACCGGCGCTACACCTGGCCGCGGACCCTCGGGCGCTGGACCGGCGAGGCCACTGCGACGGCCACGATCGCGCTCGCGATGACCCTGCTCCTGCCGGTGCTGACGCTCCTCTGGGTGCCCTGGGAACGGCTCTTCGCGGTCCACCGCGAGGCCGGGGCCTTCTACGCGGTGATCCCCTGGGGGGTGATGACGGCGGTCGCGACACTTACGCTCGGCTGGGCGCTGCTCGCCGCGACCATCGGCCTGGCCCGCTTCTGGCGCGACATCGCACCGCACGCGCCGGCCGTGACGCGGCGGCGGGCGCTGCTCACGGCCGCACGCGACCTGCTGACGCTGCGCCACCTCGACGGCGGCGGCCCCGGCTGCAACGACCGCGACGGGTCCTTCACGCAGGGCCGGCGGATCGCCCACCTGACCCTCTTCTACGGCCTCCTGCTCTGCCTGGCCGCGACCGCGACCGCCGCCCTCTTCCACCACCTGCTCGGCCGGCTGGCGCCCTACCCGCTCGCGAGCGCCCCGGTGCTGCTCGGCACGCTCGGCGGGGTCGCCATGCTCGTGGGGATCGGCGGGCTGCTGCGGGCCAAGCACCGCGCCGACCCGGCGCCGACGGCCGCCGAGACCCTGGCCGGGGACTATGTCCTCCTCGCCCAGCTCTTCGCCGTCGCCGCGAGCGGCCTGCTCCTTCTTGCGCTGCGCGAGACCGCGGGGATGGGCCTCCTGCTCGCGCTGCATCTCGGGAGCGTCCTCGGCCTCTTCGCGACCCTGCCCTACGGCAAGCTGATCCACGGCCCCTACCGAGCCGCAGCGCTGCTGCGCGCGGCCCTGGAGGGTCGCCGGCGGGATGACCGACGGCCAGCCACACCGCCCGAGCGGCCCGACACAGATTGACCCGACGGCGGCATTCCGATCGCCGACTCCAGACCGGCATGGTTGGCCACGTTGGCCAGCTTAGCTAGAATAGGGCGATCCAAACGGAGGATTCGTCGTGCAAGTCAATATGCTCGAAGCCAAGAATCAGCTCTCGAAGCTGGTGAAGGCCGCCGTCTCCGGTGAGGAAGTCATCATCGCCAACCATGGCGAGGCCCAAGTCCGATTGGTGCCGTGCGTGGCCGCTCCAGGCCTGCGCCATTGGGGGGTGCTGGCCGGGCGGTTCGACGATGTGGATGCGGCCTTCGGCGAACAGGCGGACGCTGAAGTCGCCGAGCTTTTCAAAAACTCATGAAGCTGCTGCTCGACACCCAGGTCATGCTGTGGTGGCTGCTGGGCGATGCGCGTTTGCGGCAGGATACGCGGGAGCAGATGGCGCACACCGCCTGCCTGGTCTCCGTGGCCAGCGTTTGGGAGGTGGCGATCAAGCATCGCCTGGGAAAGCTCTCGGTCGACCCCGTCACCTTCCGCGATCAAACCCTTGCCGCGGGCGCTTCGTTCCTGCCGATCGACGACACGCATGCCATCGAGACGGGGCGGCTTCCGGGCATACACGAAGATCCCTTCGACCGATTGATCATCGCTCAGGCCCGTAGCGAGGGCCTGGTGGCGGTCTCAGCCGATGCCGTCTGGAACGAGTACGAGGTCGCGCTCAGGCGGCCTTAGCCTTCGCTGTCGGGTTACGCTGCGCTAACCCGACGGCCTCGGCGAATACCGGCACGGCAAGGTCGGGGTAGGCGCGCCGTAACCCGACAGGCGGCGCCGAAATGTCAGGTTACGCCGCGCTAACGAGCATGCAGGACCGACAAAACCCGGAAAAATCAAAGTGCATCTTCCACGGTAACCCGGCAGTTCAACAGATCACAGCCGGCGCGGACGCAGTCTGCAAGGCGCCGACTTGCGCTTCATCGAGTGAGGCTCACGCGATTTTCCCCGGACGCGACCGGGGGAACGTCTTGCCCCCTAAGGCCGGCAACGCGTATTGCATCCCCGTCAAGCACCGCCACGGTAGAGCTGAGACGGCTGGCTCGCCACATAGGCGGCAATGATTTCCTCGATCGAGAGGTCACACTCGCCATTGCATTCACACTGCCGGTCCACCTGGTGGATGCCGCGCCCGGTGGCCAGTTGGCTCACCAGTGGCGCGACGCGACGACGACGCTGGTCGCCCGTAGGGCGCACCCGGCGGCGCCCGATCGAACCGAGCGACTCGAGGGAAGAGGAAGTGATCATCGGCCTGTGCTCCTGATATCGCGTGGAACGGGAACGGCCATCACCGGCCGCGACCTGGGGCACAAGCTAACGCACGACGACTGACCGAACCCTAGACGGTATTGTCAGCTTCGATATCGGCTGGAAGGATAACTGGGATCGTCCAAGGTGCCGGAGAAAGACACCATCCAGCTGCACCTCGGTTACCGTGAAACAGGCCGCCACCTCGCGGGCTACGCTACGCTGCCCCGACCTACGGCTCGAGCGCCGGCCGATCAGGGCCGCGGGGGCGGCGGGATGACGACGGCCAGGATCCGCGCGACCAGGTCCCGCAGCACTGCGTCGGCCGGCACGGCCTGCTGCATCAGCCAGTCGAGGATCACCTGGTCCGGAAAGCCGAGGAGCCGCTCGAACGCGCGGCGGCCGGCCTCGTCGAGGTCGCCCCAGCCGCGCTCGAGGAAGGCATCGAGCAGCAGGTCGAGCTCGAGCATCCCGCGCCGGCACTGCCAGCGCAGCCGCTGGAGTTCGCGGTCGTCGGCGGTTGCGGTGCTCACACGCCCTTCTCGAGCATCAGGTCCTTGATCCGCCCGATCGCCCGGGTCGGATTGAGGCCCTTCGGGCAGACCTCGACGCAGTTCATGATGCTATGACAGCGGAACAGCTTGTAGGGGCCTTCCAGGGCATCGAGCCGCGCATCGGTCGCCTGGTCGCGGCTGTCGGCGAGGAAGCGCCAGGCCTGGAGCAGGGCCGCCGGGCCGTGGAAACGCTCCGGATTCCACCAGAAGGACGGGCAGGCCGTCGAGCAGCAGCCGCAGAGGATGCACTCGTAGAGGCCATCGAGACGGTCACGCTCGGCCGGGGTCTGGCGGATCTCGGCCTCCGGGAGCGGGTCCTCGCGCACCAGATAGGGCTTGACGGCCTTGTACTGGTCGTAGAACTGGGTCATGTCGACGACCAGGTCGCGGATCACCGGCCGCCCGGGGAGCGGGCGCACGAGGATCGGCTCCTTGAGCTCGGCGAGCGGCGTGATGCAGGCGAGGCAGTTGCGCCCGTTGACGTTCATGCCATCCGAGCCGCAGACGCCCTCGCCGCAGGAGTGACGGAAGGCGAAGGTCTCGTCCTGCTTCTTGATCTCGAGCAGGGCCTCGCGCAGCATCATGCCCGGCGTGACCTCGACCTCGAAGTCCTGCATCGCGGGCCGCTGGTCCGTGTCGGGATTGAAGCGATAGACGCTCAGTTTCATATCCGATACCTGGAGAGTCGAGCCGCCGGACGGCCCGGCGGCGAGCCCGGCCCGGCGGCGATAAACGAGGGCACGGCCCGTCAATAGACCCGCGGCTTGGGCGGGAAGCTCTCGACCGTGAGCGGCTTGGTGCGCACGGGCTTGGAGTCCATCCGGTCGCCATCGCGGAAATAGAGGCTGTGGCGCAGCCAGTTCTGGTCGTCGCGCTCGGGGTAGTCGACCCGCGAGTGGGCGCCGCGGCTCTCCTGGCGGAACAGGGCGCTGCACAGGGTCGCCATGCCGACGTCGACCAGATTGTCGAGTTCCAGGGCCTCGATGCGGGCCGTGTTGAAGGTCTGGCTATGGTCGGTGAGCCGCACGCCCTCGACCCGCTCGCGCAGCGCCACGAGCTTCTCGACCCCCTCGGCCATGACCGCCTCGGTGCGGAAGACCCCGCAGTGGTCCTCCATCAGCTTGCGCAGATCCGCCTTGACGACATGGACCGGCTCGCCGTCGCCGCGCCGCTGCCAGCGCTCGAGGCGGGCCATCGCCGGGGCGATGACGCTGTCGGTCAGGGGCCGGTGGTTCGGGTTTTCCTTCAGGTAACGCAGGATGTCCTGACCGGCCGCGCGACCGAACACGAGGATGTCGAGCAGCGAATTGCCGCCGAGCCGGTTGGCACCGTGCACCGAGACGCAGGCGCACTCGCCGGCGGCGTAGAGGCCGGGGACGACCTCCTCGGGGCCGTGGCGCAGCGGCGCGACGACCCGGGCGCTGCGATCGGTCGGGATCCCGCCCATCGCGTAATGGGCGGTCGGGAAGACCGGGATCGGGTCCTTCGCCGGGTCGATGCCGACGAAGGTCCGGCAGATGTCGCTGATGCCGGGCAGGCGATGGTGGACCACGTCGGCGCCCAGGTGATCGAGCTTCAGCAGCACATGGTCGCGGTTCGGCCCGCAGCCGCGGCCCTCGCGGACCTCGGTCGCGATCGCGCGGCTGACCACGTCGCGGCTCGCGAGATCGAGCGCCCGCGGGGCGTAGCGCTCCATGAAGCGCTCGCCGTCGCCATTGAGCAGGTAGCCGCCCTCGCCGCGCGCCCCCTCGGTGATCAGCATGCCCTTGCCGGCCACCCCGGTCGGGTGGAACTGGTAGAACTCCATGTCCATCAGCGGCACGCCGACGCGCAGGGCCATCGCCATGCCGTCGCCGGTGTTGATGAAGGCGTTGGTCGAGGTGCGGAAGACCTGGCCGTAGCCGCCCGTCGCGATCAGCGTCGTCTTCGAGGCGATGATCAGCGGCTCGCCGGTCTCGATCTCCAGGACCAGGGCGCCGATCACATAGCCCTCGTCGTCGCGCAGCAGGTCGATCGCGAAGAATTCGTCGAAGAAGTGGGTGCGGGCGCGCAGGTTCTGCTGATACAGGGTGTGCAGGATCGCGTGCCCGGTGCGGTCGGCCGCCGCGCAGGTGCGCGCCGCCTGGTCGCCGCCGAAGTTCTGGCTCTGGCCGCCGAAGGGCCGCTGGTAGATGCGCCCGTCGTCGAGCCGCGAGAAGGGCACGCCGGCGTGCTCGAGCTCGTAG
The DNA here is from genome assembly GCF_016583835.1 of Thiococcus pfennigii. Taxonomy (GTDB): domain Bacteria; phylum Pseudomonadota; class Gammaproteobacteria; order Chromatiales; family Chromatiaceae; genus Thiococcus; species Thiococcus pfennigii. Next base: position 15,357 of record NZ_NRRW01000006.1, on the reverse strand, counting down.
ACGGTGGCGATCGCCTCGCGGCACATGTACTCGATCGCATCCTGGTCGCCGAGGAAGTCGGAGCCCTTGACGGTGTCGTACATGTGCCAGTGCCAGTTGTCTGGCATCACGTTTGCCAACGCCGCGTTGACGCCGCCCTGGGCGGCGACCGTGTGCGAGCGGGTCGGGAAGACCTTCGAGACCACGGCGACGCGGGCGTCGGCCCCGGCCAGGCGCAGCGCCGCATTGAGCCCGGCCCCGCCGGCACCGAGGATCAGGGCATCGAAATGGCGTGTTGGGATCGGCATCGTGACATTACCCCTGTAGGCCGACGAGGAGGATCGCCCGCAGCGCCCAGAGTCCGGCGGCGAGGAAGACGAAGGCGGCGGCCGACAACAGCCCGACCCGCAGCCCGAGGGGCTTGACGTAATCCATCAGGACATCGCGCAGACCGACCCAGGCGTGGGCCAGCAGGACCGGCACCGTAACGAGCAGCCCGAGGCTGACCAGCGGCTGGGCCACCCAGTCGCGCCAGGCGGCATAGTCGGCCGGTGGCGCGACGAGGAAGTGGACCAGCAGATAGACGAAGAAGACAGCGAGATAGAGGGCCGTGACGCGCTGCACGACCCAGGCCTTGAGGCCGGAGGCTTGGCGGCTCATAGCAGGATCACCCCCCCGCCGATCAGCACGGCGGCGACGGCTACGGTGATCGCCGCGCGGGCGCTGGTGCGCGCGACTGGCCGATCCAGGCCGATGCCGATGTCGAGGAACAGGTGGCGAATCCCGGCGAAGAGGTGGTGCGCCAACGACCAGGCCAGGACCACGAGGGCGACCTTCGCCAGCCAGTGTTCGAGGAGCGCGGCGACGGCCGCGAAGCCCTCGGGGCCGGCCAGCGACAGGGCCAACAGCGCGGCCGCGACGGGCACCGCAGCGATCATCAGCAGGCCGCTCACGCGGTGGAGGATGGAGACGATCCCGGTGGCCGGCAGCTTGATCCGCCACAGATCGAGGAATACGGGTCGCTTGGCGCTCATGACTCGCTCGCTTCGGATTGTGCAACGCAGCAGAATATCAGGCGATTCGGGGTCGATCAATCGATGCCCGGCCTCGCGACCCGGTCACGGCTCGGCCAACGCCTCGCGCAGAAAACGGAACAGCTTGCGCGCGGTATCCGGGCGCCCGCGCCCAAGGTCGCGTTGGGCGGCGCGCACCAACTGCCGCAGCGGTTGGCGCTCGATGCCCGGGTGCAGATCGAGGAGCTCGGCGAGGGCCGCGTCCCCCTCCTCGATCAGGCGCTCGCGCCAGCGCTCGATCTCGTGATGGCGGGCAGCCGCCAGACGCGCCTGCTCGTCCTTCTCCTCGACGAGCAGGCGCACCGCGGCCTGGTCCTCGCGCTCGAGCAGATTGGCGATGCGCTTCCAGTGCCGCTTGCGGGCGCGCAGGTCCTTGATGCGGGGGGTCTCATCGAGCGCCGCCCAGGTCGCCTCGCTGAGGCCGAGGCGCTCGAGCTCGGCACGCGGCATCCCCGCCAGCCGTTCGGCGAGCTGCTGGAGGGCGGCATGCTCGCGCTTGAGCTGGCTCTTGCTCGGCCCGGATGGGAGTCCGTCCAGGTCGTCTTCGTCCAGCGAGTCGTCGAACGACTCGTCCGGCAGATCGGTCAAGGGTTCGATGGCAGGTACTCCAGATCGGTTACCGTGAAGGTCCGCCGTGGGGGGTGCGCGAGGAACGAACCGCACCAATACCCGCTTTGCGATCGGGGCGGTTCGCACGCCCACCGCACGCTCCGGGTTTCAGGCCCCGCGGTGGCGCGAGTCGCCGTGGACGTCGGCATCGGTTCGAAAGGCCGGTGCATTCGTCGGTCGGCTCAGCGTAACCCGACACCGGAGGCCGAGTCGCAATGCTCATTTTTGAATCCTCCCCTATCGGGCGGACCACGCCATCCGAATGCCCTCCTGTTGGGACGCCAGGTGCAATGATAACGGATGCGGTGACGCCGGCGGGGCATGCGCAGGGGCTTTGGGGGGAACCCCCACGGGCTTGCCCACGCCCAAGGGCGCCTCTACAGTCCCTGTAACGGGGCGGAAGATCCACAGGGCGGAGCACCATGGAAGCAGAAATCCGGGAGATTCGCGATCACATCAGCCGTCATCCGCCCTTCGACGGGCTGACCGACGATCTCCTCGACGAGGTGGCCGGCGCGGTCGAGATCACCTATTTCAAGGCCGGCACCACCATCTCCGAACGGGATGGACCGGTGCAGGCGCTGTCCTATATCCGCAGCGGCGCGGTGGAGGTGTACCTCCACAACGGGCGGCTCCACAACCGCCTCGGTGAGGGCGATATCTTCGGCCAGCTCGACCTGCTGCGGGGCCGCCAGGTGCGTTTTCCGGTGCAGGCCATCGAGGACACCCTGCTCTATCGGATCCCGAAGCCCGTCTTCGACCGCCTCTGCGCCACGGACGACGATTTCGCCGATTTCGTGGAGCTGTCCGGCTCGCGGCTCAAGAGCACGGTGGAACAGAGCCTGCGCAACAACGACATGATCGCCACGCCGGTGCGCCGGCTCATCTCCCGCCTGCCGGTCATGATCGAGGAGTCCGCCACCGCGCAGGAGGCGGCACGCCTGATGACCGAGAACGATGTCTCCTCGGTGCTCTTGATCAAGCCTTGCGCGGACGAGGATACGGAGGGTGCGTTCACCGACGCCGAGGGACGGCCGTGGCTGCTCACGGGAATGATTACGGACAAGGATCTGCGCCAGCGCATCGTCGCCGAGGGCGCCTCGGCGCAGACCCCGCTCTCCAGTATCGGCCACGGCTGGGTCATCACCATCCAGTCCAACGAGTCGGTCAACGAGGCGATGTTGACCCTGTTGCGCAACAATATTCAGCGACTGCCGATCCTGCACCGCCGCCGCCCCGTCGGAGTCGTGTACCTGTCGGACATCGTGCGCTACGAGACCAACAACAGCGCCTATCTGGTCAACAACATCTTCAACCGCACATCGGTCAAGTCCCTCGCGCGCCTCACGCCCGAGGTCCGGGCCTCCTTCGTGCGGCTGGCGGATCAGGGTGCCACCTCACGGATGATCGGCGGGGCCATGTCGAGTGTCGGCCGCAGCCTGATGCGCCGCCTGGTGGAGCTGGCCGAGGCGGACCTGGGTCCGCCCCCCATCCCCTACTGCTTCATGGTGCACGGCTCCCTCGCGCGCAACGACCAGTCCATCACCACGGATCAGGACAATGCCATGGTGCTCCACGACGCCTTCGATCCGAAGCACCATGACGACTACTTCAGGGAGCTGGCCCAACGCGTCAGCGACGGGTTGAACGCCTGCGGCTACCCCTATTGCAAGGGGGACGTGATGGCCACCAACGATGCGTGGCGCCAGCCCCTCGCCCGCTGGAAGCGCTACTTCAGCGACTGGATCGCCAGTCCGGATCCGCAGCGACTGCTGCACAGCTCCATCTTCTTCGACCTGGACGCGGTCCACGGCGAGGAGCACTTCGTGGAGGAATTGCAGGACCTGATCGCCGCACGCGCCAAGGCCAGCCCCCGGTTCCTCGCCGCCCTGGCGCGCAATGCCCTCGGCCGCACGCCGCCCCTGGGCTTCTTCCGAACCTTCGTGCTGGAGCAGGACGGGCGGCATAACAACAGCATCAATATCAAACGCCGCGGTATCGCCCCCCTGAACGATGTCATCCGGGTCCATGCCCTGGGCGTGGGCTCCCGCGCTCAAAACGGCTTCGAGCGGCTCGACGAGATCACCGCGGCAGGGGCCTTGCCCGCCGGACAGACCGACAAGTTGAGCTACGCCCTGGAATTTCTGTCCATCGTGCGCATGCGTCATCAGGCCCAAGAGATCAAGGACGACCGTGAGCCGAGCAATGCCATCCAGCCGGAACGGGTCTCGGACAGTGAGCGCCACAATCTCAAGGAGGCCTTCCAGGTCGTGAACAACGCCCAGAACTTCCTCCGCTTCCGCTACCCCAGCCCGGGCCGCTGACGGCCGTGATCTTCAGCGCGCGCGAGCAGCAGCGCCTCCCCAGCTGGGCCGAGTATTTCGCCCGCCAGGCGGAGGTTTGCAAGACCCCGGCCCTCGAGCGCTTCTACGCGGCGGGGGTGCCGGCAGAAGGGCGCCCCATCGGGGACGTCCCGCTGGTGGCATTGGATTTCGAGACCACGGGCATGGATCCCCGGGAGCACGCCATCGTCAGCATCGGCCTGGTGCCCTTCGACCTGCGGGTCATCCGCCCGTCAGCGGGCCGTTACTGGGTCGTCAAGCCTCCCCAGTCGCTGACCGAGGAATCCATCGCCTTCCATCGCATCACCCACTCGGAGGTCGAGCACGCGCCGCCCATCGCCGCCATACTCGACGATCTGCTCTCCGAGCTCGCCGACCGCCTGGTGGTCGTCCACTACCGTCACATCGAACGGCCATTCCTCGATGCCGCCGTCATGGCCAACCACGGCGAGCATTGCCTGTTTCCCCTCATCGACACCATGGCGCTGGAGGCGCGCTGGGAACGCCAGGGCCGTCTGCGGGGCCTCAAGCGCCTGTTCGGCATCCAGCCCGCCTCCATCCGGCTGGCCGACAGCCGCGCCCGCTACGGCCTGCCCCATTACTCCTCCCATCACGCCAAGGTGGATGCCATGGCCACGGCGGAGCTCTTCCAGGCCCAGATGGCCCGGCATTTCACGCCCGAAACACCGGTTTCCGATCTCTGGATGTAGGCGCTGAGGCGTGAAGACCTGTCGCGGCAACAGGAAAGGCGGCCACTGGCCGCCCCCTTCAGCGGCTGACAGCAGGCCTCACGGTCTTGCCGGGTCGGGGCTCGCTCAGCAGCCCCATGACGATGGCATAGCAGCCCGCCAGGAGCAGCAGGGTGAAGGGCAGGCCGGCGGACACCGCCACCGCCTGCAAGGCGGCCAGCCCACCCCCCAGCAGGAGCGCGATGGCGACGGCGCCCTCGATGACGCCCCAGAACACGCGTTGGGGCTTGGGGGCATCGATCTTGCCGCCCGCCGCGATCGTATCGATCACCAGAGACCCGGAATCCGACGAGGTGATGAAGAACACGAGCACGAGCACGATGCCGATGAACGAGGTGATGTCCGCCAGCGGCAGCTCGCCCAGCATCATGAACAGCTGTAACGGCAGCTCCGCCGAGACCGCGCCCTCGAAGCCCTCTTGCACCTGCTCGATGGCCGTGGTGCCGAAGGCCGTGAACCAGAAGATCGACACGGTCGTGGGGATGAGCAGCACGGAGATCAGGAACTCCCGCACCGAGCGCCCCCGGCTCACCCGGGCGATGAACATGCCCACGAAGGGCGACCAACTGATCCACCAGCCCCAGTAGAAGGTGGTCCAGCCCTGGCTGTAGTTGACGTCCTCGCGTCCGAAGGGGTTGGACAGGAAGGGCAGCTCAGCCAGGTAGCCGACGATGTTCTTGCCGAAACCGGTAAAGATGAGGAGTGTCGGCCCCACGAAGACCACGAACATCAGCAGCATGAACGCCAGCAACATGTTGATCTCCGACAGGCGTTTGACGCCCTTGTCGACGCCGGCCACGATGGACCCCACGGCCACCGCCGTGATGCCGGCGATCAGCAGCACCAGCGTCACATCCCCATCCCCGATCCCGAACAGGTAGTGCAGCCCCGCGGCCGCCTGCTCGGCGCCGTACCCGAGGGACGTGGCCAGCCCGAACAGGGTCGCGAACACCGCCAGGATGTCGACGAGATGTCCCGGCCAGCCCCAGACCCGCTCACCCAGGATCGGGTAGAAGATGGACCGCACCGTCATGGGCAGGCCCTTGTTGTAGGAGAAGAGGGCCAAGGCCAAGGCCACGATGGCGTACATGGCCCAGGGATGCAGGCTCCAGTGGAGGAGGGTCGCGGCCATGCCCAGGCGGGCAGCGGCCTCCGGATCGCCGGCCGCCGCCCCGAGGGGGGCCCAGTCCGTGCGCACGCCGTCCTGACCCAGGGTCGTGCCGGCCAAGGACGTGCCGTAGTGGGTCAAGGGCTCGGCCACGCCATAGAACATGAGGCCGATCCCCATCCCCGCCGCGAAGAGCATGGAGAACCAGGAGATTCGCGAGAAGTCCGGCGTCGCTTCGGCGCCGCCGATGCGGATGCGTCCCAAGGGCGAGACGATCAGACCGAGGCACAGCAGCACGAAGACGTTCGCCGACAGCAGATAGAACCAGGTGGCATGGGCGTTGATCCAGCTCTTCGCCCCGTCGAAGGTGGCGGTGGCCTGCTCGGGCAGGGCCAGCGTCAGCACCACGAAGGCCAGGATCATCAGCGACGACACGGCGAACACGGCCCCATGGATGTCGATACTCACCCCGAGCGGACGGGCCTGATAGTTGTCCTGACCGATCTGGTAGTCGGTATCGATCAGATTGGCCGCCCCTTGCGGGGCCGGTACGCCGACCGACTCGAGCACTGCCTCCGGGGCTATTGCTGGTTTTTCTTCCACGAGATTCTCCCTTGGCTGCCTGATTCTAGTGAGGGGTCTTGTGCCGGGGTATCGAGGCGCGCTCAGTCGCCCGAGCTATCCCGACGCACGAGGAATACGGACGCCTCGGTATGCTTTGCGATCTTGGCCCCATTGGAGGGCATGATGGCATCGAGATGGGTGGGCAGATGGGTCGCCATGACCACCAGGTCGGCACCGACGTCATCGATGGCCTGGACGAGGATATCGTCCAGGTCGGCCGCTGGATCGTGACTCTTGTAGACGCGCGCCGTGGGCTCATGACCGCTGTCGGGGGCATGCTCGTGGGCGAACGCCCTGAGCTTGAGTTCGTATTCTTCAGGCGTGCGAGCCACCGCGCTGGGCTGGGAGGTGGTCACACCGACGTAGCACAGGGCCGCCCCGTAGTGGCGCGAGAGATCGGCCGCCACGGTCAGGGACTTCTCCAGCGCCGCCAGATGCGCAAGGTCCACCGGCACCATAATCTTGTTGAACATGAACGCGGGCCTCCTGTGGGTTACGCGAGCGCATGCCGCGGGGGATCATCTTGCAGACCGCGCCAGCCGGCTCGTCGGGTCGGTAGACGAACAGCCTAACAGGAAGGCAGTTCGCAGCGGCAGGGGTCAAGTAGCGGGGTCAAGGGCAAAAAAGACGGAACCCAGATCCCGTACAGGGCTGGGCGACCGGAAAGGAAAGGACAGACTGCTCAGTCAGTCGAGCACCGAGTCGATCACCCTGACGGATCCATCCTTTCGATGAACCAACGTAGCACAAGACGACTGAGCAAGGCGCGCGAAGGGTCCGCGAAGGTTCTGCTTGGACGCCAGCGGGCGCAACCGCTCCAGCCAGGCGGGACTGATCCCGGCGGCCGGGCATAGGACGAGGGTAGCAGACCCGTCTCCCGGAAGTCTCTCGCCTCAGGATCTTCGGAACAGCGTCTCCTCGGCGCGTCTCTTGCGCGTCGCTGGCTGTCTCGCCTTACGCACAGGGTCCGCAAGCACCCCCGGCTGGCTGCGTGTCAGGGCCTCCCACGACCGCGTGGCATCCGAGTCGTCATGGACGCACGACGACCGCTCGATGGGAACCTCCGTTGACGCCAGTCGCGACCCGATGATGGCGACCTCAACGCCCGTGTCCACGCCCACTCGATGATCGGGCACCTTGAAAAGTCCAAGGTGCCCGCGCGGGGCCAGGATGCCCCGTCTTGAAAGACTGCCCGGATGGCAATCTTTCAAGGCCCCCGATAGAGGCGATCGGGCCGCTCCAGGAAGCAGCCGTCACGCCCGCGCCCCCAGGGCCCGAGGTTTCGTCGACCGAGCTCGATGCCATCGAGGACGACTTCTACCGGCGTCGTGCCGGCTAGGCCCCAAGCGGCGAAGGAAGACGCCGCGGCCTCGACGTCCCGAGGCAACGAGGGGGCACGGCGGATCCGTTCTGATCCGCCGGCGTCGCCTGCGCCGATGGCACGGCCCGTAGGTCGGGTTAGGCGCGCAGGCACGGCGGTGCGGGTAAAACAAAGGATTGCGCGCGCCGTAACCCGACAGCGGTCTCGGAGCCGCGTTGCCGGCTGTCGGGTTACGCCCCGCGGGGCTAACCCGACCTACGGGCCGACGGGCCATGGCGCCGTGCGAGGGGGTGGGGTTGGGCGCGCGGGATGGGCCTCCGCGGCCGCCGTCTCGACCGCTGCGAGCGGCCAGCATTCGCCTGAGCACCACCCAGTCGAGGATCGACCGCCAACCCTTCACCCTCAGCGAAAAAGGCCGCAGAACGGATCCGTCCCGATCGAGGGGGCCTTGCGCTTGACAGCCGCCCTGATGTCCAAACGACCGCTCACAACCGGCCGTCTGGGCCTATCGTCGTCAGCCAACGTCGTGCCGGGCACCGTACCAGTGAGTTAGTGCGCCAACGCGAGCGCCGCCTCCTCCCGGGTATAGAAGCGGTCGGCACGCAAGAAGCCGGCGACAACCCCGGGGTTGGTCCTGGTGACGTGGCCGTGCCCGTCGCGCTCGGCGACCCAGGCTTGGGGCAGGCCATCGAGCACATGGATCGGCGCCGCGCTACCATCGGCGAAGCGCGACTCGACCGCTTCTCCCGACGCCTCGTTCAGGTACGCGGGTACGAAGCCTGCGGAGCGATTGCGTTGGCTGATGCCACGGGTCCCCTGATAGAGCCGATTCTCGTCACGAAGTGACGTTTGCGTCACCACGCCCCACCTGAGGTATCGTCGTTCCAGCTCGCGCCGGGACATCGGACGCTCAACGGTATCGATTCGCGGCATTAGATCTTTGGTGTCCACATTCCTCTCCCGATCCCGGTTTGGTGTCTACAGCCGAGCAGATTCCGCGCCAGGATCCGAGCCGAGCTGAGCGCGCCACCCCGTTTCGGCCTCCAAGGACTCGCCCGCCCGCAGGCACGGCGGATCCGTTCTGATCCGCCGGCGTCGCCTGCGCCGATGGCACGGCCCGTAGGTCGGGCTAGGCGCGCTGGCACGGCGGTCCGGGTAAGACAAAGGATTGCGCGCGCCGTAACCCGACAGGGGCCTCGGAGCCGCATTGCCGGCTGTCGGGTTACGCCCCGCGGGGCTAACCCGACCTACGGGCCGACGGGCCGCGGCGCCGTGCGAGGGGGCGGGGTTGGGCGCGCGGGCTAACCGGGCCGCGTGTGCCGCGCGGTCATTGGCACGGCCGTGCGGGATGGGCCTCCGCGGCCGCCGTCTCGACCGCTGCGAGAGGCGTGCATTCGCCTGCGCACCAACCCAGTCGAGGATCGACCGCCAACCCTTCACCCTCAACGAAAAAGGCCGCTGAACGGATCAGCCCTGCGCCCGCAGGGGTCGCCCATGGTGTCACCCGAGGGTCTCTGCTATAACAAGGGATCTTCGCTTCGCCGATCCCGTACCACGAAGGCGGGCCTTGGCCGGAACCATGAGCAAGGCCAGCCGTCCCGTTCGCGCGGCCACAGAGGCAAAAGGCAAACCCCCACAAAAACTTCCTCGAACTTGCCCAAGGTCGCCTAGCTCGTTTCACCCTCTAGCGGAAGCGCTGGTGCAAGACTGCGCAATTCCCGAGACCGCACGCTGCGGCCCGCCACCCTCGCGTGGTAGGAGCCCGCTTGCGGGCGATCTTCGCCGCCACGCGCGAGCTGCTCGCCCGCAAGCGGGCTCCTACGGTGCTCGGATTCTGAGGGTGACATGAAAGTGCAGCCTCGGTATTTCTGAGGCGAGGCACTAGAATGCGGACAAACCCTTGCCTGCCAGGAGCAATCCGATGCAAAGCGCCGCCCAGCGCATGACCCGTGAAGAATATCTGGCCTTTGAAGAGACCTCGGAGATCAAGCACGAATTCTTCAATGGCGAGATCTTTGCCATGACAGGCGGAACGTTCGAACACTCCGCCATAGCCGTGCAGATTGCATCGCTTCTGAATGCCCGCCCGAGCACCAAGGGCTGCCGCCCCATGAACAGCGATATGCGCGTCCGTACGCCGTCTGGACTGGATACCTATCCCGATATATCCGTGTATTGCGGTGAGCCTCACCTGACAGATAACCGACTGACCCTGCTCAACCCGGTTCTGATCATCGAAGTCCTCTCACCGAAAACCAGCAGCTATGATCGCGGCGACAAGTTCAAGCTCTATCGCAGCATCCCCACACTGACGGATTATCTCCTCGTCGACTCGCAGCAGATGTTGGTCGAGCACTTCCGCCGCACGGCCGACGAAGAATGGATTTTGCACGTCTATCAGCAACCGGAAGAGACGGTACCGCTGGGCTCGATCGACGGTTCTTTGGCGCTAGCCGACATCTATCACGGCATTCAGTTTGCTGTACCCGACCAATCCTAAGCCGGATTACGACACTCCCGAAACTTAGGCGATTGGGAAGCCCGCGGGGTCCGGAAGCCCGTAGGATCTCGGCACTCCTGGGCCGTCGATTTCTTCCCCTGCTCAGCACAAGAAAGATGCGGTGGTACGAGACCCGAACCCCCGTGACCCCAGCCTCCGGACTTGCAACTCCGTCGGCGCTGCATCGAGCTTCCTGGGAACCGGCGACCGAGGTCTTGAGCATGAACACGCCAACCATCACGATGCATTCACTGCGAGCCCAACGCGGCGACATTCTGCGCGTCGCAGACCGTTGGGGAGCCCGCAACGTGCGCGTCTTCGGGTCGGTCGCCCGTGGCGACACCCAGCAGCCTGGCGACGTGGATTTTCTCGTCGAGTTCGCGCCAGACCGCAGTCTGCTCGATCACGGTGGATTGCTGAACGATCTGGAGTTGCTGCTCGGCGTGCGGGTCGACGTCGTCAGCGAGCGCGGGTTGCGACCCCGTTTCCGGGCGCGGGTGCTACAGGAAGCGCAGCCCCTGTAGCCGCCTGCTCCCATGCGTCACGACAGCGATCGTGTTGCGGATATGCTCGATGCGATCGCCGCAATCCAGCGCCACAAGCCGGCGAGGAAGGACGAGTTCGACAGCGATGAATTGGTCCAAGTGTGGGTTCTCCGCCATATCCAGATCATCGGCGAGGCCGCGGCGGGAATCACCCAGGAGACCCGCATGTTGGCACCCGACGTTCCTTGGGGGCAAATCGTCGGCATGCAAAACGCGCTGGTGCATGCCTACTTCAACATCGACTGGGATGCCGTCTGGCTTGTGGTCGTCAGAGATCTGTCGCGGCTGGAACCAACATTGCGTGCACTGGCGCTGACACTGGAGCAGCGCTGGACCTCGTCGGGCACTCCACCGCCGAGCGAGTGAGTGAGCCCGCGCGTCGACTGCTTTGCCTCCAACGTGCACTCCCCAACGGCCGCACTGCGCCTCCCGGGTATGTCAATGCGAGGCCCTCGCGTCCCGCGCCTCTGCGGTGCGTCCATGCAAGACCCCAAGACCCTGCGACAAGGCCAGTCCTGAACCCCGAAGTCCTGGACCCCAGAGTCATGTGCGATCAGGCATCTTTCAGGGGCCAGCAATCGAAGGCCCCCGGGTATGCCGGGGGATTGTCACTCGGCGTACCCCCCACAGGACCGGGATGACAGGCAGGCCCGGCATCGTCTCGACGAAAAAAATGCCACAATGCGAGACCTGACCCCAGAGTCTCGCAGATGGGCCTCGATGACGCGCAGCAGGATGTGCAGCACGGCGCTGATCGCCCGCGGCTCGCGCTCCAGGTACCAGCGCAGGCGTTTGGGCACCGAGAGGACCCACTGGCGCACCGGCAGCGGCGGGAAGACGTGATCGACCAGGTGCGCCGGCACAGGCGCTTGATCGCTGATGGGCGGGCACGGTACTCAGGCGATGGACGTTGGCAGCAGCAGATCCTCCAGAAAATACGCCGACAACGCTGCGCGTCCGCTCAAGCGGCCCTTGCGAAAGATCGAATATGATTGTTGGCGCACGGTCTTCTCTGACACGTCCCTGAGTGCCGCGATCTCCTTATAGCTCATGCCCTTGAGGATCAGCAGGCCGACCTCGCGCTCTGCCGGTGTCATTCCCCATGCGTCGAACTGTTCGCTGATCCCCTGGCTCAATCCGAGCATCAGCTCGCGGCGCTTTTCGCGCCATTGCATGCCTTCGACACGCGCGGTCTCCAGGTCGCGGATCAGCAACTGCTGCTGTTGATACTGGTGTTTCATCTGATCGGTGAGGCGGACCATCCCGACCGCAATCGTAACAATGAGTGCCGGCTGAATAAGTTCGACCAGAATCTCGCCCAGCGTGAGGTCCGGATCCTCGATGATCTCGAGCCCGATCAACAGCGCACTGCCGAGGACGATCACCAGCACGCTGATCCAGCTCTTCCATTTCTGATTGTGTTCACGCATCTCGCTAGGTACCTCAGTTGATCGACCGGAATGGCCACCGTGCCGGCCGCCTGCTGGCGATCGACACGGTGGAACCCGGTGCCGTGGCGGACGTTGCCGTCCCTGACCCCGGTTCAGCTTATCTCAGCTATCGTCCGGATCGTCGCAGAAGGCGTCTGGCGACAGTTCGCAGAGCTTTTCGAGCAGGGCATCCGGGTCGTCGATGTCGCAGTCGGGATCATGCAGGACGTCGAGCGAGTCGCCGATACAAACCAGATCTGCACGCTCGCCGGTCGGCAGGCCGTCCTCGAGTGCCTCGCCCATCACGAAACCGACGCCTGGCAGATAGTACTTGTACTCCGCCACATCGGGTTCCAGCGGCGTGAAATCGTAAGTCTGCAGGCAGCCACCGGCGGCCGAGCATGGAAAGCGTGGGTTCTCTTCGGCGGGCACAGCCGCGAAATCGACGTACTCGACGACGTCCTCCGCTTCGCCGAGGGCATATTCCTGTCGATGCGCGATACCCAACTCAGGCGCAGCGAGGATCCATATGCCGCTCTTGGCTCCCTCGACGCCGGCCTTGAACGACCCGTCGAGATCGGTGAGTTCGCCGTCCTCGAAGTTGCGCGCCAGTTCGCCGCAATAGTAGACATCGCCGTTCGTATCCTGGGCGAGCCAGTCGTCGGTGACCTCGACCGGCTCATAGTCGACTTCGCCGGTTTCGTCGTCAGTGTCGGTTTCGACCACGGCATCGACGACGACACGGCATGTCACGCCATTGATCTCTTTGGTCTCGTCGGTCGCATGTACGATGATGGTCTCGTCCTCCTCGCGCAGCACATGGGTGTGACCGGCGACGATCGAGACATACGGGTTGGCCTGCGCGGGACCCACGTCGTCCGGGTCGACGAACTCGATTCCCGGATCCAGCAGCGGGTCGGGATCGTAGCGTTCCTCATCGAGCACCGCGCAGGTCTCGACCCGCGCCTCGCGTTGATCGAAGCACGCTTCGAATGCCTCGCGCAGCGTCGTCTTAGCCTCGCGGCGACAGGCGCGCCGTTCGCCGTCGTCGTTGAGGTTGAGGCAGTTCGCCTCGGACACGTTGTAGTCGTCAAAGATGTCCAGACGGCATGCGGCGTACAGGGTGCGTGCCGTCTGCGCGCACGGTGAAGCACCGCCGTGGTTGCCGCCGAACGAAGGCGCGGAGACACAGACCGCGACCAGCGCGCCGATTGCAGTCATTTTTGTCGGGTGGTTGTTCATCATCAGCTCCTTGCTGGATTGATCGGAAGTTCCCAGGACCCTGGCCGCGCGCGCGACCAAGTCGGGCCCATCGGACGACGCTGCCGTGTCCGGGGGACTTAGCCCTCGTGACTGCGGCGGCCTCGCCTTTCAATCAAGCAGGTGCTGGCTTGACCGGCCATCCAACTCATGTCCGATGGCTGCGCGGATGGCTCTAAGTGTCTGTTGAATAGATAATTTTGTCGTCCATGCCCGGGCTTTGGTGGGCACGGGCATGACCGAGCTCCGGCCCGCCGGGGCGGCGCTTTGAGGTGGCTTCGGGGCGATATACAACCTTTGTCCTATGCGCCCGGCGTCGAGGTCGATGGTAAAGTTGCGCGAATTTCTATTGCGCCAACTCGCGCTGGGTTGTTCCGTAGCGGGATTGCCGCGGGGAGTGCCACACCGTGTCGATCTCGGGCGCGGCAAATTCGGTTTTCAGCGCGGTGCTCCTCTCGTTGTTGGGGGCCATACCGGTTTGCGCCAATGCGTCGAGCAGTGGCGGCGCACAAGTGGCTGACGATCCTCGAATGCCGGCAGTGTCACAGACTGACGAAGAACCACTTTCGGCCCGTGTCTACCGGACCCTCGAGGAGCAGCAGGACGCCGGCGACCGGATCGAACTCACGCCCTGGCTGCACGTCAATGGCCTGATCGAACTGGAGGCGACGCGGGAGCGTCTTACGCGCCACTCCGACAACGGCCATGATCGGGTTCGGGACGAGCAGCTCACCGTCCAGCTCGGTGTACATGCGGATCTTGCCGAGCACCTCCATCTGGATGCGGTCTTCGAACACGACTCTGATATTGGCGGTGTCGAGACCGACGAGTTCATTCTGGCAGTCGAGCGTGACGCGTGGGAGATGTCGCTGGGCAGGCAGTACACGCCGCTCGGCATCTATTACAGCACCTTCGTGACCGGTCCCTCGCTCGAGTTTGGTGAAACGCGTGCCGATCGGGCAGTCGCCGTTGCGTACGAAGTTGATGAACGCCTGGAAGCGGTCCTCGCCGTGTATCGCGGCCCCGCGCAGTCCTCATCGGCGCGGTCGTCCGAGTGGAATTGGGCCGCGGCCGTCAATACAAGCATCGGCGATGCATGGTCGTTCGGTTGCAGCTATCAGTCCGACCTCGCGGATGCTGATTCGATGTTGCTTGCCGACGCCGACAATCGTTATGCACGACGGGTCGGCGCGGTCTCCGCCTACCTGCAATGGCAGGGCGAACAAAGCACCGCGACATTCGAGCTGGTCTCTGCCACGCGCGCATTCGAGGAACTCGATCGTGATCGCGACAGGCCGGTTGCGTGGAACCTGGAATGGGTACGCTTCTTCCCTGGGATGGCGTCCGAGGTGGCGTTACGCCTGGAAGGGAGCAAAGAACTGGAAGATGAGCCCCAAACGCGGGTCGGTATTGCGTTGACGCACCGGATCTCGCGGGGAGCCAGTGTTACCGTGGAGTACCTGCACGGCCGCTACGACGGTGTGCTGGCAGTCGACGACCAGGACGAACCGTACACGCGTATCAATCAGCTTGGGGCAATGCTGTCCGTGGCTTTTTGAGCGGACGGATCGAGTCAGCCAGTTCAGCGGTCGTGGACTCGGGTAATGTGACCGCTGCTGGCTTCGCGCTTTCGTCCTGGTCGCTTGGCTGCATCACTCTTTCATCGAACTGAGCTTAGCCACCGTTCGTCCCTCCTTGAGGCGCGCGTGCGACCACGAGATGGGGTCAAGTCTTGCAATCACGCAATGCGCGATTGCAAGACTTGACCCCATAGCCCCCACACATAGCCCCCACATAGCCCCCACATAGCCCCCACA
>NZ_NRRW01000005.1 GCF_016583835.1 Thiococcus pfennigii | reverse complement strand
CGCCGCGCTCATGAAAAACGGAATCGTCCGCTGCGTCAACGGGCTGTAAGAATGGCGAAGGCGTGGCCGCGAAAAGATATCTCGCGCAGAGGCGCAAAGGCGCAGAGAAGAAGAGGAGAAGCGCACTTGTGACATCGATCAATGCTCTTTCTTCACTTTGCGCCTCTGCGTCTCTGCGCGAGCCTCTTCTTGCCAGGTCGCAACAGCGTGCGACATCATGTCGAGGCCGCACCCCCCGCGCGGGAGCGCCGGCGCGCGGCCTTCATGATAACCCTTTACACTGGGTCTCGATGCCCGCCAGCTTCGTCGAGGTCTTCGCGATGGACGCTCCAGCTCTCGCGCACCCGGGTCCGATCCTGACCTGGGAGCGACAACCCGCCGCCCTCCTCGCCCGTCACGAGCGAGGGCTCACGCGCATCGATGCCGTCGCCCCAGATATCCTGCGGGTGCGCTTCTCTCCGGGCAGCGCACTCCAGCCGCCGCGCGCCTGGGGGTCGCTCCCCGACCTGCCGGCGACCGAACTCGGCCTGAGCGGCGACGACGAGGCACTGCACCTCTTCGTCGAGCGCCTCGCCGCGCGCCTCGACCGTACCAGCGGCGCCCTGACCTTCGCGACCCCCGGCGGCAGCGAATTCGCCCGGGACCTCGCCCCGCCCGGCTGGCGCGAGGTCGCAATCGAGGAGACCGCGCTGGCCCAGGGGCCCGACGCCGAACTGCCACCCGGCGCGGCTCGCACCGGCGTCTTCCTGCGCAAGCGGCTGGCCCCGGACGAGGGCTGCTTCGGCCTCGGGCAGCGCCCCGGCCGGCTCGACCGGCGCCACCGCCGATTCACGAACTGGACCGTCGATATCTCCTCGCCCGGTCACTGCCGGGGCGAGGAGAACATGTATCAGGCCCACCCGGTCTTGCTGGCCGTGCGCCCGCGCCTCGCCTGGGGTCTCTTCCTGCACTCGACCTGGTACTCGACGTTCGACGTCGGTGCCGGCGACTCGGACGTCCTGACCCTCTTCACCCTGGGCGGCGAGCTCGACTACTACCTGTTCGCCGGGCCGACCCCGGCGGCCGTCGTCGAGCAGCTGACGCGCGTCACCGGCCGCCCAGCCCTTCCGCCGCTCTGGGCGCTCGGCTATCACCAGTCGCGTTGGGGCTACGCGAGCGATGCCGAGGTGCGCGCCGTTGCGCGGACCTTCCGCGAGCGCGACATCCCGCTCGATGCGATCCATCTGGACATCGACTACATGGACGGCTTCCGGGTCTTCACCTGGCACCCGCAGCGCTTTGCGGCGCCGGCCGAGACGGTCGCGGCGCTCCACGCCGAGGGCATCCGCGCCGTGGCCATCGTCGACCCCGGCGTCAAGAAGGACCTGACCAGCGGCTACCCGGTCGCCGACGCCGGCCTGCGCGGCGGGCACTTCGTCCGCGGCCCCGACGGCGAGCCCTTCTCGGGGTGGGTCTGGCCAGGCGAATCCCTGTTCCCGGACTTCTGCCGAGCCGACACCCGCCGCTGGTGGGGCGAGCAGCAGGCGGCCCTCCTCGACGCCGGTGTCGACGGCATCTGGTGCGACATGAACGAGCCGGCGATCGTCGATCGGCCGATCGGGACCGAGGGCGAGCGGGCCCGGCCGATCCCGCTCGCCGCCCGCCAAGGCGAGGCCGGCGAGGCCCTGCACGTCGAGACCCACAATCTCTATGGGACCCTGATGGCCCGCGCCGCCGCCGAGGGCCTCGCGCGCCGGCGCCCACAGCGGCGCCCCTGGGTCTTGACGCGCGCCGGCTACACGGGCGTGCAGCGCTGGGCGGCGAGCTGGATGGGCGACAACCGCTCCAGCTGGGAGGACCTGGAGACGAGCCTGCCGCAGCTCGCGAGCATGGGACTCGCGGGCTCCGCCCATGTCGGCGTCGACATCGGCGGCTTCTACGGCGACTGCTTCGCCGAGCTCTTCGCGCGCTGGATCGAGGTCGGGACCTTCTACCCCTTCATGCGCAACCACACCCAGTGCGGCAGCCGACCGCAGGAGCCCTGGGCCTTCGGGCCGCAGGTCGAGGCGCTGGCCCGGGCGGCGATCCGGTTGCGCTACCGGCTGCTGCCCTACCTCTACACCCTCGCCCACCTCGCGCACCGCCGCGGCGAGCCGCTGCTGCGCCCGCTGCTCTACGACTTCCCGGACGCCGCCCACCTGCACCCGATCGAGGACCAGCTGATGGTCGGCCCGCAGCTGATGATCGCCCCGGTCTACCGCCCTGGCGTGCGCCGCCGCCTCGTCGAGCTGCCGCCGGCGACCTGGTACGACCTGCGCACCGGCGCACGGCTCGCCAAGCGGGACGCGCTGATCGCCGAGGCCCCGCCGGGGGCGCTGCCGATCTTCGTGCGTGGCGGAGCAATCCTGACCCTCGGCAACGTCCGCCGCTCGACGATGGAGCCGCTCACCGAGCTGACCATCGAGGCCTATCCGGACCCGCAGGCGCCCGGCGAGTGGACACTGATCGAGGACGCCGGCGAGGGCCTCGATTACCAGCATGGGGGGCTGGCCGAGACGCACCTCGCGATCGCCAGCCTGCGCGATGGCGCGGCCCTGAGCATCGCCGCCCGCAGCGGCGCCTACCAGCCGCCGCCGCGCCGGCTGATCCTACGCCTGCACCTGCCCGAGGCACCGGCGGGTCTACGCCTCGACGGCCGCACGAGCGACGCCTGGCGCTGGCGCGCCGCCGAGCGGGCCGCCGAGATCGCGCTCGCCGACGACGGCGCGGCCCATCGGATCGAGGTCATCCCGTAGCCGGCGGGCGCGTCGCGACCACAACGATCAGCAGGCCGCTTCGCGGCGACCAGCCGCGGCCCGACCCATCGCTGTGTGATCACAAAAATAGATAATACGCTATCATTGTAGTCACAATCTATCGGAGATCGCTCAAGATGCAGGTCGCTGTCCGCGAACTGAAGGCCCATCTCTCGCGCATCCTGTCCCGCGCCCAGGCCGGGGAGCCGATCGCGGTCACCTCGCACAACAGGTTGATCGCCCGGATCGTCGGAATCCCCGCCGGCACGGCGGACGGCCTGCGTGCGTCAATCGCCAACGGTGCCTTGTCCTGGAGCGGCCGCAAGCCGCGGCCGGCGGCGCCGGTCGAATTGTCCGCGCAGGGCACCCCCGTCAGCCGAATGGTCTGGGAGGATCGCGGTTGATCCTGTTTTGCGACACCTCGGCACTGGTCAAGCTCTACGTTCGCGAGGCGTTCACCGAAGAGATGCTCGCCGCGGTGGCAAGCGCCTCAGCGACCGCGGTCTGCCGGATCGCCTGGGCCGAAGCGATGGCCGCACTGGCCAGGCGCTCGCGCGAATCCCCCGCCGATGCCGACGCCATCGCCACCATCCGCGAACGCTTGTGCGCGGATTGGAGCGATTACGCGATCGTCGAAGTCACCCAGACACTGGTCGAGCGCGCTGGCGAGTATGCAGACACCTTCGCCCTGCGTGCCTATGACAGTGTCCAACTCGCCGCAGCGCACATCTTGTCCAACGCAAGTCCAGAACCGGTCCAGTTCGCCTGCTTCGATCGCCGCTTGAGCAACGCCGCACGGGTATTGAGCCTGGAACCGCCCTTCGCCGCCGGTCCGGGATGACAACAGCGAGAGCGAGGCGGGCGAGACGCCCCCCATGGTCAAGCGCGCCACTTATTTTTTCACTCGCTACTGCGGCGCGCGCGGGCCTGTTCTTTCTCAGCGATCGCTGCGCCGGCGCGCCGAACCCGACCGCGGTTAGAGCACCTTGGTGACGATCTTGATGCCCGGGTCGAGCTTGTCGCGCTCGATGCGGAAGCCCAGCGATTTCATCAGCGCGAGCATCCGGGTGTTGGCCGTGAGGACCTCGCCCTCCATGACCCGCAGCCCGCGCTGGCGGGCGTTCTCCATCAGCGAACGCATCAGGCGGGCGCCGATGCCGCGGGTGCGCCAGTCGTCGGCGACGACGATCGCGAACTCGCACGAATCTCCACCCGGGCGCGACATGTAGCGGGCCACACCGACCTCGACCTCGACGCCCTTCTGCTCGACGACGCCGATCAGCGCCATCTCGCGGTCGTAGTCGATCTGCGTGAAGCGCACCAGCATCTCCGGGGTCAGCTCCTTGAGCGCCTGCATGAAGCGGAAGTACTTGGTCTGCTCGGAGAGGCCGCGCACGAAGTCCTGCTCCAGTTGGGCGTCCTCGGGCCGGATCGGGCGGATCGTCAGGTCGGTGCCGTCGGGCAGCTGGACGTGCTCGATCAGGTGCGTCGGATAGGGATGGATCGCCATGTGGCCGTAGGTCGTCTGCTGCGGCGGGCGGTAGTTGACGCGGATCCGCGCATCGACCGCTACCACCTCGCGCTCGTTGCCGATCAGCGGGTTGATCTCCATCTCGATGATCTCCGGCAGCTCGCAGACCATCTCCGAGACCCGCTGGAGGATCCGCGCGAGGGCCTCGCGATTCATCGGCGGCATGTGCTGGAAGGCGCCCATCAGGCGATCGACCCGCGTGTGGCGGATCATCGTCTGGATGATGAAGGCATTGAGCGGCGGCAGGCCCAGCGCGCGGTCCTGGAGGACCTCGACCTCGGTACCGCCGGCGCCGAAGGTGATGATCGGGCCGAAGATCGCGTCGCGCAAGACGCCGATCATCAGCTCGCGCGCCGCGCGGCTCGGGACCATGTGCTCGATCGTCACGCCCTCGATGCGCGCCTCGGGTCGCAGCCGCTTGGCGCGCTCGACGATCTCGGTGAAGGCGCGCCGCACCGTCAGGGCGTCGGTGATGTTGAGCCGCACGCCGTCGACGTCGGACTTGTGCGCGATGTCCGGCGAATTGATCTTCATGACCACCGGGAAGCCGAGCACCTCGGCGGCGATCAGCGCCTCGTTCGGCGTGCGTGCGAGGACCGCCTGGGTCGTCGGGATCTTGAACGCGGCGAGGATCGCCTTGGCCTCGATGATGCCGAGCGTCTTGCGCCCCTCGGCCATGACCCCCTCGATGATGAGCCGCGCCCCGTCGACGTCCGGGCTCTCCTCGTGGGAGATCGGCCCCGGCGACTGCATCAGGAGTTTCTGGTTGCGATGATGCATCGCCAGAAAGGCGAGCGCATCGACCGCGACCTCGGGCGAGGCGAAGTGCGGGATCCGGCCCTGCGCGAAGAGGATCTTGGCCTCGGCGACGCGCCGCGACCCCATCCAGCTCGCGAGCACCGGCTTCTGCGTGGTCTTGGCCGCGACGATCACCTCCTTGGCGACGGCGCTCGGGTCGGCCTCGGCGAGCGGCGCCAGGATCGCGAGCACGCCGTCGACGTTCGGATCGGCGACGCAGGCCTCGACGGCGGCTCGATACCGCTCGGGCGGCGCGTCGCCGATCACGTCGACCGGGTTGTCGTGCGACCAGTGCTCGGGCAGGGCCGCCTCGAGCCGTTCGCGCGTCTCGGTGGCGAACTGCGCGAGCATCAGGCCCTGCTCGACGGCGCGGTCGGCGGCCAGCACGCCGGGGCCGCCGCCGTTGGTGACGATCGCGATGCGCTCGCCGGCGAGCCGCCGGCCGGCCCCGAACACCTGGGCGGCGGCGAAGAGCTGATCGAGCGCCTCGACCTGGACGGCCCCGGCGCGCTCCATGACGGCGCGGAAGACATCGGCCGTGCCGACCCACGCACCGGTGTGCGACTTGGCCGCGCGCGAGCCGGCCGGATAACGCCCGGCCTTGACGACGATGACCGGCTTGATCCGTGCCGCGGCGCGCAGGCCGCTGACGAAGCGCCGCGCGTTGCGCACCCCCTCGACGTACATCAGGATGCAATGGGTATGGCTATCGAGGGCCAGATAGTCGAGGACATCGCCGAAGTCGATGTCGGCGGCGGCCCCGAGCGAGACCACGGCCGAGAAGCCGACCTCGCGTGGTCCGGACCAGTCGAGCATCGCCGCGCAGACGGCCCCCGACTGCGAGACGAGCGCGACGTTGCCGCGCCGCGCCTGCTCGTTGCCGAAGGTCGCATTGAGCCCGTGGACGGGGCGCATGACGCCCAGCGTGTTCGGCCCGAGCAGACGGATGCGATTGCGCCGCGCCGCCTCGACGATGCGCTCCTGCAAGACCGCCCCTCGCTCGCCGTGCTCGGAGAAGCCCGCCGAGTGCACGATGGCCGCCTTGACGCCGTAGGCGCCGCACTGATCGAGGATCTCAGCGACGGTCGCCGCCGGCGTCGCGATCAGGGCCAGCTCGAAGTACTTGTCGAGCTCGGCGAGGTTCTTATAGCAGGGCCGCTCGGCGACCTTCTCGTACTTCGGATTGATCGCGTAGCAGGGGCCCTTGAAGCCGCTCGAGAGGACATTTCGGTAGACGATGCCGCCGACGGAGCCCGGCCGGTCGCTGGCCCCGAACACGGCGACGGCGCTCGGCGTGAAGAGTTGGTCGACATCGGATAAGCGCATGCGAATATGCCTCCAGGGCACGATTGGGTATAAGCTTGAGGCGAAGCTGACATGGGTCGGCGCCGCCTTGGCCTTGGCGTGACCCGCCGCGGCCTCGTTCGTCGACCAGGAGTTGTACCCCTATGAACCTTGCGTTTATCTCCCACCCCGACTGCCACGCCCATCGGATGGGGGCGCACCACCCGGAGGAGCCCGGGCGCTTGGACGCGATCAAGGACCGCATGATCGCCTCGGGCATGGAGATGCTCGTCACCCACTACGACGCCCCGCTGGCGAGCGTCGAGCAGCTGACCCGGGTCCACGATCCCGACTACGTCCGCAGCATCTTCGAGGCGGCCCCCGAGGTCGAGGACGTCCTCGTCTGGGTCGACGGCGACACGGCGATGAGCCAGGCGACCCTGCCCGCGGCCCGCCGCGCGGCCGGGGCCGCGATGCTCGGCGTCGATCTGGTGATGAGCGAAAAGCACCACGCCGCCTTCTGTTGCGTGCGCCCACCGGGCCACCATGCCGAGCGGCGCCGCGCGATGGGGTTCTGCTTCTTCAACAACGTCGCCGTCGGCGCCGCCCACGCGTTGGCCGAACACGGCCTCGAGCGGATCGCCATCGTCGACTTCGACGTCCATCACGGCAACGGCACCGAGGACATCTTCATCGGCGACGAGCGGGTCCTCTTCTGCTCGAGCTTCCAGCATCCGTACTATCCGGGGACCGGGGCCGACACCCAGGCGCCGAACATCGTCAACACGCCGCTGCCGCGGCTCACGGGCGGGGCCGAGTTCCGCGCTGCCGTTGAGCGCGACTGGCTGCCGCGCATCGATGCCTTCGCGCCGCAGCTCATCATGATCTCGGCCGGCTTCGACGGCCATGCCGAGGACGACATGGCCCACTTCAACCTGCGCGAGGTCGACTACGGCTGGATCACCCGCGAGCTGCACAACCTCGCCGCCAGACACGCCCACGAGCGGGTCGTCTCCTGCCTGGAAGGGGGCTACAGCCTCTCGGCGCTCGGCCGCTGCGTCAGCACCCACATCGACGAGCTGATCGGTCACGGCTAGTCTCGTGCTGCATTGCAGCAGCATAGTCACCGCCGCCGGCGGGCGCAACCGCGGCGCACGCCTGGCCCCGCCGCCGGGGTCCGCCGTTGGCGTGCGTCGGCCGAACACCGCATGAACAGCACCAAACGTACCGAGATCTTCCGCCGCTGGCAGGCGGCGAATCCCGAGCCGACCACCGAACTCCGCTACGACACGCCCTTCGAGTTGCTGATCGCCGTCATCCTCTCGGCGCAGGCCACCGACAAGGGGGTCAACCTGGCCACCGCCCGCCTGTTCCCGGAGGCCAATACGCCGGCGGCGATCCTGGCCCTCGGCGAGGAGGGGCTGCGCGAGCGTATCCGCACGCTCGGCCTCTTCAACAGCAAGGCCCGGCACATCATCGCGACCTGCCGGATCCTCCTCGAGGAGCACGGCGGCGAGGTCCCGGCGGAGCGCCGCGCCCTCGAGGCACTGCCCGGCGTCGGGCGCAAGACCGCCAACGTGATCCTCAACACCGCCTTCGGCCACCCGACGATGGCCGTCGACACACACATCTTCCGGGTCGCCAACCGCACCGGGATCGCCCCGGGACGCACCCCCTTCGCCGTCGAGGAGCGACTGCTGCGCTGCGTCCCCCGCCCCTTCCTCCGGCACGCCCACCACTGGCTGATCCTGCACGGGCGCTACGTCTGCACGGCTCGCCGGCCCCGCTGCCCGGTCTGCCCGATCGCCGATCTCTGCGAGTATCCGGACAAGACCGCGCCCACCGCCTGAGCGAACGAGACACACCCACCGATCCTTCGCTTGCGGGGCTGTTACACTTGGATCGGAGACCTCATCATCTCCACCAGGCGGCGGTCGGACGCGCAAACCCGGGGTGAGCTGCAACACGGCGCCCGATCGCGACGGACCTGGGCTCGATTCGTCGCTGCGCACTCGTTGCGCCGGCCGACCGCCGCTGCGACCCAGCGGCCGGGCCCCGCACCGCGTCGCCCGGCCGCCATCGATCACCGCGCTCAAGAGAGGTGTACACCATGCCGACATGGGTCCTGGTCGCTGACAACAGCCGCGCACGCCTGTTCTCCGCCGAGAAACCGGCAAGCCCGTTGATCGAATTCCGCGACCTCACCTCGCCCGAGGGCCGGCTCCACGAGGGCGATCTGGTCACCGACAAGCGCGGGAGGGACCAGAATCCCGCCAGCGGGACCCTCCACGGCCTCGACCCGAGCACGACGCGCAAGCAGGATGCCGCCGAGCGCTTCGCCCAGCAGATCTGCGAAGAACTCGATGTCGCCCGCGCCCGCGCCGAGCTCAGCAAACTCTATGTCGTCGCCGCGCCGGCCTTCCTCGGCCTGCTGCGGCGAAACCAGTCGAACGCACTGCGCCAGATGATCGCTGGCGAGATCGACAAGAACCTGACCACCCAGGATCCGACGACGATCCGCAAGCACCTGCCGGATTATCTATAGGGCCTTGTCGGCCGTCGGGCCACCGCGATGTCGTTACGCAACGCGCGGCCGCCCGACGGCACCCCCACCGCTCCGGCCGAGCTCGCCGCCCAGATCAAGCGCTGGGGCCGCGAACTCGGCTTCCAGCAGGTCGGCATCGCCGACACCGACCTCGCCCTCGCCGAGGCGCGACTTGGGCACTGGCTCGCCGACGGCTGCCACGGGACCATGGACTATATGGCCCGCCACGGGACGCTGCGCAGCCGCCCGGGCGAACTCGTGCCGGGCACGCTGCGCATCGTCTCGGTGCGGATGGACTATCTGCCCGAACCCCTCGACCGGGCGCCACCCGTGCTCGCCGACCCGACGCGCGCCTTCGTCTCCCGCTACGCCCTCGGGCGCGATTACCACAAGGTCCTTCGCCGCCGCCTCCAGCGCCTCGCCGAGCGGATCCGAGCCACGGTCGGGGACTTCGGCTTCCGGGTCTTCGTCGACTCGGCGCCTGTCATGGAGAAGCCGCTCGCCGCCAAGGCCGGCCTCGGCTGGATCGGCAAGCACACCAACCTGATCAACGCCCGCGCGGGGTCCTGGTTCTTCTTGGGCGAGCTCTACACGGACCTACCGCTGCCCGTCGACGCACCGGTCTGCGACCACTGCGGCGACTGCCGGGCCTGCATCGCCGCCTGCCCGACCGGCGCGATCGTCGCGCCCTACCGACTCGATGCGCGCCGCTGCATCAGCTACCTGACGATCGAGCACGACGGGCCGATCCCCGAGCCGCTGCGGGCGCCGCTCGGCAACCGCATCTACGGCTGCGACGACTGCCAACTCGCCTGCCCTTGGAACCGCTTCGCGCGACTCACGGACGAGGGGGACTTCCTCGCCCGCGAGGGGCTCGACCGGGCGACCCTGATCACCCTCTTCGGGTGGGACGAGCCCGAATTCCTCGCCCGCACCGAGGGCAGCGCGATCCGGCGCATCGGTCACCGTCGCTGGCTGCGCAACCTCGCCGTCGCCCTCGGCAACGCCGCGCCGGGGACGACCGTCGAGGCGGCGCTCGCCGCCCGGGCCGACCACCCGGACTCGCTGGTGCGCGAACACGTCGCCTGGGCTCGCGCCGCCCGGCACCGCCGGGGCGCTAACGACCCCCGCGGCGACTCCGCGCCCCTGTAGGAGCCGGCTTGCCGGCAGCCGACGCTCGGCCGGCCCCTTCCAGGTGGCGCCCCTCAGAACTGGAGGAGTTCGGCGCGGTAGTGACGCAGCTCGGCGATGGACTCCTTGATGTCCTCCAGCGCCAGGTGGCGGGATTCCTTCTTGACGGCCTCGGCCACGTCGGGCGCCCAGCGTTGGGCGAGGATCTTCAGCGTGCTGACGTCCAGGCTGCGGTAGTGGAAGAAGGCCTCCAGGCGCGGCATCCAGCGCGCCAGGAAGCGGCGGTCCTGGCAGACGCTGTTGCCGCACATCGGCGACTTGCCGGGCGGCACATGGCGGACGAGGAAGTCGAGCGTCGCCAGCTCGGCCGCCCCCTCCTCCCAGGTGCTCGTGCGCACGCGATCGAGGAGCCCCGACTCGCCGTGGTGGCGGCGGTTCCAGTCGTCGAGGCCGGCCAGCACGTGCTCCGGGCGATGGATCGCGAGCACCGGTCCCTCGGCGATCGTGTTGAGGTCGTTGTCGGTGACGAGGGTCGCGATCTCCAGGATCCGGTCGCGGTCCGGATCGAGTCCGGTCATCTCCAGGTCGATCCAGATCAGGTGGCTCTCGTTCTGCGGCATCTCCATTGACCTCGCGGTGGCTCATAGGCCCGGAATTGTATCCCGGACGGCGGCCGGACTGTGTCCCTTCCTCGCCGCGCCGACACCGACGGATCGGTTAGAATGCGGGCATTGCCCCCTGCGGAGACCTGACGCGCTTGAACCCGGACCATGCCTCGCCGGCGCCTGTCTGAACGCCAGATCGAGCGGATCCGCACGATCCAGGAGCGGCGCCGCCAGCGCCTCGCCGACCGCACCGAGCGGGTCCTCGCCGAGCTCGACGAGGCGCCCCCCGCGGCCGGCACCGTCGTCGTGCGCCACGGGGCCAACCTGGCCGTCGAGGACGGCGCAGGCCGGGTCTGGCACTGCCTGGCGCGACAAAACATCGGCGACCCGGTCTGCGGCGACGAGGTCGTCTGGCAGTCGCTCGGCCCCGGTCAGGGGATCGTCACCGCGCTCCAACCACGCCGCACGCTGCTGAGCCGCCCGGACCACGCCGGGCGCGCCAGGGCGCTGGCTGCGAACCTGGACCAGCTGGTCATCGTGCTCGCCCCGCGCCCGGAGCCGAGCCCGTATCTGCTCGACCAGTACCTGGTCGCCGCCGAGCTGATCGGCGTGCGCGCGCTGATCGCCGTCACCAAGATGGACCTGATCGACGACGGCGAACGCCCGACCTTCGAGCAACGCTTCGCCCACTATGGTGCACTCGGCTACCCGTTGCTGTGGCTCAGCCTGCGTCGCGATGCGACGCTCGCCCCGCTGGTCGCGGCCCTGCGCGGGCATACGAGCATCCTGGTCGGCCAATCGGGGGTCGGAAAGTCGTCGCTGGTCAAGACCCTGCTGCCCGACCGCGAGATCCAGATCGGGCGGCTGTCCCAGGCGACCGGCCTCGGTCGCCACACGACCTCGGCGACGACCCGTTATCGCCTCGCCGAGGACAGCTTCCTGATCGATTCTCCCGGCGTGCGCAGCTTCCGCCTCGGCGCGATCGACCCAGGCGACCTGGCACGCGGCTTCCGCGAACTGGCCCCGCTGGTCGGGCACTGTCGCTTCGGGGACTGCCGCCACGACCAGGAGCCAGGCTGCGCGCTCAAGACGGCCGTCGCCGACAGCCGGGTGCACCCGGAACGGCTGGCGACCTTCCAGCACCTGCTGCGCGCCGGCGGATAGGCGGCTTCAGCCTTCAGCCTTCAGCCTTCAGCCTTCAGCCTCCAGCGCAGACCAATCAGCGCCGCACCTAGTGCAAGACTGCGCAATCCCCGCGTGGCGCGTGGTAGGAGCCGGCCTACCTCGGTTGTTCGCTCAGCCGGGCAGCGTCGAGAAGCCGGCGCGCGGGCCAATGTCGTAGCGGTCGCGGGGGTAGAGTGGCGGCCCCTGCATGTAGATGGTCACCAGCTTGGCGAGCGACTCCAGGGCGTCGAAATGGATGCGCTCGTAGCCGTGCGAGGCGTCGATGCCGAAGGTCACCAGGGCCGTGCGCACGTCGTTGCCGGCCTCGAGTGCCGCGGCGCTGTCGGAGCGGTAGTAGCGGAAGACGTCGCGCTGGTGGCGGATACCGAACTCCTGGCAGAGCTGGATCACGCGGTGGGTCAGGTGGTAGTCGAACGGCCCGCCCATGTCGGCCATGCAGATGGTCACGCCGAACTCGCTGGAGTTCTGCCCCGGGGCCGTCGTGCCGTTGTCGATCGTCAGCATCTCGGCGACGTCCTGGTGCAATGCACCGGAGGCGCCGGAGCCGACCTCCTCGGAGATCGTGAAGAGCGGATGGCAGTCGACCGGCAGCGCAACCCGCTCGCGCCGGATCGCCTCCAAGGCCGTCAGCAACACGGCGGCGCCGGCCTTGTCGTCGAGGTGCCGGGCGTTGATGAAGCCGGTCGTCGTGATCTCCGGATTGGTATCGATGGCGATGAAGTCGCCGACGTGCACGCCCAAGCGCAGCAGATCGGGCAGGCGGTGGACCTGCTCGTCGATGCGGAACTCGACATATTCCCAACCGCCCGGCTGATTGTCGATCTCGGGCCCGAAGGTGTGGCCCGAGGCCTTCAGCGGCAGGATGGTACCGCGATGCTGGCCCAGATCGGTGTAGAGGGTGCCGCGCGCGCCCTCGGCGAAGCGGGCGTTCCAGTGGCCGACCGGCACCAACTCCAGCCGGCCGTTGTCCTTCAGGCCCTTGACCATGGCCCCGAGGGTGTCGATGTGGGCGACGATCGCCCGGTCGGGCTGCGAGACCTCGCCCCGCAGCGTCGCGCGGATCGCCCCGCGACGGGTCAGTTCGAACGGGATCTCGAGCCGCTCGAGCTCCTCGCAGACGACGTGCACGATCCGATCGGTGTAGCCGGATGGACTCGGCGTGTAGAGCAGCTTGAGCAGGATATCGGTCAAGTATTCGGTATCGAGCGGCACCGGTTTCAACAGCTCATCTCCCGTAACACGGTCTGCGGAAAGAGCAGATCGATGAAGCGCTCGGCGGTCGGCTGCGGTTCGTGGTTTGCGAGCCCCGGACGCTCGTTGGCCTCGATGATCGCATAATCCGGGCCGTCGACGGCCGGTACGATGAAGTCCAGACCGGTGACCGGGATGTCGAGCGCCCGCGCAGCGGCCTGGGCCGCCGCGACGAGCCGCGGGTGCAGCTCCGCGGTGACGTCGTGGATGGTACCGCCAGTGTGCAGGTTCGCGGCCTTGCGCACCATCAGCGGCGTCCCGTCCGGCAGGACGTCATCGAGCCGATAGCCGGCCTGGGCGCAGCAGCGGGCCGTCTCGGCGTCGAGCGGGATGCTGCTCTCGCCGCCGGTCGCGGCGCGCCGTCGCCGGCTCTGTGCCTGGATCAACTCGCGGATGCTGTGGCGGCCGGTGCCCATGATCTGAGGCGGCCGGCGCACGGCGGCGGCGACGACCTGGAAGTCGATGACGATGATGCGCAGGTCCTCGCCGACGACCAGCTCTTCCAGCAAGACCCGGTCGCAGACCCGACGGGCCGCCTCGACTGCCTCGCGCAGCGCCTGCGGGTCGCGGATGTCGACGCTGATCCCGGCCCCCTGCTCGCCGCGCGCCGGCTTGACGACGATCCGCCCGAAGCGCGACAGGAAGGCCTCGGCCTGATCGAGGGCGGTGACGACGGCCTGCTCCGGGACCCGCAGACCGGCGCGGCGCAGCAGCCGGTGGGTGACGATCTTGTCGTCACAGCGGCTCATCGCAACGGCCGTGGTCAGCTCGCTCAGCGATTCCCGGCAGACGATGCGCCGCCCGCCGAGGATCAGCGCGAAGTAGCCGGCCTCGGCGTCGAGGACCTCGACCCCGATGCCGCGACGGCGCGCCTCGTTGACGATGATCATCGCATACGGGTTGAGCGCGGTATGGGGCTGAGGCCCCATGAACAGCGGCTCGTTGTAGGCATTCTTGTTCTTGAGCGCGAAGGCCGGGATGCGCTGGAAGCCGAGCTTCTGGTACAGGCGGATCGCCTGACGGTTGTCATGAATGACCGAGAGGTCGAGGAAGGCCCGGCCGCGCGCTTGGTAGAACTCGATGACCTGGCGCACCAGAGTCTCGCCGATCCCGGGGTGGATCGCCTGGGCGTCGACGGCCAGCGCCCAGAGGCTCGCGCCATTCTCCGGGTCGTCGAAGGCCAGCGCGTGATCGACGCCGGTGACGACGCCGAGGATCGCCCCGTCCTGCTCGTCCTCGGCGACCCAGTAGGTCAGGACCTTCGAGGCCCGATTCTCCCAGATGAAGTCCGGCCCCGGCGGCACCATGTGGCGGCTCGCGTAGAGGCGATCGATCGCGACGCAGTCCTCGTGGCTATTGAGGAGACGCACCCGGAAGCCCTTCGGGCGGCGTACCGAGTACTGGTAGCGCTCCAGCCAGAGTCGGAAGGTGTGCGAGGGGTCGAGGAAGAGGTCCTGCGGGGCGTGCGCCAGGACCACGTGGGGATCGCTCAGATAGAGGGCCACGTCGCGCTTGCCCGGGCGTTCCTCCTGGAGGCGCCTGGCGAGCTCTTCGAGGTCGGTGAAGGTCTGCCCGAACAGCAGCCGACCCCAGCCGCAGTCGATGACCGCGTCGGCGCCGCAATGCTGATCCTTGCGCGGGCGCCGATCCCAATTCTTCACCGACGGCGCCCGACTGCGGGCGAGGCGATGCTGGATGCGCTGTTTCGAGGTCATGGGCGGGGTCCTCGGGCTCAGAGGCCCTGTTGCTGGAACCACATCTCGAGCAGGGCGACTTGCCACAGCTTGGAGCCGCGCAACGGCGTGATATGCGCCTCGGGCGCCGCGAGCAGCTCCTCGACATAGCCCGGCTGGAAGATGGCCCGCCCACGTGCCGCCGGCGAGGTCACCAGATCGCGCACGAAACCGAGCACGTCACCGCGCAGGTACTTCAGCGCCGGCACCGGGAAGTAGCCCTTCGGGCGGTCGATGACCTCGGCCGGGATGACCCGCCGGCCGACGGCCTTGAGCACCCCCTTGCCGTCGTCGTGGAGCTTGAAGCGATCCGGAATGCGGGCCGCGAGCTCGACCAGCTCGTGGTCGAGGAAGGGCACGCGGGCCTCCAGGCCCCAGGCCATCGTCATGTTGTCGACGCGCTTGACCGGATCATCGACGAGCATGATGAGCTGATCGAGGCGCAGCGCCTTGTCGACCGGCGCCTCCGCACCCGGTCGGGCGAAGTGGCTCGCGATCAGCGCGCGGCTATGGTCCTCGCCGTGGAAGCGCGGGTCGACGGCCCGGCAGTACTCGGCATGGCTGCGGTCGCAGAAGGCCGCGGCATAGGCGGCGACGGGATCTTGGCTCTCGACGAGCGGCGGATACCAGTGGTAGCCGGCGAAGACCTCGTCGGCCCCCTGCCCGCTCTGGACGACCTTGACGTGCCGACTCACCTCTTGGGAGAGGAGGAAGAAGCCGATCGCGTCGTGACTGACCATCGGCTCGGCCATCGCCCGCACGCAATTGGGCAGTTCGGTGAGCAGCCGACTCGCCGAGTCGACGCGGATCTTGTGGTGGGCCGTGCCGAAGTGGCGGGCGATCAGGTCGGAGTACTGGAACTCGTCGCCGACCTCCTCGCCGACCGTCTCGAAGCCGACCGAGAAGGTGTTGAGGCCGCGCTGGCCCTGCTCGGCCAACAGCCCGACGATGAGGCTCGAGTCGAGCCCACCCGAAAGGAGCACGCCGACGTCGACATCCGCCACCAGGCGCCGTTCCACGGCCCGGCGCAGCGCGTCGAGCACCCGGTCCTGCCAGTCCTCGAAGCCGAACCCGCGCTCATCGGCCGGGGTCTCGAAGCGCGGCTCCCAATAGGTGCGCTCGCGCTGGCGGCCGTCCGGCTCGACGACGCGGATCGTCGCCGGCGGCAGCTTGCGCACGCCGCGCAGGATCGTATAGGGGGCCGGCACGACGGCGTGGAAATGCATGTAGTGGTGCAGCGCCACCGGATCGATCTCGGTGTCGACGCCGCCCCCGGCCACCAGGGCCGGCAACGACGAGGCGAAGCGCAGCGCACCGGGCCGCTCGGCATAGTAGAGCGGCTTGATGCCGAGGCGATCGCGCACCAGGGTCAGGCGCCCGCTGTCGCGCTCGGCGATGGCGAACGCGAACATCCCGTGGAAACGCTGGACGCAGTCGGCGCCCCAGGCGTGGAAGGCCTTGAGCACGACCTCTGTGTCGCCGTGCGAGAAGAAGCGGTAGCCGAGCCCCTGGAGCTCGGTGCGCAGGGCCTCGTAGTTGTAGATGCAACCGTTGAAGGCGATCGACAGACCGAGCGCGCTGTCGACCATCGGCTGGGCGGCATGGCGGCTCAGGTCGATGATGCTGAGTCGACGATGACCGAGCGCGACGGCACCCTGGAGATGGACCCCACGGCCGTCCGGCCCGCGCGGGGCCAGTGCCTCGTTCATGCTGTCGAGGGCCGCCAGGTCGATCGGCGCGTCGTCGAATCGGATCTCACCGCAAAGGCCACACATCGGGTCGGATCTCCTTAACAGAAGGCAGGGGGAAAGCTGGAGAGGCCCAACGGCGCGGCACCGTGCGCGGTCGTCGCGACCGGGGCGCCTGGGCGATGATCGGTGCCCCGCCGGGGTTCGGCGCCCGTAGCGCCTGGATCATGACGAGGGCCTGCGGCGACAGGCAGAGACCTTCGCAACGGCGATCGGCAACATAGTCGTCCCTGTCGTTCGCGACGGACAAAATAGTTAAATCAAAGCGTTAGAGAGTATATCGGATTTCGCCGCCGTTGGCCAATGCGCCACACGGGACCCGGGCCGATCCGGTCTGCGGCCCGTTTCCGAACTGGTCGAACGGTTGCCGGTCGCCCCTCGGCGGGGTGCGCTGGCGAGGCCCGCCTCCCGGGGGGACCCAGTCGGCGCCGGCCGGGCTCGAATCACCCCCTGGGCGGCCGGCTGGGCGCCGATAGGGCGCCGATAGGGGCCGACTTGCCGGCGATTGGCCGCCCGGATCGCCCGCCAGCGGGCGCCTGCCGGCACAGGCGCCCCCGGCGGAGGCTGCCGGTGCGCCCCGCCTGCATTCTGCGGATCAGGACCGATCCGTCGCGCCGACGGGGCCGGCCATCGGGTCGACTGGCGCGCGCCGCCGGCCGATCCCTTTGGCTTTTTCCGACGAGACCCCACACTGGATTTCGGGGCCGATCACCGACGACATCGGCGCAGGAACAGGATTCGGATCATGTACGACAGCAACGAACGGTCGCGCGTCGCGGTCAGCGGTCACTATGCCGCAAGCCTCGATGCCGAGAGCGCCGACGAGGTCTACGACCCGCACAAGGAGGCCTTGGTCGAGGCGATGCTCTCGGCCGTCGGCGAGGACCCGGCCCGCGAGGGGCTGAGGCGCACGCCGCTGCGGGTGGCCAAGGCGATGGACTTCCTGACCAGCGGCTACCGGATGTCGGCCGAGGATGTGATCAGACAGGCCCTCTTCGAGGAGGACTGCACCGAGATGGTCGTGGTGCGCGACATCGAGTTCTACTCGCTGTGCGAGCACCACATGCTGCCCTTCTTCGGCCATGCCCACGTCGGTTATCTGCCGAATGGCAAGGTGGTCGGGCTGAGCAAGATCGCGCGGGTCGTCGACGTGTTCGCCCGCCGCCTCCAGGTCCAGGAGCGCCTCACGAACCAGGTCGCCGACGCCCTGATGACCCACCTCGGGGCCCATGGCGTCGCCGTGGTCATGGAGGCGAGCCACACCTGCATGATGATGCGCGGGGTCCAGAAGCAGCGCAGCACGACCGTCTCCAGCGCGATGCGCGGCACCTTCCAGGACGACCCGCGCACGCGCTCGGAGTTCATGTCGTTCATCCGCTCCTGAACCCGGCGCCCGCCGCCGGCATCCGGGCGCGCGCACGGCGGCCTCGACGGCGCTGACTACCCGCCATGCCGGGCCTTCGCCCGGCCGCTCGATCCGGGGTCGCCCCGGGAGGCCCCGTCATACTGCTTCGCCGACACCGCCGGCGCACCGTGCGCCGGCCGGGACCGCCCGGCGACACCGCACCGGACGCACCGCCGTCGGGGCCGCGCTCAGGAGGCGGCCTTGCGGAAATGCATGATGCTCCAATTCAGGTAGCCCTTGCGCCCGGCATCGACCCAGGCATTGAGCCCCTTGACCATGTTCTCGACGTAGGCATCGGAGACCTTGCCCTCCAACTCGGGCCGCAGCCGCTCCAGCTCCTCGCGCACCCGCTGGTAGTGCATGGTCAGATTGTCGGTCAGGTCGATGACCTCGACCTCGGCGAGGCCGTGCTTGGCGGCCGCCTGCCGATAGAACCCGACCGAACCCAGGCTCTCGAGGTGGATACGATCGAGGACCGGCCCCAAGACGCCCGCCGGGCAATCGTCGGCCTGCATCGGGTCGGTGAAGATCAGTTCGCCGCCAGGGCGCAGCACGCGGGCCACCTCGGCGATGACCTGCTCGCGCGCGCCGCTGTGCAGGATCGCGTCCTGGGACCACACCAGGTCGTACGCCCCATCCTCGGCCGGGATCGCCTCGAAGCTGCCGTCGACGACCTCGACCTGCTCGGCGAGCCCCTGCTCGGCGCTCATCAGACGGTTGCGCTCGTTCTCCTTCTCGCTCAGGTTCAGGGCCGTGACCCGGCAGCCGAAGCGCTTGGCGAGATAGCGGGAGGCGCCGCCGTAACCGGCGCCGATGTCGAGCACGCGACTGCCCGGGCCGAGGCCCGCGGCGAGGTCGGCCATGCGCGCGACCGTGCGACGGCTCGCCGCGTCGACCGGATCCTGGGGCGTCTCGTAGAGGCCGACGTGGATGTCCTCTCCGCCCCAGACGAGGAAGTAGAAGTTGTCGGCATCATCGCTGTTGTAGTAGCGACGGGCCGTCTCGACGGTCTCGGAATAGGCCATGCTCATTCGGCGTCCCCCCCCTGGATATAGGACTTCTCCGCGACATGGATGAAGAAGTCCGGCTCGTTGTCGTGGTAGGTCTCCTTGAAGTCGCCGTAGGTCGTGACCCGCTGGAACCCGACCTCGCGCAGCAGTTGCCGCACGTAGTTCTTGCGCAACGGGAACATGTTCAGATGGAAGACCTGCTCGCCGGGGAACTCGTAGCGGAAGCGCGCCAGGCTCTCGTCGACATGCTCGGGGGTCGCCCGCACATTGCCACCGCAGTAGTAGTAATTGTGGGTCGGCTCGATACGATGGTCGAGGATCGCGTCGTAATTGCGCTGATCGATGATCAGGATCCCGTCGTGGCGCAGCGTGGCATAGAATTCGGCGAGGGCCTTGCGACGGTCGTTGTCGTCATGCAGATGCGTGAAGGAGTTGCCGAGACAGATGACGGCGTCGTAATAATCGTGCACATCGCGATTCAGCCACCGCCAGTCGGCGTGGACGGTGCGCAGGATGTGATCGTAACCACGCGCATTCTCGAAGGCCTTGGCGAGCATGGCCGGGCTGCCGTCGGCGCTGGTCACCTCGAAGCCGGCGCGCAGCAGCTGCACCGAGTGGAAGCCGGTACCCGTGGCGACGTCGAGGACCTTCTTCGCGCCGTGCTCGCGCAGCACCTCGATGAAGAAGTCGCCCTCGCCGCTCGCGCGGGCATCCCAGTCGATCAGTTGGTCCCACTTCTCGGCGAGGGAATGGACGTACTCGGCGGTGTAATGATCGGTGTCGCGGACCTCTAACGGGTTGTCGCCGAAGTCTTGCTTCTGCGCATGGATAGCCATAGATCTCCTCTCCCTGTTGCAGGGATCTGGTGGAATGAACGCCGATGCCCGAGGCTCGACCGAAGGGTAGCGCTTGCCGATGCCGCACGGGCACTGCAAGGCAATCACTTCATTTGCCGACCGACACGTGCGACGTGTCGTTGATTGCACGCCTGTTCCGGCGTGGCGGTGTCAGTTTTCTGACGGATTGATGTCGGCACGCAAGTCATACAGCGCGCCTGACTGGACGATGCCAGGCGTCAGCACAGCTTCGGGCCGTTATTGAAGTCCCCTTATTGTACCGAGGTGAGCGCGCACGTCTACCCCACCGGTCGCATTCGGCCTCCGCGATGTCATTCGAAGCGTCCGACAAAGACGGAATTAGCCAATTTATTTCATGGGCTTGCAGAATGAGTCGGCGAGCGAACGCACGCCGCCGGCATCCGCGATGAAGGCACATGAAACGCCCGCTCTGCGCGCGCACGCGCGTATTCCCGCACCCGCTCGATCCCCGATCGGCCCCGCGCCCCATCAATGCCCCGCACAGGCCGGCATTCCACGATCCTGTGTTCCGAGCCGGCGCCCCGGCGTCGCGCCGGGCGACGATCTGGGCGCCGAACGGATTTGCTCGAACCCGCGGCGCGCGATAAGATCACCACTTAAGATCAAGAACGTTTCTCGTTAGCATGAGCCTCCCCGGAGCCCATTCCATGTACCAGGCCGACGCGACCCTCACCCTCCCCCTCGATGCCCTCGATCCGATCGTCCGCGATGGCGAGCGGCCCCCGGCCGTGGACTGGCAACCGAGCCAGATCCCTGCCGGTTCGACGGCACACGCCGAGCCCCCCCGGGCCGAGGCCGTGGCGACGAAGGGGTTCCCGTTGATGATGGCCGACGAGGGCCTGGCCGTGCGCATCCTGGCGGTGCGCGCCGGCAAGGGTCTCGCGCTGCGCCTGACCGATCTGGGCCTCAACATCGGCACCGAGTTGCGGGTCCTGCAGCGCCAAGGCGGCGGGCTCCTCGTCGCCCGCGGCGCGACGCGCATCGCGCTCGGCGGCGGCATGGCCGCCAAGATCCTGGTCGCGCCGGTCGCCTGATCGCGCCTCGCTTGTCTTGCCGAGCCTTTCGAACACCCCACCGATCGACCGGACAGGGTCCGCCATTTCCCCGTTGCGAGCCTCGAGTCATCAGATGTCAGTTACGTTGCGAGAGATGCGCGCCGGCGATCAGGGCCGCGTGCTTGGATTCGCCGAGGGCGGCGTCGCCTACCGACGCAAGCTCCTGTCGATGGGCCTGACCCCAGGCGTGACGCTCCAGGTGGTGCGGGTGGCGCCGATGGGCGACCCAGTCGAGGTGCGCGTGCGAGGCGCCTCCGTCAGCCTGCGCAAGGACGAGGCGGCGGCCCTGCGGATGGAGCGTCTGGCATGAGCGGCGACGTGCAGGCGCCCAAGGGCAAGCAGTTCACGATCGGCGTCGTCGGCAACCCCAACTGCGGCAAGACGACGCTCTTCAACGCGTTGACCGGCTCGCGCCAACGAGTCGGCAACTGGCCGGGGGTGACGGTCGAGCGCAAGACCGGCCGCTATCGGTTCTCCGGGGCCGACTTCCAACTCGTCGACCTGCCCGGCACCTATTCGCTCGACGTCACCGATCGCGATCTGTCCCTCGATGAGCGCATCGCCCGCGACTACATCCACGACCGCGAGGCGGACCTGATCCTCAACATCCTCGATGCGACCAACCTCGAGCGCAACCTCTACCTGACGACCCAGCTGATCGAGATGCGCCGCCCCGTGGTCGTGGCCCTGAACATGATGGACGCGGCCCGCGAGCGCGGCCTGCGGATCGACGTCGAGGCCATCTCGGCACGCCTCGGCTGCCCGGTGGTGCCGATCTCGGCGGCGACCGGCGAGGGCATCCACCACCTCAAGCAGGTGCTCCACCAGTGCGTCGCCGATCCGCCGACGCCGATGCTCGAGCTGACCTACGACGGCGTCCTGGAGTCGGCGATCGCGACCCTGCGCCCGCGGCTCGAGCCAATCGCCCGCGCGCAGGGCGACCCGCCGCGCTGGCTCGCGACCCGGCTGCTCGAGGGCGACGACCTGGCCCGGCGCCTCGTCGGGGAGCGCATCCCCGCCGCCGAGGTCCGGGCGCTCCTCGGTGAGCAGGCCGATGACGTCGACATCTTGCTCGCCGACGCCCGCTACGGCTTCGCCCATGCCGTGACGCAGGCGGCCGTCCGGCACACCGCCGAGATCCCACGCAACGTCTCCGACCGGATCGACCGGGTCATGCTCAACCGCCTGGCGGGCATCCCGATCTTCCTGGTCGTGATGTACCTGATGTTCATGTTCACGATCAACATCGGCGGGGCCTTCATCGATCTGTTCGATCAGGCCGCCGGGGTGCTCTTCGTCGACGGGACCGCCGAACTGCTCGGTGCGATGCACGCCCCCGAGTGGTCGATCCTGCTCCTCGCCGACGGGCTCGGCGGCGGCATCCAGGTGGTCGCGACCTTCATCCCGATCATCGCCTTCCTCTACATCTTTCTGTCGGTGCTCGAGGACTCGGGCTACATGGCGCGGGCCGCCTTCGTCGTCGACCGCTTCATGCGCGCCATCGGCCTGCCGGGCAAGTCCTTCGTGCCCCTCCTGGTCGGCTTCGGCTGCAACGTGCCGGCGATCATGGCGACCCGCACGTTGGAGAACCAACGCGACCGCATCCTGACCATCCTGATGGCGCCCTTCATGTCCTGCGGGGCACGCCTGCCCGTCTACGTCCTGTTCGCCGCCGCCTTCTTCCCGGTCGGCGGTCAGAACGTCGTCTTCGGCCTGTATCTGATCGGCATCGCGGTCGCGGTGGCGACCGGCTTCATCCTGAAGAACACGCTGCTGAAGGGCGAGGCGACGCCGTTCGTCATGGAGCTGCCGCCCTACCACCTGCCGACGTTGAAGGGCGTGGCGCTGCGCACCCTGGATCGCACCCAGGGGTTCGTCGTGCGCGCCGGGCGGATCATCGTGCCGATGGTCCTGGTCCTCAACGTCCTCAACAGCCTCGGCACCGATGGCAGCTACGGCAACGAGGACAGCGACCGCTCGGTGCTCGCCGAGATCGGCCGCACGCTCGCCCCGGCCTTCGCCCCGATGGGCCTCGACGAGGAGAACTGGCCGGCGACGGTCGGCATCTTCACCGGCATCCTCGCCAAGGAGGCCGTCGTCGGCACGCTGGACGCCACCTACTCGGCACTCGCGTTGGCCGACGCTGGCCTGGCGGGCGACGCGGAGGCAGGCGCGCCCTACGACCTGGTCGGCGGGCTGGCGGCGGCCCTCGCGACCGTACCGACCAACCTGGCCGGTGCCGTCGGCGCCTGGTCCGACCCGATGGGCCTGGACGTCGGCGACCTCAGCGATCCGCGACTCGCCGCCGAATCGCAGGAGGTCACCCCGACGACCTTCGGCGCGATGGCGGCACGCTTCGACGGGGCCGCCGGGGCCTTCGCCTACCTGCTCTTCATCCTGCTCTACGCCCCGTGCGTCGCGGCCATCGCCGCCATCTACCGCGAGACGACGCCGGGCTGGACCGTCTTCGCCGTCGCCTGGACCACGGGCATGGGCTACCTGGTGGCGACCCTGTTCTACCAGACGGCCATCTTCTCGCGCGACCCGGCCAGCTCGGCCACCTGGATCGGCATCGTGCTGGCCCTGTTCACGGCCGCCGTGGTCACGATGCGGCTGTGGGCGAGACGCGTCCCGCCTGCGACGGCGCAGACCGGGCGGGCCTCCTGAGCGACCGACCGCGGAGGGCAAGCGATGATCCTATCGGAACTCACGACCTACCTGGCCCGCCATCAGCGGGTCGCCCTGCTGGACCTCTCGCACCGCTTCGGCGCGAGCCCCGATGCCGTGCGCGGGATGCTCGCGACCCTCGAGCGCAAGGGCCGCGTGCGGCGGATCGCGGGGGCCGCCGGCTGCCGCTCCGGCTGCGGTCACTGCGACCCGGCGAGCCTCGAGGCCTGGGAGTGGCTCGGCGAGGCGCCAGCGCCAACCCGCCAGTGATGTCTCGGCCGGACCGGATGGCGCGGACGGCCCGGCCCGAGCAGTCGGCCATCGCGGAACCGGGGCGCGCATGCACC
This sequence comes from Thiococcus pfennigii, assembly GCF_016583835.1. GTDB lineage: Bacteria > Pseudomonadota > Gammaproteobacteria > Chromatiales > Chromatiaceae > Thiococcus > Thiococcus pfennigii. The sequence goes on along the minus strand of NZ_NRRW01000005.1, from coordinate 92,481 downwards.
ACGACCTGAGCCGCTGGCGCCACTCCCACGACTACGCGACGGCCGGCCAGCGCCAGGCCGAGCGGCGCACCCACTGGGTCATCGCCCTGACCCTGGCGGCGATGGCCATCGAACTCATCGCCGGCTGGCTGACGGGCTCGATGGCCCTACTCGCCGATGGCTGGCACATGGGCAGTCACGCCGCGGCGCTCGGCATCGCGGCCTACGCCTACGCCTTCGCCCGGCGTCGCGGCAGCGACCCGCGCTTCACCTTCGGCACCGGCAAGGTCTCGTCGCTGGCCGGCTATTCGAGCGCCCTGCTACTCGCCGCTGGGGCGCTCTGGATGGCCGTCGAATCCATCTCGCGCCTGGTCGATCCGGTCGAGATCCACTACGAGGAGGCGATCGCGGTCGCCGCCTTCGGTCTCGTCGTGAACCTGGCGAGCGCCTGGCTGCTTGGGCACCATGGGCACAGTCACGACCACAGTCACGGGCACGGGCACGGGCACGACGCCGAGGGTCGGGCCTCCGTCACGGGCCGGTTGCAGGATCACAATCTCAAGGCCGCTTACCTGCATGTCCTCGCCGACGCGCTCACCTCGGTCCTGGCCCTAGCCGCCCTCGGTCTCGCGCTCGCCTACGGGTGGTCATTCCTCGACCCGCTGATGGGCATCGCCGGGGCCCTGCTGATCGGCCGCTGGGCCTTCGGGCTCGCCCGCGAGAGCGCCCAGGTGCTGCTCGACGCCGGGGATCACGACCAGATCACCGAGGCGATCCGCCAGGCCCTCGAGAGCGACTCGGACACCGAGATCGCCGATCTGCACATCTGGCGCATCGCCCCGGCCGGACGCGCCTGCATCGTCTCGCTCGTGACCCACCAGCCGAACCCGCCCGAGCACTACCGTCAGCGCCTCGCACGGGTGCCTGGGCTGGTGCATGTGACCGTCGAGGTCAACCAGTGCCGCCAGGCCGCCTGCCGCGCGGCCAATGACACACAGCCCCGGCCGGCCTGAGCCGCCGCCCCCGACCTCAGGACACCCACGCCACACCCCCGTCGACTCGCTGCACGGCCAGCACGGGCCGCCGCCATCTGCGCACCGCGTCGGCCAGCGCGACCGGCGATCGCCGCACCCCACAGGACCACGGCCGAGGATTGCCCGGCCACCGCAGCAATCATTGAGAAACAGAATGCCGTGACGCGTTTATTAATGAAAAAATAATAATATATGGATATTCTTCCATAGCCGTATCGACTGGAGCCGCTTTCAAGATGTCCGACACAGCCAGAAAACCCAAGGGATCCGACAGCGCCAAGAAGGTCCTAGAGCACGCCCACCGCGGCCTCGAACTGATGGCCGAGTACCAGCCAGCGACGATGGGGGCCACGCAGGCCTTCATGCGCGAGGCGATGAAGCCCGGCGCCTTGAGCCGCAAGCAGAAGGAACTGATGTCGCTCGGCATGGCCATCGTGCTGCGCTGCCACTACTGCATCATCATGCATGTGCGGGCCTGCAAGGCCGTCGGCGTGACCCTCGAGGAGGTCATGGAGACCTGCGCGGTCGCCATCATGATGGGCGGTGGCCCCGCGTTGACCTACACCGCCGAGGTCGAGCGCGCCGCCAACCTGGTCTACCTCGACGAGGAGGGCGAGCCGGTCGACTAGTGGCCCGCCCTGAGGCACCGGCGGACTGCCTGCATCGACGCCCTGCGCCGTGGCATAATCGAGCCATCCCGAGCGCCACGATCGACCGACACCGTCGGGGTGGGCGCTCGGGCGACCGATCGCTTCGGCACCAGAACGAGCATCTTCACACACGGAGGTCGCGGCGACATAGGCGCACCGCGGGCGCGACGGGCTTCGGCCGGTCGGCTTGCCCTGCGGTGTTCACGTCGAATCCTTGAGCCCGTCCACCAGTCATCGATTCCATGCCAATCGCCGCGATCATCCTGCTCCCGCTGCTCGGGGCCGCGCTGCCGCCCCTCGTCGCCCGCCACGGCCGGCCGGCACCCGCCTGGGCGGCCGCCCTGGTCACGAGCGCGGCGCTGGCGATCACCCTGTGGCTCACGCCCCAGGTCCTCGCCGGTGGAGAGATCCACAGCCACCGCGACTGGATCCCGCTGCTCGGGCTGTCGTTGTCGTTCCGACTCGACGGCCTCGCGCTGCTGTTCGTGCTGCTGATCACAGGCATCGGCCTGCTGGTCTTCCTCTACGCCTTCTATTACCTGCCGGCGAAGGACGGTCTGGGCCGCTTCTACGCGCTGCTCCTGCTCTTCCAGGGGGCGATGCTCGGCATCGTCCTCTCCGACAACCTGCTCCTGCTGCTGATCTTCTGGGAGCTGACGAGTCTCAGCTCCTTCCTCCTGATCGCCTATAACCCGCAGACCCGCGTCGCCCGGCAGGGGGCACGGATGGCGCTGGCGATCACCGCCGGTGGGGGCCTCGCGCTCCTCGCCGGTTTCCTGTTGCTCGGTGCCATCGTCGGCAGCTTCGAGCTCTCGGTCGTGCTGGCCTCCGGGGATCTCGTCCGCGAACACCCGCTGCACCTGCCGGCCCTGCTGCTGATCCTCGCCGGGGCCTTCACGAAATCGGCCCAGTTCCCGTTCCACTTCTGGCTGCCGAACGCGATGTCGGCACCGACGCCGGTGTCGGCCTATCTGCACTCGGCGACCATGGTGAAGGCCGGCGTCTTCCTCCTCGCCCGCCTCTTCCCGGTCTTCTCCGGTACCGAGACCTGGTTCTATCTGGTCGGCGGCGTCGGGATGTTCACGCTGCTGTTCGGCGCCTACATCGCCATCTTCAAACATGACCTCAAGGGCCTGCTCGCCTACTCGACGATCAGCCACCTCGGCCTGATCACGTTTCTGTTCGGGCTCGGCACCCCGCTCGGGGCCGTCGCCGCCCTCTTCCACGTCGGCAACCACGCCGTGTTCAAGGCCTCGCTGTTCATGGCCGCCGGCATCATCGATCACGAGACCGGCACGCGCGATATGCGCCAGATCAACGGCCTCTGGCGCTTCATGCCCTATACGGCGACGCTGGCGATGGTCGCGGCCGCGGCGATGGCCGGCGTGCCGCTGCTCAACGGCTTCCTGAGCAAGGAGATGTTCTTCGCCGAGACGGTCCACACCGACTGGCTCGGCCCTCTCAACTGGCTGATCCCGACGGCCGCGACCCTGGCCGGCATCTTCGCCGTCGCCTACTCGATGCGTTTCATCCACGACGTCTTCTTCAACGGCGCGCCGATCGATCTGCCCCGCACCCCCCACGAGCCGCCGTTCTGGATGAAGATCCCGGTCGCGGTCCTGGTCGCCGCCTGCCTGCTGATCGGCATCGTCCCGGCCCAGACGGTGCGCCCGATCCTCGACGTCGGGGTCGATAGCCTGCTCGGATTCTCGCCGGACTTCAGCCTGGCCATCTGGCACGGACTGTCGCTGCCGTTCCTGATGAGTCTGATCGCGCTCCTCGGCGGCCTGGCCCTCTACAGCCAACGCCAGCGGCTATTCGCCGCCCACGACCGCTACTTCCCACGCACCTCCGGGGCCGCGGCGTTCCAGTACACGGTGCTGCGGGTCCGGCAACTGGCCAACGACCTGATCGCCCGCATCGACAACGAGTCCCTGCGTCGCTACGTCGCCTGGCTGATCGGCACCACCATCGTCCTCGCGGCGACGCCACTGCTGCTCGGCGATTTCCACCTCGCCGGCGAGCGCGCGCCGACACCGCTCGACGGGATCGCGGCGACGATCCTCCTCGTCCTCGCCGTCGCCACGCTGGCCACGGTCAGGGTGCGCCGGCAGCGGCTGCGCGCGCTGATCGTCATCAGCCTGGTCGGCCTGATGGTGACGCTGACCTTCATCCATTTCTCGGCGCCGGATCTGGCCTTGACCCAGCTCTCGGTGGAGCTGATCACGACCGTGCTGATGCTGTTGGCCCTCTTCTTCCTGCCTGGCGACCCGGCCCTGAGCGTCTCGCGCTGGCGGCACCGGCGCGACCTGACCCTCGCCGCCGTCGCGGGCCTGGGTACGGCGATCGTCGCCTTCGCCCTGATGACCCGCACCACGCCGTCGATCTCGGACTACTTCCTGGCCTTCTCCAAGCCGTTCGGCGGCGGGCAGAATGTCGTCAACGTGATCCTCGTCGACTTCCGCGGCCTCGACACCCTCGGGGAGATCACCGTGCTCGCGATCGCCGCGACCGCCATCGTCGCGCTCCTCTGGCGGTTACGCCTGCCGATCCGGGCCGGCGATCCGACCGGCCGGCCCTGGGCCGACGACCGCCATCCGCTGATCATGGCGGCGATGAGCCGGCCCCTGCTGCCGCTGGCCCTGACCGTCGCGGTCTTCATCCTGCTGCGCGGCCACAACAGCCCGGGCGGCGGCTTCATCGCCGGCCTGGTCGCCGCGGTCGGGCTGATCCTCCAACTCCTCGCGAGCGGCCTCGCCTGGACCGAGGCGCGGCTACGGGTGAGCTATTTCGCGCTGGTCGGCGTCGGCCTCCTGCTCGCCGCCGCGACCGGCCTCGGCTCGCTCGCCTTCGACCGGCCGTTCCTGACCTCGGCGACCCTGCACCCGCACGTCTCCATCCTCGGCGACCTCGAACTGGCCAGCGCCCTGGCCTTCGACATCGGCGTCTTCCTCGTCGTCCTCGGCACCGTGATGCTGATCCTGGAGGGGCTCGGGCGGCTGAACCGCCCCGGCGCCGCGAACATGTCGCCGAGGGGGGAGGATTGATGGAGCTGTTGCTCGCGATCGCGATCGGCGTCCTGGTCGCCGGCGGTCTCTATCTGGTGCTGCGCGCCCAGACCTTCTCGGTCGTCCTCGGGCTGGTCCTGCTGTCCTACGCGACGAACCTCTTCCTCTTCGCCAGCGGCGGCCTGGCACGCAATCGCCCGGCACTGATCGCCGCGGGGCCACCCTACACGGATCCGCTGCCGCAGGCGCTGGTCCTGACCGCCATCGTGATCGGCTTCGCGATGACAGCCTTCGTCGTCGTGCTCGCCCTGCGCGCCCGCGCCGAGCTCGGTTCCGAACACGTCGACGAGACGGGCGCCACCCTCGATGACGAGTCACCCGACGACGCCGACAAGGAGGAGGACCGATGAATCATCTCCTCCTCGCACCGCTGCTCATCCCGCTCGCCGCCGGGGCGCTGCTGCTGATCGCCGAGCGCACCTCGCTACGCCTGCGCCGCAGTGTCAGCCTGATCGCCCTGGCGATCCTGCTCGACGTCTCGCTGCAACTCGTCGCGCTCGCCGGGCAGGGCGAGATCCAGGTCTACCTGGTCGGCGACTGGCCGGCGCCGTTCGGGATCGTGCTGGTCCTCGACCGGCTCGCGGCGCTGCTCGTCGCGCTCACCTCGGTGCTCGCGCTCGCGACCATGGCCTACGCGCTCCAGGGAGGCGACCGCGACGGACCGCTCTTCCACGCCCTGTTCCAGTTCCAGCTCCTCGGGCTCAACGGCGCCTTCCTGACCGGGGATCTGTTCAACCTGTTCGTCTTCTTCGAGATCCTGCTGATCGCCTCGTACGGTCTGCTGCTGCACGGCGGCGGCCGCCAGCGCACCCGCGCCGGCCTGCACTATGTCGTACTCAATCTGATCGGCTCGTCGCTCTTCTTGATCGCGATCGGCATCCTCTACGCCGTCACCGGCACCCTGAACATGGCCGACCTCGGTCGCGTGCTGGCGACGCTCGACCCGGCCGACGCGGCCCTCGCCGAGGCTGGCGCCCTGCTGCTCCTCGGCGTCTTCGCGCTGAAGGCGGCCGTGTTGCCGCTGCACTTCTGGCTGCCGCACGCCTACGGCCACGCCGCGGCCCCGGTCGCCGCCCTCTTCGCGATCATGACCAAGGTCGGCGTCTATGCGATCGTGCGCGTCTTCGGCCTATTCGGTCACGGCGACGGGCCGCTCGCCGGCGTCGCCGGGCCTTGGCTCGCGGGCGCCGCCCTGGCGACCATGGCGGCCGGCACCGTCGGGGCCATGGCCAGCCGCGACCTGCGTCAGAAGGTCGCCTATCTGGTCATGGTCTCGGTCGGCACGCTGTTGATCGCGGTCGGCCTCGACAGCACCGCCGGCCTCACCGGCGCCCTCTTCTACCTGGTCCACACGACCCTCGTCACCGGCGCCCTGTTCCTGCTCGCCGATCTGATCGCCCATGGCCGCCCGCGCGCGGCGCTGATCAGCTCCGACGACGAGCGGCCGGCCGGCAGCGGACCGCTCGCCGTGCTCTTCTTCATCGCCGCCATCGCCGTGGTCGGCATGCCGCCGTTGAGCGGTCTGATCGGCAAGCTCCTGATCCTCGACGCCGCCCGGACGACCCCTTGGGCGCCCTGGATCTGGACGACGGTGCTGCTCTCGGGGCTGCTGATCCTGGTCAGCATGACCCGCGCCGGCAGCGATCTCTTCTGGCGCGGCGGCGTTTCCGAATCCTGCAAGGCGCCGGCGCCGCGCCGGCTCGTCCCGGCGCTGCTCCTGCTCGCGGCGAGCCCGGCGCTCGTGATCTTCGGCGGCCCGATGTCCGAGTTCGCCCGGGCCACCGCCGTGCAAACGAGGGACACGGCCGGCTACATCGAGGCCGTGCTCGGCGAGGCGCCGGCCTCGGCGCGGATCCCACGGGAGGTCCCCTGATGGATCGCTGGCTGCCGCACCCGCTGATGTCGGCGACGATCGCGCTGCTCTGGCTCTTTCTCGTCAACCAGGTGAGCGTGGCCCAGGTCCTGCTCGGCGGCGCGCTGGGCATCGCCGTCCCGTACCTGACCAGCGCCTTCTGGCCACAGCGCCCACGGCTGCGCCGCCCCTGGCTGCTGGTCGGCTACGTCGCCCGCTTGCTCGTCGATATCCTGATCGCCAACCTGGAGGTCGCGCGCCTCGTCCTCGGCGCCCCGCAGCGGTTGCGACCGACCTTCATCGAGGTCCCGCTCGAGCTGACCGATGACTTCGCGATCACGCTCCTCGCGAGCGTCGTCTCCCTGACCCCCGGTACCCTCTCGGCCGACATCGCCGCCGACCGCGCCACCCTGCTCGTGCACGCGCTCGACACGGCCGATCCGGTCGCCGTGTGCGCCGAGATCAAGGCACGCTACGAGGCCCCGCTGAAGGAGATCCTCGGATGATCCTATCGCTCTCGATCTACGCCGCGCTCGCGATGCTCGCGGTCGCGATCCTGCTCAACCTGTGGCGGCTCGCCATCGGGCCGGACGACACCGACCGGGTCCTGGCGCTCGACACCCTCTTCATCAACACGATCGCGCTGCTCGTCGTCCTCGGCATCCACTTCGACACGACGGTCTACTTCGAATCGGCCCTGGTGCTGGCCTTGATCGGCTTCATCGGCACCGCGGCCTTCTGCAAGTACCAGTTGCGCGGCGACCTGATCGAATAGGTGCGACCATGCTGATCGAGCTCATCGTCTCCTTCTTCCTCTTGGTCGGGGCCAGCTTCGCGCTGGTCGGCTCGATCGGGCTCGCCCGCCTGCCGGACTTCTTCACCCGCCTGCACGGTCCGACCAAGGCGACGACGCTCGGCATCGGCGGCGTGCTCATCGCCTCGGTCATCTACTTCAGCGCACGCTCGGCCGGCCTCAGCCTGCACGAGGCGCTGATCGCGCTCTTTCTGTTCATGACCGCCCCGATCAGCGCCATGCTCCTCGCGAAGGCGGCGATCCATCGCAAGGTGACGACGCGCAGCCGGGTCCCGCCGCGCTTCGAGCGTTGAGCCGCCCGTCGGGTTGCCGCACGCGCCAAGCCATTGTTTCTCCGGAACCGCCGTGCCGGCGCGCCCAACGGGCATGCAGGCGTGGCCGCACCCCCAAAGCTGAAACGGGATGTTCCGCGGTCACCCGATGGGCCTCCAGCGCAGACCGATCGGCGGTGACGTGCGCTGTCGGTGCGGCTTCAGCCGCAAACACAATCCGCCAGGGCGGCGGCCTTCATGCAGCTGAAGCCGCACCTACACCGATGGCCCGTGAGCCGCGTCGGGTCGAGTGCGCCGGCACGGCCTGCTAGGGGCAGGCACGGGTTGCGCGCGCCGCAAGGCGACACGCGGTGCCATGTTTCACGGTAAGCCGGCCCCTTCGCTGGCCCATCCGACCGATGCATCGGCGCGAGCCGGGTGGCTCAGACCTCGGCCAGGTCGCCCTTGCTCTGGAGCCAGGCGCGGCGGTCGGCGGCGCGCTTCTTCGCGAGCAGCATGTCCATCAGTTCGCCGCTGCCGTCCTCGGCCGCGACGGTGAGCTGCACGAGGCGGCGGGTATCCGGGTGGATGGTCGTCTCGCGCAGCTGCGCCGGGTTCATCTCGCCCAGCCCCTTGAAGCGCTGCACGCTGACCTTGCCCTTGATCTTCTCGGCGGCGATGCGATCGAGGATCCCCTGCCGCTCGGCGTCGTCCAAGGCATAGAAGACCTGCTTGCCGACGTCGATCCGGTAGAGCGGTGGCATCGCGACATGGACGTGACCGCCCTCGACCAGCGGGCGGAAGTGGCGCAGGAACAGCGCGCAGAGCAGGGTCGCGATGTGCGCCCCGTCGGAGTCGGCATCGGCGAGGATGCAGACCTTGCCGAAGCGCAGCCGCGACAGGTCGTCGCTGCCCGGGTCGACGCCGATGGCCACGGCGATGTCGTGGACCTCCTGCGAGCCGAGCACGTCGATCGGGTCCACCTCCCAGGTGTTCAGGATCTTGCCGCGCAACGGCATGATCGCCTGGAATTCGCGATCGCGGGCCTGGGCGGCCGACCCGCCGGCCGAGTCGCCCTCGACCAGGAAGAGTTCGCTGCGCTCCGGGTCGGTCGAGGTGCAGTCCTTGAGCTTGCCCGGCAGGGCCGGCCCCTGGGTGACCTTCTTGCGGGTCACCTTGCGTCCGGCGCGCAGTCGCGCCTGGGCGGCACCGATGGCCAGCTCGGCGATCCGCTCGCCCTCGGCGACGTGCTGGTTGAGCCACAGGCTGAAGGCGTCCTTGACGACGCCGGAGACGAAGGCCGCACTCTCGCGCGAGGAGAGGCGCTCTTTGGTCTGGCCGGAGAACTGGGGGTCGAGGAGCTTGACCGAGAGGATGTAGGACAGCCGCGACCAGACATCCTCTGGCGCAAGCTTCACGCCGCGCGGCAGGAGGTTGCGGAACTCGCAGAACTCTCGCACCGCCTCGGTCAGACCGGTGCGCAGCCCGTTGACGTGGGTGCCACCCTGGACGGTGGGGATCAGGTTCACGTAGCTCTCGGTCACCAGGTCGCCGCCCTCGGGCAGCCAGGCCAGCGCCCAGCTCGCGGCCTCGTTCGGCCCCTCCAGATCGCCGGTGAAGGGCTCGCCCGGCACGAGCTCGGCCCCGAGGAGGCTCTGCACCAGGTAGTCCTTGAGCCCATCCTCATAGCACCAGACCTGCTCCTCGCCGCTCGTCTCGTCGCGGAGACGCACGGTCAGCCCCGGACAGAGCACCGCCTTGGCGCGCAGCAGGTGGGTCAGCGGGCGGACCGCGAACCTGGGCGTGTCGAAGTATTTCGGGTCCGGCCAGAAGCGCAGCCGGGTGCCTGTGTGGCCGCGCGCGACGGTGCCGACCTCCTCCAGCTCGGTGCGCTTCTCGCCGTCGGCGAAGGCCATGTTGTATTCGCGCCCGTTGCGCTTGACCCAGACCTCGAGGTGCCGCGACAGGGCGTTGACGACCGACACCCCGACGCCATGCAGACCGCCAGCGTAACGGTAGCTGTCGTGAGAGAACTTGCCGCCGGCGTGGAGCTTGGTGAGGATGACCTCGACCCCGGGCAGACCGAGCCCCGGGTGCCGATCGACGGGCATGCCGCGCCCGTCGTCGCCGACCTCGAGCGACCCATCGCCGTGGAGCACGACATCGATCCGTCGGGCGAAACCCGCCATCGCCTCGTCGACGGCATTGTCGATGACCTCCTGGGCGAGGTGGTTCGGCCGGGTGGTGTCGGTGTACATGCCCGGGCGCTTGCGCACCGGGTCGAGTCCGCTCAATACCTCGATCGCCGAGGCGTCGTAGTTGCCGCTCATGGGCTCCTGGTGGGATCTGCTTGGTGGGGGCTGCTCAAAAACGGGCGGACAGCCGCGCGGCGGTGCGAATTGACCGTAAAACCCTCGTAAGTTACCGTATCCGGGATGACTGACACAAACGCAAAGCACGCTGCGGCCGAGCCACCCCAGCCAAGCTTCGAGGAGTCGCTGACCGAGCTCGAGACCCTCGTCGATCGGCTGGAGAAGGACGACCTGACGCTCGAGCAGTCCCTCTCCCTCTTCGCCCGCGGCGTGACCCTGACGCGCAGCTGCCAACAGGCCCTGGATTCCGCCGAGCAGCGGATCCGCATCCTCACCGAGCAGAGCGTCGACGCCCCGCTGGAGCCCTTCGCAACCGATGACTGAGTCCCCGCTCTCGAGCTTCACCGCCCAATGCCAGGCCCGCGTCGAGGCGGCCCTGGAGCGCTGCCTGCCCAAGGCCGAGATCCAGCCCGGCTACCTGCATGCGGCGATGCGCTACGCGGCGCTCGGCGGCGGCAAGCGCATCCGCCCGACCCTCGTCTACGCCACGGCCCAGGCGATCGGCTTGGCGCCCGAGCGGGTCGATGCCCCGGCCTGCGCCGTCGAACTGATCCACGCCTACTCACTCGTCCACGACGACCTGCCGGCGATGGACGACGACGACCTGCGCCGCGGTCGCCTGACCTGCCACAAGGCCTTCGACGAGGCCACCGCGATCCTCGCCGGCGACGCCCTCCAGACCCTGGCCTTCCAGACGCTGGCCTCGGCCGAGGGCCTCTCCGTCGAGTCGCGCCTCGCGATGGTCGACGCCCTCGCGCGCGCCAGCGGCTCGCGCGGCATGGTCGGCGGCCAGGCGATGGACCTCGCCGCCGAGGGCCAGACCCTCGACCGGGTCAGCCTCGAGAGCATCCACATCCACAAGACCGGGGCCTTGATCCGTGCCGGCGTGCAGATGGCCACCCAGGCCCTGCCCGGCCTCGATCCGCAGGTCGCCCAGCGACTCGACCACTACGCCAAGTGCCTGGGCCTCGCCTTCCAGATCCGCGACGACATCCTGGACGTCGAGGGCGAGACGGCGGTCATCGGCAAGACCCAGGGCAAGGATCAGGACCAGAACAAGGCCACCTATCCGGCGCTCCTCGGTCTGGCCGGGGCGAAGGAGGCCGCCGCGACCCTGATCGACGACGCGCTCGAGAGCCTCGCCGGCCTCGATCCGCAGGCATCGGCCCCGCTGCGCTGGCTGGCCGACTACATGGTCCAGCGCGACCACTGACCCCGCCTCGCCCCTGGCGGCCTTGGGTTGGCCGCACCGGCCCCCATTTCCGCCGGTGAAGAGCGATCCGCCGCGATGCCGCCAAGGTGCGGCCGGACGTTTTCGTCAGCTTCGCAGGGCTCCGTCAATGCCCGCTACGGGGCGCCGGTCTCGCCGGCCCCCACCATCTTTCGTCGAGGAATCGAGCCCGTGGAAGCAGCGCGCAAGAGCACGCCGATCACCGCCCCCATCGCCGACGTCCAGTCGAGCCGCGACAGCCGTCGAATCGCGATCGACAAGGTCGGCATCAAGGACATCCGCCATCCGGTGCGCGTGCGCGACCGCACCAACGGCGAGCAGCACACGATCGCCACCTTCAACATGTACGTGTACCTGCCGCACAACTTCAAGGGCACGCACATGTCGCGCTTCGTGCAGATCCTCAACGGCCACGAGGAGGAGATCAGCGTCGCCTCCTTCAAGGAGATGCTCGCGGAGATGGCCGAGCGCCTGGAGTCCGAGGCCGGCCACATCGAGATGCGATTCCCCTACTTCATCGCCAAGCGGGCGCCGGTCAGCGGGGTGCGCAGCCTCCTCGACTACGAGGTGACCTTCATCGGCGAGATCCGCGACGGCGCGCCGGAGATGCACATCAAGGTCGTCGTGCCGGTCACCAGCCTGTGCCCCTGCTCGAAGGAGATCTCGGCCTATGGCGCCCACAATCAGCGCTCGCACGTCACGGTCCAGGTCCGCAACCGCGGCTTCATCTGGGTCGAGGAGATCATCGAGTTGGTCGAGCGCGAGGCGTCCTGCGAGATCTTCGGCCTCCTCAAACGGCCGGACGAGAAATTCGTCACCGAACGGGCCTACGACAACCCGAAGTTCGTCGAGGACATGGTCCGCGACGTCGCCGCCCGGCTCAACGCCGACGAACGCGTCGGCGCCTATGTCGTCGAAGCGGAGAACTTCGAGTCCATCCACAACCACTCGGCCTACGCCCTGATCGAGCGCGACAAGGAGGCCGAGACCACAGGTCCGAACGCCTAGCCCGAACCCGCCTGCTCGGCCGCATCGCCGTACGCTGGCGCGAGACCTCGCCTTGACAGGTCCCCAGCTTTCACCGATATTGCCGCCGCGGTCCGACACGCGGCCGCCCCACCTGCGCACCGGCGACTTCGCCCGGTGCACACCTCGCAAGCTGGCGTAGCTCAGTTGGCAGAGCAGCTGATTTGTAATCAGCAGGTCGTCGGTTCGAATCCGTCCGCCAGCTCCAAAAAATCCGTTCACTTGACCACGTCACCCTCGGTGGGCGCCGCGTTGCCGGCTGTCGGGTGACGCCCCGCGGGGCCAACCCGACAGCCGGCCTACCCGACCCCGTGTGGGATCTCGCGGGCGATTCGGCGCCGTTTGGCCGCAGGCTCCACCGCTCCATGAAGCGCGGATTGGGGCGTCGACCGGTCGGCGCCGGCGGCAGGCGGCTGTAAGCTGCTGGAAGCTGACGGCGCCGTTCAGCTGTCGCGCGAAAAGCGGGGGCCGTGCTCGCGTCGTCGCATTTCCGCGGCCGGATAGAGCGCCGCCGCTCCCCGCTCGGTCAACAGTGGGTGATCCCGGCAACGCCTCCTTGGGCCTTGTCGGACACCCCGCGCGGCGCACCTCGGGCACCGTCCAACTGCCGCTTCTAGGTTCAATCGTCGGCCAACAGCTTGCCCTGCTGGATCCACGTGAGCCCGAATTGCGCCGCACGGTCGGGCAACGGGTTGACACCGATCATCCCCGTACCCCAGCCGTTGTGGATGAACACGTCGGTGATGCCGTCGACGATGTAGTGCAGGCCGGTGTCGACGATATCGGTGCCGACGCGATGGAAGTCGCCGAGCACAAACTTGTCGTCGGCGCCGAGGTTCCAGCGATCGTCGAAGCGGCTGTCGAGGCGCTGCGCGACCTTCATCTGCCCATCGGACCACAGGAGCACGGCGACGCCGTCCTTGTGCCGATGCAAGATCCCGTCGCGGTCGGTCCGGAAGCGCCCGACATAGCTGCGGTCATCCTTGGTCAGGGCCTGGGCGTAAGCCGGATCGCCCTCCTCGTGGGGGATGGCATTCTGCGTCATCCACAGCACCCGGAACCGGCCGCCAACCCATTTGAGCACCCCCGCCCACTCCGGGCTGCGGATGTAGATCTCATCCAGGCCGTCGCCGTCGAAGTCGCCGACATGGTGCTGATCGACCTTGCCCAGGTTCCAGCCGTCCACCCAGTCGTGCTGGATCCTGACCAGGCGCAGGCACCGGCCGGCGCCATCGTAGCGCAACAGGCCCAGCCACTCCGGGCTGCGGATCGCGATCTCATCGACGCCCGCACTGCGGAAGGCGCCGACGAATTCCTCGTTGTCCTTGCCGAGATTCCACTGGTCGATCCAGTCGTGCTGGATCGAGAGCAGCCGCAACTGCCCGGCGACGAGCTTGATGATCCCGGCCCACTCGGGGCTGCGAATATAGACCTCGGCAGCGCCATCACCGTCGAAATCGCCGACCCGCTCCCAGTTGTCCTTGCCGAGATTCCACTGGTCGATCCAGTCGTGCTGGACGGTGACGGTGCGGAAATGGCTGGTCTGCCACGCGATGATGCCGGCGTAGTCGTCGCTGCGGATGTAGATCTCGTCGCGGCCGTCACCGTCGAAGTCACCGACCAGCTCCCGGTCCCCGGGACCCAGGTTCCAGCCACCGATCCAGTCGTCGTGCGTCCGCGCAACCAGCCACTGCGCCTGGCGATGAACGAGCAGCGCGGCATGGTCGTCGTTGCGGATGAACAATTCCTCGCCCTCGCTCGTGGCGGCGGTGGTAAAGCGCCCGGCGAGGGCCCGGTCGGCCGCGCTCACGTTCCAGGCGACCGTCGACTGCAGGCCCTTGAGCTCCAGCGTGAAACGGACCTCGTCGCCCTGGACCGCAATGTTGGTGATCCACACGCCCGAGCGCCGGCCGCCGTAGAGGTTGCTGTTGGGCTTGGTCTGAGGCGTGAACGAATTGTTGATGCCGTAGGGGAACACCTTGTGGGCGAGGTCGTCATGGCCGCTCCAGTCCGTGGCCCCGCGGTGCGAATAGTCGGCGAATTCGGGGTCGAAATAGGGCGCCTCCCGCAGCAGCCAGGTGCTGGGGATGCCGAGTCGCTCGTTGATGTGGATGATGAACAGGCCGGCGTCCGCCAGGGCCCCGTCGGGGCGCCAGACCTCGTCGCCGGTGCTCTTGCGGAATTCGAGCACGAAGTACTCGTGCGGGGTGTTGACGGGGTCCGGGATGACCTTGATCGCCTCGCCGGTGGTCGTGTATGGACGCAGCTTCATCGGCTGGGCGACGAAGGTCGGACCCTGGATGACCTGCACGTACTCCAACCAGCCGACGCGCTGCTTGATCGGCGAGCTGACCTCGGACATGCGCCCCGGAGGGGAGTTGTCGCCGAGCAGATCCCAGTAGCCGGTGCAGCCTTGCGGCCCGTAGAGGTCGCCGAACTCGAGGAAATTGTGCGCGTACTCATGGTTGAGCGTACCCCACCAGCTGCGGCCCACCTTGCTCGGCGCATCGGACGGCACCCACTTGTCCAGACCGAAGCGGATGTGGGTGATGTCGCCGATCAGGTAGGTGTGGCCGCCGGTGCTCATCTCGAAACCCCAGAAGCCGGCGCTCGCGCCGACGTCGTAGTTCTGGATCAGCGCGACCGACGGGATCCAGCGCTTGCCGCCTTCGGTCAGTTGGCCAGCAGCCCTCCACACGGCCTCCGGGTTGGCCTCGATGCACTTTTGGATCAGCGCACCCCAATCTAACGCCCCGCCCGACGGCACCGTGACGGAAGGGATCAGCGGATCGCCATTGGCGGCCCGCGGCGTATCGAGCCCGAAGGCGAGCCTGCCATAGCTCAGCGCCGACCAGTAGCAGCACAGCGATTCGCTGATACCGGGCGAGCAGGGGTCGGCACCCTCGTCGAGAAAGGCCTTGGCCGCAGCGACCGACGTGTTGGCATAACCGGCTGGCGAGGTCCCGCCGGAGAAGTTGAAGAACAGCGCGACCGAGTTCCACTGCGGCACGCAGGTCGGCCCGCCGCCCCCCGAGCCGCCACCCTTGGGCATGAGCTTGGGCCGGGGCAGGCGCGCGAGCATCTCCATGCGCCGCCTGGAGACCTGCAGTGCGGGCGCAGGGTCGTCGAGGTCAGGCTGGAGATGCGGTAGGTAAGGGTCCTCGTTGTCACGAAACGGCAGGGTTGGCCCATCGCTCAGTTTTCTTTCAGCGATGGCCGGATACCGGCGTCGCGCCACTGAGTCGGCCGGTCGAAAGACAAGGCGACCGCCCAGTCGAATGTTGTTTCTCTGCGACATAACGCTTCCCATCAGTGAAGTGAAAACGATGACGAACAAACGGCCCCACGCACCCATCCCCGCGGCATCCCAACGCGCCTGCATACCCCGACCCGCGTCGGCGCGGCACCTCGCAGATCAGGGCAGCGAGGTTGTCGCCGCATGGAGAACGGCCCCTGCCTACGCCCCGTGCCGGATGCAGCGATGCGGATGCACCGCTCAACGCCCCCGGGATCTGTGGGGTTCGCAACAGGGCACGGGCCTCCGCGGCCGCGATCGCCTCTGCGCAAGGCGGATCAGCCGACCAGGCAGCGCCCGCGTCCCCCGAAATAGTCCTTGAATCGACCCGAGCCCGCCGCCGGAGAACCGCCGACATTCCTGTAGTCCCATTCCCGATCTTCGTCGGTCAGCCACTCCGCGCCATCCCGGTCGAGGGCCGACAGGGTCTCCACGCATCGGCCGGCCGACGCAGAGTCGCCGGCGGGATCCAGGCACAGACGCCGCCCCCGCACGGAACGATCCGAAATCGTGACAAACACGCACTCTGAACAACGACGCCATCGGCAACACCGAACCGGCCCGAACCAAATCGTTCAGAAACGACCGGCGCATTGGCTATCGTGAAAGATACAGCGCCACCTGTCGGGTTACGGCGCGCGCAACCCATTCTGTCGCATGGAATGCCGTGCGCGCGCCTAACCCGACCGACGCCGCCAAGGTGATCACTGAGTGAATCGTCCCTCATCGCACCCAGTTCCTTTTTTGAGAGACCCTGGCCGTCTGCGAATCGCGGTCCGCTTACCGGCAACTCTTCCAGAATTCTATCGCATCCTTGCCAGTAAACTGCCCATCACCGTTTTGGTCACAAACCTCAGGTGGGATGGGAGAGCAAGCACCTGAAAGACAATAGGTTGTGAACACATAGTCTCCCGTGTCGTCATGTCCCGTGTCGTGGACGCGCGCGGTATAGGTCCCGGTTTCTGGCAAGGTCGCCTCTATACTCCGATAACCGGATTTCACGGTAGCCCCGTCCGGCGCAACGAGATAGATCGAGGTCTGAAATCGATCCGGGTCATCATCGAGGGCCTCAATGAGGACCCTGTCGCCCGCGCCCCCTACGATGCGAAAGATGTCCGTGTCTGCCTCTGGGTTGATGTCGCATGTGATACTTTCACTATACTCCACGAACATATCAGTTGGCTCGGGGTCGCATTCCACAGCCTTGGCCGTAACGGCAAAAGAAGAAACGGCGAAGACGACGGAAGTGACGATGCCCATATCCACGATTGCTTTTCCGACTTTTTGCATCTCAATGCTCCTCTTCGAGTGACAACTCAATCCCAAGCTACCTTCACCCCAACTCGGCGAAATAGAAAACAACAGAATATCGAATCCGTCGGGCACGGACTAACACCGCGGCCCGCGCCATGCCATAGACCAGCACTAGCCCTATCCCGGACAGATCGAACCCGATATCACCACCGGGGATGCCAGGCCGGGGCTGACCACGCCGCCGTCCTTGCGCAACTCGCCACGTATTCAGTCAGGATCCGAGTCCACATCATTCAGTCAGGTCACGAACCTCGGCGCCAGGCTCGCTGCGCGAAGAAGGCGAGGCCTCTCGGGGCTATCGAGTCCCGCAGTGCCGATCCATTAGGGGGACCTTGAAACATTGCCATCCGGGCCTTCCTTTCAAGGCAAGAAGCGAGAATTCGATTATCGTTTCGCTTCATTTTCAGTCGTTTAGGCGAATGAGCATAGCGGGGCATCCTTGCCCCGCGCGGGCACCTTGAGTTTTTCAAGGTGCCCTCGAGACAGCGGCAAAGTCGCCACTGCCGCACATCGCCTTCCCGACCGGTCATGGCCAGAAGACGACGAGGAAAGGCGAAGGGTGCCGGATGAGCAGTGGCGCCTGATGGCCTACTGCCGCGGTCTGATGTGCTTCCTGTGCTCATTGGATTGGCATCATTGCCAATGCTCCATCAGTTTCTCCCGGCAGGAGAGCCGAGACGCTGAATCGGCCGGCTAATCAGGTCGGGCGCCGATGAGAGCGACTCGACATGCCTGCACCGTCATCATCTCCACTAGAGGCCCCTGGTGCAGGATCGACCGCGGGAGGGTGGCGATCTGGACGCTGGATACCTCGGATGCCCAGAACTGGGGCTTGTATCCTCCTGTATCTGGCGCCATCCGGGGCCCAGTGGATGTCCAGTCGGCTGGGGACGTCGACGATCCAGACCGCCAGGATCCGATAGCGGGCGCACGGCGTAAACTTGCTGCCGCAGTCGTAGCCAGTTGGATATCTGCGACCTCGATCAGGGACAAGACGCCCGGCGCCGCGGGGGGCGATGGCTCATAGTCGTCATCCCGATGGCGCGAGACGGCCACGTCGGGCCGGGGTGCAGAGAAGCGGCCGAGAGGGATTGAATTCCGTTCGGACCCGCCGGCCCTATCGTGCACCGCTTCGCACGGGATAGCGGTCGAGCGGTGGGCCTCGCCGGCATGCGCGGGGCCGATTGCCGGTCTGTCGATGATCTCCCCTTCGATCCATTCGTCTCGGGCGTCGGCAGCCAGGATGGCGGCCTCGCCGATGCGTAACCATTCACCGACGCCGGTCAGGTGGCGGGCCAACCCCGGTCGAGTGGGGGACTGGGCCGAGGCGGGGTTCGCAACGATCATAGAAAGCTCTCCCTGCGAAATCGTATCCAAGCTTAGACCATCCCAGGCCGAACGTGAAAGCATCGACGGGAAAGGATAGCATTCGGGAGGCGTCGAGGTACGAGGCCCAAAGGCCGCGAGGCAGGGCTTCGGGACCAGGGATTCGGATCAGGGACCAGAGGCCCGCGCCGCCCGGATAACCGACCATTGATGACCACCCGCCCATGCCCCCACTGCCCTCCTCGAACCATCCGACCGCACCGAGTGCCGCCGAGGCCGAACGCTGGGCGCTGCCGCGGCCATTGCGCGAGGCGCTCGCGCGGCGCCGCTCGCTGCATGTCGACCTCGCGACCCAGACGTTGGTGCTACGCGAGCGCGGCCGGCCGCTCGCCTGCTATCCGGTCTCGACCGGCGCGAACGGCCCCGGCGAGCGCAACGGCAGCGGTTGCACGCCGTGCGGCTGGCATCGGGTGCGGATCGCGATCGGTACCGGCTGCCCGGTCGGCGCGGTCTTTCGCGGCCGCCGCCCGACCGGCGAGGTCTATGGCCCGGAACTCGCCGCGCGCTTCCCGGAGCGCGATTGGATCCTGACCCGGATCCTCTGGCTGACCGGTCTGGAGCCGGGGCGCAACCGCGGCGGGGCGTGCGATACGCTGCGCCGCTTCATCTATATCCATGGCTGCCCGGACAGCGAGCCGATGGGCGTGGCGCGCTCGCACGGCTGCATCCGGATGCGCAATGCCGACCTGCTCGACCTGTTCCCGCGCGTCGCCGCCGGGACCCCGGTCGAGATCCGCGCCGGCGGGGACGGCGATGCTTGAGGCCGTTGCCGCCCGCCTCGCCTCGGCAGCGGTCGTCGTGCTCGGGGTCTGCACGCTGGTCTTCCTGCTGATCCATCTGGTGCCGGGCGACCCGGTCGAGGCGATGCTCGGCGAGGGCGCGCGGCCCGCCGACCGCGTGGCGCTGCGCGCGGCGCTCGGCCTCGACCGGCCGCTCGGCGAGCAGTACGTCGATTATCTGGCGCGCCTCGCGCGGTTCGATCTGGGGGTCTCGTTCCAGGAACGCCGTCCGGTCGCCGAGCTCCTCGCCGAGCGCCTGCCGGCGACGCTGGAGTTGGCGATCGCGGCGCTCGCGCTGGCGCTCGTCATCGCGATCCCGCTCGGCGTGCTGGCCGCGGCCCGCCACGGCGGCCCGCTCGATGGCGGCGCGACCGGCCTGGCGCTCCTCGGCATCGCGATCCCGAACTTCTGGCTCGGCCCGCTGCTGATCCTGGTCTTCTCGCTGTGGCTCGACTGGACCCCGGTCAGCGGCCGCGACGGCCTCGCGAGCCTGATCCTGCCGGCCGTGACGCTCGGCACCGGGCTCGCCGCCGTGCTGACGCGGATGGTGCGCGCGAGCGTCCTCGAGGTCCTCGGCGAGGACTACATCCGCACCGCCCGGGCCAAGGGCCTGGGGCCGATCACGGTCCTGTGGCGCCATGCCTTGCGTAACGCCTGGCTGCCGGTCCTGACGCTGATCGGCCTGCAACTGGGTGGGCTCCTCGGCGGCGCGGTGATCACCGAGACGGTCTTCGCCTGGCCCGGGGTCGGCAGCCTGCTGATCGATGCGATCCACGCCCGCGACTACCCGGTCGTGCAGGCCTGCGTGCTGCTGATCAGCCTCGCCTACCTGTCCGTCAACGCGCTGACCGACCTGGTCTATACCTGGGTCGATCCGCGCATCCGCCTGGGCTGACCGGTGACCCCGCGCTGGTCGGTGCTGCTGCCGGCGCTCGTCGTCGGCCTCTGGGCGCTGGCCGCGCTGGCGGCCCCCTGGCTGCCGCTCGCGCCCGATCGGATCGACCTGCCGCGGATCCTGGCCCCGCCATCCCCCGCGGCCTGGCTCGGCTGCGACGACCTCGGGCGGCCGGTCCTCGACCGGCTCCTGGTCGGCGCCCGCACCGCCCTCCTCGTCGGCTTCGGCGTGGTCGCCGTCTCGGCGCTCGTCGGCACCCTGATCGGGGCCGTCGCCGGCTATGTCGGCGGCTGGGTCGACCTGGTCCTGGTGCGCGTGATCGACGTCTTCCTCGCCTTCCCCGGCATCCTGCTCGCGATCGCACTGGCCGGGATCCTCGGCCCTGGGCTCGGCAACGTCGTCATCGCGCTGTCGGTGGTCGGCTGGGTCGGCTATGCGCGGCTCGCGCGCGCCCAGATCCTATCGCTCAAGCAGCGCGATCACGTCCTCGCCGCCCGCGCCCTGGGCGCCGGCCCCGTCCGGATCCTGGCCCGCCACCTGCTGCCGCTGGCCCTCGCGCCGCTGATCGTCGAGGCGACCTTCGGCGTCGCCGGGGCCGTGATCGCCGAGGCGGGCCTGTCGTTCCTCGGCCTCGGCGTGCAACCGCCGGCCGCCTCCTGGGGCAGCATGATCCGCGACGGCGTCGGCTACATGCTGGTCGCCCCGCACCTGGTGCTGGGCCCGGGGCTCGCGATCCTGCTCGTCGTGTTGGCGATCAACCTGCTCGGCGATGCGCTGCGCGATCGCCTCGACGTGCGCGGGGCGCGCGGCGCTGAGCCCGGTTGATCCTGGCCTGTTCGAACCGAACGCGGGTATGGGACGCGCCCGATGTCTCCCGAGGCGCCGAGAACCCGGAGGCCATGCGGGAGGCCGGCGGTCCCGGCACCGAGGCCGCCGAGGCGCCGCGACCGACGCCGCCGTCCAACCCGGCTTTGTTGTAGCATTCCGGGCACTGCGGCGGACATGGAGTGCACAAGATGGGCAGGATTCGAGTTCGCAAGGCCGATGACGATGGCCGCTCGCCGGGCCACGCCCCGGAGACCGAGGCGACGCTTCTTGGCATCGGCAACGACGACGGGTTCGTCTCGGGCTGCGGCCTCGGCGAGCACTGCCGTGGCGGCCTCCAGGCGCAGCCGCACGCCCGGAGGGACCAAGCGCACGGGCGAGGCGCCTGACCCGCATGGACAAGCGCAGCCTCTCGGAGCGTGACATCGGCACCAAGTTCATCACGCCGGCACTGCGCGATGCCGGCTGGGACGAGATGTCGCAAATCCGCGAGGAGGTGGGCTTCACCAAGGGCCGGATCGTCGTCCGCGGCAAGCTGGTCACGCGCGGACAGGCCAAGCGGGCCGGCTACATCCTCTACTACAGACCCAACCTCGGGCTACGCGGCTGCCTGCACCCCCGGTTCTCAGTTGAGCTTCTTCAGCAGCGCCTCGAGCGTCGCACGTTCGTTCGCGTCGAGCTCATCGAGCTTCAGACCACGCAGGCGATCCTCGGGTGGCAGACCGCGCAGGCGTTCCTCGGGGGGCGTCTGCTCGAGGATGGCGCGCCGCTCTTCCGGGGTGAGGTGGGTGATGACCTCGCGGTGGGTCTCGCGGATGAACTCTTCGATCGTGTCGCTCATGTTCGGCAGCTCCAGGCGATAGGCCAGGTAGAGGCGGTAGAGCAGTTCGCCGGCCGGCGCGCTGCGGGCCTGGTAATGGGTCAGGCCGTGGCGCAGGCGGTCGAGTTGCAGGCTGAATAGTTCCCAAGGGGCATTGCGCGGATGCTCGGCGACCTCGCCGAGGACGATGAGGCGGATCGTGCGCGCCCCCCACTGGAGATCATAGCCCCCCGGCCAAGCCGTCGGTTGCACGGCGCCAGGTGGCAGCGCGCCGACGAGCTTGCGCGGGGTGCGGGTCGCCACGGCGTAGAGCTGAAAGGCCGGCTCCGGCAGCAGCCGTTCGCGGGCGGGGGCAGCTAGCAGCTTGCGGTCGTTGACGTAGTGACCGATCAACTCATCGAGTGCCCAGGCGTCGAGCGGCTCGTGGTGGGATTTGTAGGTGCACATCGTGGGCGCGCAAGCCTTCGAGGCCATCGGGCAGGTCGAGGGCCGTGGCGTCCGGTGGCGGGGGATCGCGCCGCGCGATGATGACGGCATCCAGCCGCTGGCTCTTCAGGGCCAGTTCCTTTTCCAGCTCGACGCGCCAGGGCGTGCCGGTGAAGCGGTCGGCGAGTGCGATGCCGAAGAGGCGGTGCCATTGCAGGAGATCCGGGGACATGGCGAAGGTCTTCGGGCAGCCGACGGGCTTGCTGGTCGATATCGGTCACCGCCCGAAGATCGAGCAGCGACGGCCCGTCAATCCGTGTCTTTCGCATGCTTCGCGTATCCCGGTTTCAGCCCCTGGTTCGCGCAGGAACCCTCAGGTACCTGGACGCACCGGGGCTGGGGTCCGTCAAAGGGCCTGGCGGACCTCGCGGGCGAAACGCTCGAGCTTGAGGGTATCGGCGGCGAATTGGCGGATGCCGTCGGCGAGCTTCTCGGTGGCCATCGCGTCCTCGTTGAGGCCCCAGCGGAAGGCCTTCTCGTCGAAGGCGACGCGCTCGATGGCCATCGTCTTGGCCCGCTGGGGGTCGAGCTTGCGCGGCACCTCCTCATCGCTCGCGGCGAGCTCGGCGAGCAGGGTCGGGGCGATCGTCAGGTAATCGCAGCCGGCCAACTCCAGGATCTCCTCGCTGTTGCGGAAGCTCGCCCCCATGACCAGGGTCGAGTAGCCGAAACGCTTGTAGTAGTTGAAGATGCGGGTCACCGAGCGAACGCCCGGGTCCTCGTCGGCCGGATAGCCGGCGACCTGCTCGGCATCCTTGTACCAGTCGAGGATCCGCCCGACGAAGGGCGAGATCAGGGTCACGCCGGCATCGGCGCAGGCGACGGCCTGCGGGAAGCTGAACAGGAGCGTCAGGTTGCAGTGCAACCCCTCCCGCTCCAGGCGCTCGGCGGCGCGGATGCCCTCCCAGGTCGAGGCAACCTTGAATAGCACCCGCTCCGGCCCGATCCCGGCCTCGGAATAGAGCGCCATCAGGTTCGCGGCGCGGCGGATCGTCCCCTCGGTGTCGAACGACAGGCGGGCATCGATCTCGGTCGAGACCCGCCCGGGCACGATCTTCAGGATCTCGACGCCGAAGTTCACGGCCAGCTTGTCCATCGTCAGCAGCGTCTGCTCGCGGGCGTCCCCAGCGCGGCGCTGGCCATAGAGCACGGCCTCCTCGACCAGTTCGCCGTACTGCGGCATCTGCGCCGCCTTGTAGAGCAGCGAGGGGTTGGTCGTCGCATCCTGCGGACGGTACTCGGCGATCGCCGCGAAGTCGCCGGTATCGGCGACCACCGTCGTCATGGTCTTGAGCTGATCGAGTCGCGACATGGCTGGACACCTCTTCGATAGCACGGATCGAGAATCGCAACGATGGGGGCGCGGGTTGTGCACCGCACCGAGCGAAGGGCCATAATCAGGGCCAGACGATAGCAGGGCGACATGACGATCCTGGACAGTCACGCCGCGCGCCCCGCTGAACCCTGCGGCGCCCGTCGTGAACGCGGGCGACCGTCATCGAAACCTCATCGCCGTGTCATGAAACCGAAAGGGATGTCAGGCAGCCTTGCGCGCGGCGACCACGACCGCCGGGACTGGACGACAGCGGACGGGATCGCAGTGCGGTCGGCGCCACCGCACCAGGGCTTTCGGCCTTTCTGCACGAAAAGGCCATCATTCAGCAGTCACTTAGAGAACGCGCACCCTGACGGCCGACATCGGATCACCCCACGCGGGCCTGACAGCCCCTACCCTTATGTCCGACGCGATTAGAGACTACCTGGTTCCGAACGGCGCCGACCTGGCAGGCGTCCTCGCCGACCTGCACCGCCATCAGCCGCTCGCCGAGGGTCCGTGGCTGAGCCGCGAACAGCGCTTCTTCGACAGCTTCGATTGGCGCCTCTACCGGGCTGGCGCGACCCTCGCGCTGTGCCTCGACACCGAGGGTGCGCGCCTCCTGTGGCAGGACCTCGACGGGGAGGGGCCGCCGCTCGCCCAGGGGCTCGGTCCGCCGTGGCAGGGCGCGCCGGGCCTGGCCGCCGACCTGCCGGCCGGACCGGTGGCCGAACGCCTCGCCCCCGCCCTCGGGGTCCGTCGGCTGCTGCCGACGATCACGATCCTCGGCCGCGAGCAGACCCTCTACGTCGCCGGCGACGGCGGCCGGCCCCTCGTGCGCCTGCTGGTCGTCGTCGGCGAATTCCGCGAGCCGACCCGCGGGCGAAGCGGTCCGCTGGCGGCTCGACTGCGCCTGGAGGGGCTGCCGGGGCACGCGGCCGAGGCCGACGCGCTGGCCGCCGTCCTGCACAAGGACCTGGCGCTGCAGCGGGCGCGCACGTCGCCGTTCACCGAGGCCCTGGCCGCGGCTGGGCGACGCCCCGGCGACTACTCGACCAAGCTCGACTTCCGCCTCGACCCCGAGGCGCGCGCCGATGAGAGCGCCAAGGCGATCCTGCGCGACCTACTCGCCACGATCGAGGCCAACATCGAGGGCGCCAAGACCCACCTGGACCCGGAGTTCCTGCACGATCTGCGCGTCGCGACCCGCCGCACCCGCTCGGCGCTCGGCCAGATCCGGGGCGTCTTCCCGCCGGAGCGGGTCGCGCACGGCAAGGCCCGCTTCGCCTGGCTCCAGCAGGCAACCGGCGAGGCCCGCGACCTGGACGTCTACCGCCTGGCCCTGGGCGACTACCTCGCGGCCCTACCGCCGGCGCTACGCCCTCACCTGGCACCGCTCGAAGACCACCTGATCGCCCGCCATCGCGAGGCCCAGCGTCGACTCACCGAGGCCCTCGAATCGGCCGAGTTCCACACGCTGATCGACGACTGGCGGGCCTTCCTCGCCGCGCCCGCAACGACCCACGACGCACCGGTCAACGCCGCCCGGCCGATCAAGGCCGAGGCCGACGCGAGCCTCTGGCGCCTCTACCGACGGGTACGCGACGAAGGCCGGGCGATCGGACCGGACTCTCCGCCCGCGGACCTGCACGAGTTGCGCAAGAGTGCCAAGAAGCTGCGCTATCTGATGGAGTTCTTCCGCCGCCTCTACCCGAAGGACGAGATCGCCCCCCTGATCAAGCTGACCAAGGCCCTGCTCGACAATCTCGGGCTCTTCCAGGACTTGGCGGTGCAGGGGCGATTCCTGCGCGAGGCGGCCCGACGGATGGCCGCCGACGGGGAGGCGGACACGGATACGCTGCTCGCGATGGGCGCCCTGATCGGCAGCCTGCTCCAGCGCGGGCAAGGGGCGCGCGAGGCCTTCGGCGAGACCTTCGCCCGCTTCGACACGGCAGGCCACCGGGCGACCTTCCGGCGGCTGTTCAAGCCCGCAGGCTGAGGCCGGGGCGCCGACCGACGGGGCCTGTCAGCTCAGGACATGGGTCAGCTTATCGTCGATGCGCCCGGCGATGGTGTGGCGCATCAGCGAGAGCGGCAGCCCGAGACGGATGTCCAGCGTCACCGCGTCCTCGCCGACGTCGATGCTGCCCGAGGCCCCCGGGCGCCTGAACGCGAGCCGATTGCCCTGCCATTGGCAGACGACGTGGAATTCGCGCTCCAGACGCTCGGCGACCTGCGCGATGCGGACTCGCGCCTCCTCGACGCCGAGGCAGTGGCGGCGAGTGAAATGGATGCGGGACATGCGGTTATCTCGGCTCGTCGACGTCTTCGTAGGCCTCGGGCACGAAGCGGGGGGTGCAGATGGCGTAGAAGACCAGGTCCTCGTCGCCCAGGCTGGCGATGCGCTGGGGACAACCCGCCGGAATATAGACCAGATCGCCGGGCTGGACCAAGGTCGGGACATGGCCGCCGACCTCGACCTGACCGCAGCCCGAGACGATCAGATAGCGCTCCTCGATGCCGTGCAGACGATGCAGCCGCGTCGTCTGGCGCGCCGGCACCCGCGCCCGAGCGATCGAGACGGCCTCGTCCTCGGGCCGGTTCCAGGTCTCCAGGATGGCGCAGCCCTCGTCGGTGAAGAACTCCAGCGATTCGTCCGGGTGGTGGATGCGCGGGGGTTTCGTCGTCATTCGGCTCTCCCGGTGGCGAGGCGGTAGGCGGCGGAGCGTCGGTCGCCGCCGCGCGGCCGCGGCTTGGCGCGGCGGTTGATGCGATCCTCGATCGCCTGACAGAAGGTCTCGTCGCCGAGCACCCAGGCCTTGTTCGTCGCGTCGTGGATCCGCGCGAGCTGCGCCTCGGCGAGGGGCTCGGCCCATTGGGCAGCGTAAGCGGCCTGGCGCGCCCGCCGACTGCGCCCGAGACGCAGGTAGGCCGGATGGGGCGTGATCAGCCCGTCGTCGCCGCCGCCGGCATTGGCGGCATGGCTCGACCAGCGGTAGGCCGCCGGATCGTCGACGAGGCTGGCGCGCACCGGGTTGTCCTCGATCGCGCGGCAGCAGGCGAGCAGCCACTGCTGGGGATCGAGCAGGGTGGCCCGATAGCGGCCCTCCCAGAGGGTGCCCGCCCGCTCGTAACGCCGGTTGAAATAGCGGGCATGCTCACGACCGACATACTGCATCATCCTGCCGACACCGTCCTCGCCGCTCGGCGTGAGCAGCAGGTGATAGTGATCGGGCATCAGCACATAGGCATGCACCGCACACTCGTGCCTGGCGGCGGCCACCGTCAGCAGCTCCCACAGATGGCGGGCATCGTCCTCGTCGAGAAGGATGCGCCGGCGGTCGTTGCCCCGCTGGATGACGTGCTGGGGGTAGCCGGGGAGTGCGAAACGCGGTAGGCGTGCCATGGCAGGGGGCGGTTCCGTCGATTCGGGTCTGATTGCGAAGTATAGACGAGCCCATCGCCACCCCGCTGGCCCGGACCGGTCGCGAGCCGCCCCGCAAGCCGCCGCTCGGGCCGATTCTGCTACACTCTCGCGCCATCGCCTCGCGGCCCGACGCCGCCCGAACAGGGCGGCGTCGGGCCGCCGACCAACCCTTGCCCGTCGCGACCAACTTGCCCCAAGCCGCATCGAGCCCGACAGACCCCATCGGCGTATTCGACTCAGGCGTCGGCGGCCTGTCGGTCCTGCATGAGATCCGCCGCGCGCTGCCGCACGAGGACCTGCTCTACGTCGCCGACTCGCGCTATGCTCCCTACGGCGAGCGCAGCCGCGAGGAGATCGTCGCGCGGGCGACCCTCGTCACCGAGCGCCTCATCGCCCACGGCGCCAAGGCGATCGTCGTCGCCTGCAACACCGCGACTGGCGCCGCCGTGTGCGAGCTGCGCGCCCGCCACACCCTGCCGATCATCGCGATGGAACCGGCCGTGAAGCCGGCCGCTGCCCACACCCGGACCGGCGTCGTCGGCGTCCTCGCGACCAGCCAGACCCTGGCCAGCCACAGCTTCGTCCAGCTGCTCGGGCGCTTGGGCGGCGAGGTCGAAGTCCTGGTCCAACCCTGCCCCGGGCTCGTCGAGCAGGTCGAGCACGGCGAGCTGCGCAGCGACCGGACCCGGACCCTGCTGGCGGCCTACCTGGGGCCGCTGCTCGCCCGACGGGCCGACACCATCGTGCTCGGCTGCACCCACTACCCCCACCTGCGACCGCTGATCCAGGATCTGGTCGGACCGGCCGTGACCGTGCTCGACTCCGGGGCGGCCGTCGCCCGCCAGGTCCACCGCCGCCTCGCCGAGCAGGCCCTGCTGCGCCCACCCGCCGGGCGACCCGGCGGCGAACGCTTCTGGACCAGCGGCGACCCGGCGCGGGTCGCCGCCGTCGTCGCCGAGCTCTGGCCGACGGCCGTCATCATCGAGCCGCTGCCGATGGCGCAGACCGCCCTGAGCGACACCGGCTGAGCCAGTCCCTGGATCCCGAATCGCTGCCCGCATCCCCGCCCCGGCGGGACCGCCGGGGCGGGCATCGTCCGCTCGCGTATCATACAAATGTATGGTATATAGCTTCCGAAGAGGGTCAACGCCGCCTGCGCTGGCAGGGCGATCGGGGCGGGAACCTCTTGGCGGGCGCCGCGTTGCCGGCCGTCGGGTTACGCCCCGAGGGGCTAACCCGACCTACGGCCCCAGCGATACCGGCACGGCCCGTAGGTCGGGTTAGGTGCGCCCGCACGGCGGTCGCTGAGACGCACCAAGCTTGCGCGCGCCGTAACCCGACTGCGGCCTCGGTGGGCGCCGCGTCGCCGGCCGTCGGGTTACGCCCCCGAGGGGCTAACCCGACCTACGGCCCCGGCGATACCGGCACGGCCCGCAGGTCGGGTTAGGTGCGCCCGCACGGCGGTCGCTGAGACGCACCAAGCTTGCGCGCGCCGTAACCCGACTGCGGCCTCGGTGGGCGCCGCGTTGCCGGCCGTCGGGTTACGCCCCGAGGGGCTAACCCGACCTACGGCCCTACGGCCCCGGCGATGCCGGCACGGCCCGTAGGTCGGGTTAGGCGCGCTGGCACGGCGGTTGGGTGAAACAAAGGATTGCGCGCGCCGTAACCCGACATCGGCGGGAATCGTACCGCTCATTTTTGAATCGTTGTTAAAGGGAGGCAGGGCACCATGGGTCGCACACCGGCGGGACAGACGCGCGAGCGGGTCTTCCAGTTCGTGCGCGACCGCCTCCTGGCCGGCCAGCCGCCGACGGTGCGCGAGGTCCAGGAGGCCTTCGGCTTCCGCTCGGTGCAGAGCGCGCGCGAGCACCTGGAGGCCCTCGTGGCTGCCGGGCGGCTCGTCAAGCAGCCGGGCAAGGCGCGCGGCTATCGGCTCGCCAACCCGTCCGAGGCGCCCGGCGGCACGGCACGCGCGGCCGCCCCGCCGCGGCTGATCCCGCTGCTCGGGCGCGTCGCGGCCGGCAGCTTCGCCCTGGCGGTCGAGGACCTCGAGGGCCATCTCCCGGTCCAGGCCGCGCGCGCCGGCGACGAGAGCGAACTGTTCGGCCTGCGCGTGCACGGCGAGAGCATGCGTGACGCCGGCATCCTGCCCGGCGACATCGTCATCGTCCGCCGCCAGCCAAGCGCCGATGACGGGGCGATCGTCGTCGCCCTGGTCGGCGAGGAGGCGACGATCAAGCGCCTGCACCGCCGCGGCGGGCGCATCGAGCTCCACCCGGCGAACCCCGACTACCAGGTGCTGCGACCGGACCCGGCCGAGCTCCAGGTGCTGGGGCGGGTCATCGAAGTCCGGCGCTACCTGGATTGAACCCAACAACGGCAATGGCGCTTTCAGGTTGAAGGGCGGCGCCCACGGCCGCCGGACTCCATCCCCGTCTATCCCCCCATCTATCCCCTCGGCGAACCCGCATGTCCACGACCCTTGCCCCCTCCCCGCTCGCCGCCTGCCCGGACCTGCGCCGCGGGGCCGAGCGCCTCGCCGTCCCGCCGGCCTGGGGTCTGCCCGCCCTCGCCGGGCGGCTCGTCGAGCTCTCGGGCGAGGCGGCGAGCGCGACCCTGACCTTCGCCACCGGCCTCGTCGCCGAGGCCCAGCGGCAGGGCGAACCGGCGGCCTGGATCGGGCCGCGCGAGACCAGCTTCTACCCGCCCGACGTCGCGGCGGCCGGCGTCGACCTCGCGGCCCTGGTCGTCGTCTGGGCCGAACGGCCGCGCACGGCGGCCCAGGCGGCCGATCTGTTGCTGCGCTGCGGGGCCTTCGGTCTGGTCATCCTCGATCTCGGTCGCACCACGGGCCTGCCGCTCGCCGGGCAGACGCGCCTCGCCGCGCTCGCGAAGCGACATGCGACGGCCCTGGTCTGCCTGACCCACAAGGGGGCACAGCAGCCATCGCTCGGCTCGCTGGTCTCGCTGCGCGCCGAGGCGGTGCGAGTCGGGCGGCGCGGGCGGCGGTTCCGCTGCGAGGCCCGGGTCCTCAAAGACAAGCGCCACGGGCCGGGCTGGACCCACGCGGAGCTCTGCGATGGACCGGATGGCCTGTGTTGACCTGCCGGCCTTCCCGCTCCAGCTCCTGCGGCAGCGGCATCCGGATTGGCGCGAGCACCCGGTCGCCGTCGTCGACCGGGACCGCCCCCAGGGCCGCCTCCTCTGGATCGACGAGCGCGCCCAGCGCCTCGGCATCCGTACCGGCATGCGCTTCGCGACGGCCCTGGCCCTGAGCCCCGAGCTGCGCGCCGCCGAGGTCTCGCCGGCGCAGATCGCCCGGGCCGTCGCCGCGATCGCCCGACGGCTGGGCGACTACAGCCCGCGCGTCGAGCCGGCCACCGCCGAACCCGGCACCTTCTGGCTCGATGCCGCCGGCCTCGTGGGCCTCTACCCGTCGCTGCGGGCCTGGGCCGAGGCGATCGCCGGCGACCTCGCGGCGCACGGCTTGCACGCCACCCTCGTCGTCGGCTTTCGCCGTTTCGCCACCTATGCCCTCGCCAAGGCCGGGCGCAGCGTCGTCTGCCTCGCCGACCCGGATGTCGAACAGGCCGCGCTGCGGGCCGTCCCCCTCGAACGCCTGGCGATCGAGCCACAGGTGCGCGACGCCCTGGCTCGGCTCGGCGTGTCGACCCTCGGCCGGCTCCTGGAGCTGCCTGCCGAGGGCCTGGGTCGACGCTACGGCCCAGGCGCCCTCGAGCTGCACCGGCTGGCCTCGGGTGACCTGACCCTGCCGTTGCAGCCGCAGCGCCCGGTCCCGTCGCCGACCAGGCGCCTGATCCTCGATGAGGCCGAGACCGACGCCGAGCGCCTGGTCCGCCTGATCGAACGGCTGCTGACGCCGCTGCTCGCCGAGCTCGCCGGGCGCGGCCAGGTCCTCGAGGAGCTGCACCTGCTGCTGCGCTTCGAGCGCCTGGGCCGGCATCGCGAACGGCTGCGACCGGCCGCGCCGACCGGCGATGTCCCCCAGCTCATCGAGCTCGTCCGCCTGCGGCTCGCGCAGGCCCGGCTGCCCGATGGCGTCACGGAGCTGTGGCTGGCGGCCCGCCCGACGATGCCCGAGCCGCGCCAGCCGGAGCTCCTCGACGGGCGCCCGCACCGCGACCTGGAGGCCGCCGACCGGGCCCTGGCGCGCGTGCGGGCGGCACTCGGCGAGCAGGCGGTCGTGCGCGCCCGGCTGGGCGCCGGCCACCTGCCCGAGAACGGCTTCGACTGGGAGCCCCTGCCCCAACTCGCGCCGGCCCGCCCGCCGGGGCACCGCCAGCCCCGCTTGGTGCGCCGCCTCTACCGCCGCCCGCTCCCGCTGTCCCCGCCTAGGATCGCCGGCCGCGACGACGACCGGCGGCCCGACGCGATGACCCGCGCCGTCGGTCCCTATCTCATCGCCGGCGGCTGGTGGGTGCGCCCGGTGCAGCGCGCCTACTACTTCTTCGAGACCCGCGACGGCGCCCTCCTCTGGGTCTTCTACGACCGGCTGCGGCGCCGCTGGCGCCTGCATGGTCGGGTCGAATGAGCCGGAAGCAGCCCCTCTGCCTGCAGGAATCCCGCCCGGCAGACGGGTCTGAATTGCCCGAACCGTCGCCGATCACCACAGTAAGGATTCCTTACTTTCGGAGAGTCAGCCATGCTTGCCAAGCTTACCGCGAAGAACCAGCTCACCCTGCCCAAGGCCGTGACCGAGGCCGTCGGGGCCAGCGATTATTTCGAGGTCGAGGTGCGCAATGGACAGATCATCCTGACCCCGGTGCGCATCCAGCGTGCCAACGCCGTACGCGCCAAGCTCGCCGAGCTCGATCTCTCAGCACAGGACATCGACGAGGCCGTGGCCTGGGCGCGACGGACGACCGACGCATGACCTCCCCCTCGAGCCGGCCACCCCGCGTGGTACTCGATACCAATCTGGTGCTCGCCGCGCTCGTCTTCGGCGGCGGCGTCCCAGGCGCGTTCCGCACCGCCTGGCAGCAGGACCGCTTCCAGCCCCTGATCGCCAGACCAACCCTCGCTGAACTGCTCCGCGTCCTGGCCTATCCGAAATTTCGGCTCGCACCCGCCGAGCAACGAGAACTCCTGGCCGACTACCTCCCTTGGTGCGAAACGGTCCAGATTCCCGTGCCGTCCCCAGCCACACCCACCTGCCGGGGCCCATTCGACAAGCCCTTTCTCGAGCTGGCCGTCGCCGGCAAGGCCGGGTTTCTGGTCACCGGCGACCAGGATCTCCTGGCGCTCGCGGCCGAATTTCCGCTGCCAATCGTCACGCCGAATCGATTTCTGGCAGACCTCGCCCCGCCAGCCTGAAGCAATCAGACCATCGGCCTACCATGACCCCCCTCTGGTGCAAGAGCAACTTCTCGTTCCTCGAGGGGGCGAGCCATCCGCGGGAACTCGTCGAGACCTGCGCGGCGCTCGGCCTGCCGGGCCTGGCACTGACCGATCGCGACGGGGTCTACGGGCTGGTCGAGGCCCATCTGAAGGCGCGCGAGGTCGGCGTGCAGCTGATCGCCGGTGCCGAGGTCACGATCGACGACGGCTCGACGCTGATCCTGCTCGCCGAGCACCGCGCCAGCTACGCGAACCTCTGCCGGCTGCTGACGCTCGGCCATGGCCGCTGCGACAAGGGCGAGAGCCGGGTCGGCTGGCGCGAGGTCTGCGAGCACGCCGCCGGCCTGATCGCGCTCTGGGGCGGCGAGCGCGCCCTGCTCGCCGGCGAGGCCGAGCCCTTCTTCGTCGCCCATCCGCTGCGCGAGGCCTTCGGCGACCGCCTCTACGCCCTCGCCGCCCGCCATCGCCGCGCCGACGAGCCGGCCCGCGAGGCGCGGCTGCGCCAACGCGCCGCCCGCTACCGGCTGCCGGTCGTCGCCGCCAGCGAGGTCCTCTACCACCGGGCGTCGCGGCGCGCGCTGCAGGACGTGCTGACCTGCCTGCGCCAGCGCGTGCCGCTCGCCGAGGCCGGGCGGCGCCTACG
Source organism: Thiococcus pfennigii (assembly GCF_016583835.1). GTDB lineage: Bacteria > Pseudomonadota > Gammaproteobacteria > Chromatiales > Chromatiaceae > Thiococcus > Thiococcus pfennigii. The sequence goes on along the minus strand of NZ_NRRW01000005.1, from coordinate 59,661 downwards.
GCCGAACGCCGAGCATGCCCTCAGGACGTCCGAGTCCTTCGCCCGGCTCTTCGCCGACGACCCCGGCGCCGTCGCCCGTACCGCCGAGATCGCCGCGCGCTGCCGCTTCGATCTCGCCGAACTGCGCTACCGCTACCCCTGCGAGACCCTGCCGGACGGCACGACCTCGTCGCAACGGCTGCGTCGACTGACCTTCGAAGGCGCCCAGACGCGCTACGGCGGCGCGCCACCCGCCGAGGTCGCGCAGCAACTCGCGAGGGAGCTCGGCCTGATCGAGGAGCTGGAGTACGGCGGCTATTTCCTGACGATGTGGGAGATCGTCCAGTTCTGCCGCCGCGCGCAGATCCTCTGCCAGGGGCGCGGCTCGGCGGCCAACTCGGCGGTCTGCTACTGCCTCGGCATCACCGCCGTCGACCCGGTGCGCATGGGGCTCCTGTTCGAGCGCTTCCTGTCGCGCGAGCGCGCCGAGCCGCCGGACATCGACCTCGACATCGAGCATGCCCGGCGCGAGGAGGTCATCCAGCACGTCTTCGCGAAATACGGTCGCAGCCACGCGGCGATGGTCGCCAACGTCGTCCGCTACCGGCCGCGCTCGGCGGTGCGCGACGTTGGCCGGGTACTCGGCGTGCCGCAGACGGCGCTCGATCGCCTCGCCAAGCAGGCGCCGCATCAGGGCGCGGCCGTCACCGAGGCGCAGCTCCGCGAGGCCGGCCTCGACCCCCAGGCACCGCTGCACCGGCACCTGGCCTATCTCGCCACCGAGGTGCTCGACTTCCCGCGCCACCTCTCGATCCACCCCGGCGGCTTCCTGCTCGGCCACGAGCCGGTCGCGACCCTGGTGCCGATCGAGAAGGGCGCGATGCCGGGGCGCACCGTCATCCAGTGGGACAAGGACAGCCTGGAGGCGTTGGGTCTGTTCAAGGTCGACCTGCTCGGCCTCGGGGCACTGCACCAGCTCCACCTCGGCCTCGACCTGCTGCGCGCCCACTATGGCCTGGCACTCGGCCTGGCCGACATCCCGCCGGAGGATCCCGCGACCTTCGCGATGATCCGCGCGGCCGACACCATCGGCACCTTCCAGATCGAGAGCCGCGCCCAGATGGCGATGCTGCCGCGCCTGAAGCCCCGCTGCTACTACGACCTGGTCATCGAGGTCAGCCTGGTGCGCCCCGGGCCCATCACCGGCGGCATGGTGCATCCATACCTGCGCCGCCGCGCCGGCGAGGAGCCGGTCGTCTATCCGCACCCGAGCCTGGAGCCGGTGCTCGCCAAGACCCTCGGCGTGCCCCTGTTCCAGGAGCAGGTCATCCGCCTGGCGATGGTCGCCGCCGACTACAGCCCCGGCGAGGCCGACCAGCTGCGCCGCGACATGGCCGCCTGGCGGCAGAGCGGGCGCATCGAGCGCCACCGCGAGCGGCTGATCGGGCGCATGACGGCCAAGGGCATCGCCCCTGCCTTCGCCGAGCAGGTCTTCGAGCAGATCCGCGGCTTCGGCGAGTACGGCTTCCCCGAGAGCCACGCCGCGAGCTTCGCCCTGATCGCCTATGCCACCGCCTGGCTGAAGTGCCACTACCCGGACGTCTTCGCCTGCGCCCTGCTCAATGCCCAGCCGATGGGCTTCTATGCGCCCTCGACCATCATCGAGGACGCCAAGCGCCACGGCCTCGCCGTGCGGCCGATCGACGTGGTCACGAGCGACTGGGACTGCACGCTCGAGCCGAGCGAGGGCGGCGCGCCGCCGCACGCGCTGCGGATGGGGGGTCGCTACATCAAGGGGATCGGACGGGCCGACTGGACGCGCCTCGCCGAGGCACGGGCCGCCCGGCCCTTCGCCTCGATCGATGACCTGGCGCGGCGCACCGGCCTCGGCGCCGGCCTGCTGGAGCGGCTCGCCGAGGCCGGGGCCCTACGCTCGCTGGAGGGCGACCGGCGGGCCGCCCTCTGGCAGGCCGCCCTCCGGCAGCCCACCGGCGCCGTCCGCGAAGACCGACCGGCGTTCGAACTCACCCCGCGCGAGCCACCGGTCGTCTTCGCCGCCCTCGATGCGAGCGAGACGATCCGCTGGGACCACCGCACGAGCGCCCACAGCACCCTCGCCCACCCGCTCGCGCCACTGCGCACGCAGCTGCGGTCGCGCGGCCTCCCCGACAGCGCCGAGGTCCGGGCGATGCGCGACGGCCGACGCACCCGCTACGCTGGGCTGGTGATCTGCCGCCAGTGCCCGGCCACCGCCTCGGGCGTCCTCTTCATGACGCTGGAGGACGAGCACGGCCTGGTCAATGTCGTCGTCTGGCAGCGGGTCCTCGAACGCCATGGGCGGCTGATCCGCGGCCGGAACTTCCTCGGTCTGAGCGGTCGCATCCAACGCCGCGATGGCATCGTGCACCTGATCGCCGAGTCCGTCTGGGATCCGCGGGGGCTGATCGCGAGCCGACCCGCGGCGACCCTCAGTCGCGATTTCCACTGAGAGGCCGCACATCGGCCCCGCGCCCGAGACCTGGCAGAACCGCCGCGGCTCGCCGGGCGATGCCGATCGCGGGCGCTTACGCCCTGGGTTCGGACAGCGAGCGATGACGACCCACCAGATCGACCAGATGGGCCACCAGGGACAGGACGAGCGGCAACGCGATCCAGATCCAGGACAGGTCGGCGATCGCCGCCCGCAGCGCCAGCATCAGCATGGCCCCGGAGGTCAACGTCGGCGCGACGGCGGCCAAGGTCAGGCCGCGCCCCGTGCGGCGTCGGTAGAACCAGACCAGCAACGCCTCGACGACGACCATGATGAGGATCAGGTCGATGATTCGGCCACTCGCGAACAGTTCCGCCATGGGACCCTCCAATCTTGGCGCAGACGCCGGTTGAGGAATGCGATACCTGGTCATCTGGGGGCACTGAGTCGAACTTCGCCCCCTGGGGGCCGCCCGACCGAAGCGTCCGACGCACGATCGGCGGACATCCTCACCCGCCACGGCGGATCCGTTCCGACCAGCCGGCCGGGTCAGGTGCGCCGTAACCCGACAGCGGCCTCCGCAGGCGCCGCCTTGCCGGCCGTCGGGTCATGCGCCACGGGGCTCACCCGACCGACGGCCCCGGCGAACATCGGCACGCCCCGTAGCCCCGTAGGTCGGGTTAGGCGCGCTGGCACGGCGGTCCTGACAAAACAAAGGATTGCGCGCGCCGTAACCCGACAGGGGCCTCGGCAGGCGCCGTCTTGCCGGCCGTCGGGCTACGCCCCAGGGGCTCACCCGACCTCGGCCTAGGGCCAAGTCCGATAGGTGGCCAGGCGTCCATCGCCGGCACGCCAGCCGTCGGCCGGAACCCCGACAGGGGCGACTCCAATGACCGAGAGGGGGTCGCCATCGGCGATCGCCTGGCCCAAGCGGGTATCGGCTGCCGCCAGTCGCTTGATCCCCGCGATCAAGTCATCGCTGGCGCGGTGGAGTTCGCGCAACGAGCGGTCTTTGCCCCGCGTATCGAGCAGGTCGGTGCTGCGCAACAACCGCTCGGCGGCCGCCTGCGCCCGCGCTTGGCTGTGACCGATCTCCCGAAACGCCTGCCTCCCGCCATAGCGCCGGGCGGCGGGCCCCTCGTACCAGCGCTGGAAGGGACTGCCCCCGGGTTCGAGGCAGGGGGGCCAAGAAGAGCCCGGCTGCGCGTTGGACTCGACGACCGAGTGCAGCCAGAAGAGATGATTCTGAACAGCGACCATGAGCGCGATCTCCTCATGCTGCGTCCCCTCGTCGAGGTCGCCCCAGCCATTCTGCCCGGACCAGCGCGCGAGCCACTCGGGCAGCGCCGAGGCCGGCATGGGCCGGGCGATGCCGCACCCCTGGGCCGAGCGACAGCCGAGCCAGGTCAGCAGTGCCGCATGCGCCAAGGTCTCGACGCCTTCGGCGATCACCGAGCGATCGAACGCACGCGACAGCTGCACCACGCTTCGCACGATGTCCATCGCGCACGGGTCATCGAGCATGTCGCCGACGAAGCTCTTGTCGATCTTGAGTACGTCGAGCGGCAGGAGGCGGAAGTAGGCGAGCGACGAATAGCCAGTGCCGAAATCATCGAGGGCGACGCGCACGCCGAGCGCCTGCGAGTCGGCCAACGCGCGCTGCGCCTGTTCGAAGTCGCTGAGCGCGGCCGTCTCGAGGATCTCGAGGGCCAGATCCCCGACCCCCACACCCGGGTGCGCAGCGATCAGATCCCCGAGACGGCGCGTGAAATCGGGCCGCAGCAGGTGGTAGGCGCCGATGTTGACGCTGACCCGCAGACGCCGTCCCGCGCGTCTCCACTGCTCGCATTGGCGCATCGCGTTGCGCAGCACCCATTCGCCCACTGCGACCTCGAGCTCGGTGCCTTCGCTGTCGGGCAGAAAATCCCCAGGTTCCAACAGGCCGGCGTCCGGATGCTGCCATCGCAACAGGGCCTCGACGCCGAGGACCTTGCGGCTGATCAGATCGACTTGCGGCTGGAAGTGGAGCCTGAGTTCATCCTCGCGCACGGCGCGCCAGAGCTCATCGACCCTCAGCCGGCGCACCCTGAGCAGGCGATCCTGTTCCGCATCGTAGAGATGATAGGCGTCCCCGCCGGTCTCCTTGGCCCGGTACATGGCCTGGTCGGCGTGACGCAACAGGCCATCCGGGTCGGGGACATCGGGCGGGCAGAGCGTCACGCCGATGCTCGCGGAGACGCGGTGATCGGCGTCCATCACCCTGATCGGCTCGCGCACCCTGGCGAGGATGCGGTCGAGCAGGCCGAAGCAGTCCTCGGGCCGCGCGAGCCCGGTCAGGAGCAGCACGAATTCGTCCCCGCCGAGGCGCGCGATCGTATCGCCTTCCCGCAGCGTCTGCCGCAGCGCCTTGGTCATGCGGACCAGGAACTCATCGCCGACGGCGTGCCCATAGCGGTCGTTGAGCGGCTTGAATCCGTCGAGATCCAGGTAGCAGACGGCCAAGGCGGAACCATCGCGATGGGTGCCCGCGATGGCCTGATCGAGGCGCTCCGTCAGCAGCCGCCGGTTCGCGGCCCCCGTCAGGTGGTCATAGTTGGCGATGTGATTGAGCTGTGCCTCGTGCGCCTTGGCCTCGGTGATGTCGGCGAAGACGCCGATATGGTTGTGCAGCCGACCGGCCGGATCGCGGACGGTCGAGATGGAGAGCATCTCCGGAAAGACCTCGCCATTCTTGCGCCGGTTCCAGATCTCGCCATGCCAGAATCCGTCGTCTTCGAGGGCCTGCCACATGGCCGAGTAGAAGGCCTTGTCGTGGCGACCGGAGGCGAGGAATTTGGGGTCGCGCCCGACGGCCTCCTCCTTGGTGTAGCCCGTGACCGCAGTGAAGCTCGGGTTGACGTCGAGGATGCGATTGTTGCGGTCGGTGATGATGATGCCCTCGATGCTGTGGGCGAAGACGTTCGCCGCCAGCCGCAGCTGCGTCTGCGCGCGCTGCTGCTCGGTGATGTCCTGCATGGATCCGAAGAGCCTGACGACGCGCCCGTCGTCACGGCGCTCCGGATAGCCTCGGGCGAGACAGACGCGCCGCGTCCCATCGGGTCGGATCGCTTGCAGCTCGAGCTCGTAGGCCGTCCCAGTATCGACTGCGGCGGCCACCGCTCGATCGATCCGCTCCCTGTCTTCCGGAGGAAACAGGGACGCCTGCTCCGCATAGGTCGGCGCGCCGGAACCGGCATCGAGGCGGAAGAGCCGGAAGAGCTCATCGGACCAGGTGACGGTGCCGGACTCGAGGTCCCATTCCCAGCTGCCGATGCGCGAGATGCGCTCGGTACGGGCCAACATGTCTTGCAGATGCCGTCGCTGCCCCTCGGCGCGTTTGCGCTCGGTGATGTCGCGGCCGGTGACGACCGAGCCGACGATCTGGCCGGTGGCGTCGCGAATCGGCGCCAGATTGTAGCTGCCGACCCAGGACTCGTTCGTGTCCTTGCGCCGCAGACGATACTCCTGATCCACGGCCGTCTCGCCTGCCAGCGCGCGCGGGATGGCCCATTGCGACAGGGGTGCCAAGGATCCGTCGGGCAGGGAGACTTCGAGTATGTCCGGATAGGCGTCGAGACGCTCGGCGCATTCCTGCACGCTGGCGAACCGATGGAAGGTCGCGAAGGCCTCGTTGACGTGAACCAGGTTGCCAGCCGCATCGCTGATGAAGACCGCGTCGCTCATCGCGGCCAGCGCCGACTCCAGCTTCGCGCGCATCGCCTGCGCCTCGGATTCGGCCTGCTTGCGGCCGGTGATGTCCTGGCACACCCCGAAGACCTTGGTCGCCCCGTCCAGCGTGCGCACGATCCAGCCATCCGTCTGGACATGGATGACCGCGCCGTCCTTGCGGATGAGACGGTATTCGTTCGAGTCCAGCGTCTCGGCCCCGGAGGCGATCGCCTCACGGAGCCATTGCATCACGCGCGCCCCGTCTTCGGGGTGATGGATGGCGGCGTTCACCGTAGCGAGGTCGATCGCCTCGCCGGGGGCGTATCCGAGCAGCCGGTACATCCCGTCGGACCAAGACACGCGCCCGGTCGCGACGTCCCATTCGAAGTCGCCCATCCGGGCGATGTACTGGGCCTGCAGCAGCTTCTGCCGGCTCTCGCGCAGATCGTCTTCCGCCTGCCTGCGCTCGGTCACGTCTCGGATGTAGCCGTGCCAGAGGACGCTCCCATCGGCTTGCCGCTCCGGCGAGGACTCCCCCTCGACCCAGATCGTCCGCCCGTCGGGCAACCGCGCGCGGTACTGCTCATGCCAGGTCGCGAGTGCCTTCATCGATTCCCCGATCGATGCCGTCACCCGCGCCAGATCCGCCGGGTGGATCGCACTGAACACCGGCGTCGCATCCTCGACGACCTCGCCCGGCGTGACGCCATAGATGGCCTCGATGCCCCGGCTGGCATAGGGAAAGGCGGCGCGCCCATCAGGCCATTGGCGATACTGGTAGATGACCCCGGGGATGTGCGCCGCGAGCTTCTCGATGCGCTCGTGCAGCTCCTCTCGCTCGGTGACATCCTCGCCGGCCGACAAGGTCCCGATGATCTGGCCCGCGTCATCGCGCAGCAGGCTGTTGCGCCAGGAGATCCGTCGTTCGCGACCATCACGGGTGCGAATCGAGGTCTGGTAGGGCAGCGAACCTTCGCCGTCGGCCCCGAGTGCCGCCTGATGGGCGGCGCGCGCCGTGCTCGGCGACAGTCCGCTCGGCGTGCTGACCTCGAACCAGTCCTTGCCGCGAAGCTCTTCGGCCGTGTGGCCCAGCGTCTGGCACCCCTTGCGGTTGATCAACTCGATGCGGCCATCGAGGTCGAGCGCCAGGATGAAGGCCTCGACGGTCTCGAGGATCGCGTGGATGCGGTCCCTTTCCCGCCGCAACGCCTCTCTCGCCTCGTGCTGCGGCCCGATGTCGCGCCCGATGCCTAAGATGCCGATCAGGCGCCCATCGGCATCGTGCATCGGCGTCTTGATCGTCTCGAGACGCTCTCGATGGCCATCGGCGGCGAAGGTGATGGTCTCCTCGTTGCTCGTCGGGCCGCCCGCCGACAGTGCATTCAGATCGTGCTGACGAAAGAGCGCGGCCTGCTCGGACGAGACGAAATCGTGATCGGTGCGACCCTTGATCCGCGCCTCGGTCGCGCCGAAGAAGCGCTCGAACCGCGGATTGCAGGCCAAATAGACCCCGTCCGGGTCCTTCAGCCAGACGAGGTCCGGAATGGCCTGGATCAAGGTCGCGAGAAAGCCGCGCTCGCGGGCCAGGGCGTCGCTGACCCTCTTGCGCTCGGTGGAATCCTGCATCGTCCCGCGCAATAGGGCGATCTCGCCCGAGCGCTCACGCACCGCCTCCCCGCGAACCGTCGCCCAGCGGCGGCTGTCGTCGGGGCGGATGACCTCGGCGTCGCACTCGAAGGCTTGGCCGTCGGCACGGGCCGCGTCCAGCGCGGCGGACAGGCGCGCCCAGCTGTCGGCAGTGAAGTAGCCGCTGACCTCCGGTGAGCGAGCCGGCGGCGAGGTCGGGTCTCGCCCGAGGAGGGCAACGATCTCCTTGGACCAGTGATGCGTATCCGCGCGCAGGTCCCACTCCCAGTAGCCGAGTCGCGCGATGCGCTGCGCCTCGTCGAGACGCGCCCGACTCTCGCGCAAGGCCAGCGCGGCGTCGATGCGCTGCTCCTGCATGCGCAGCAGCAGCCCGAGGAGCACCCCGAGCGAGGGCAGGACGACGAGAAACGGCAGTGCCACCTGGCTCAGCACCTGGGCGCGCGCGACCGCGGGCAGCACGGCCGTCCAGGCCATCGCCAGGACGTGAACAACCAGGCCGAGGGCGGCCAGGGTCCGGATGTCGATCTCGACCTTGCCGCGCTGGCGCAGCCGATGGAAGGCGGCGCCGAGGACGGCGGCGGTGACGATCGTCCCGACCCCCATCGCGGCACCGGCACCACCGAGCCAGCTGCGGTAGCCGGCTGCGATCAGGGCCGCGACCGCACCGGCGGCCGGACCACCGAACAGCCCGGCCATGGAGACGATCACGGTGCGCGCATCGAAGAAGACGCCCGGCAGCAAGGTCACCGGGTAGATCATGCCCACCACCGCGGTGGCACCGAACAGCGCCCCGCTCAGAAGCCGGGTGGTCAGCCGCCCGCGGGGCAGCCGCTCGACGAACAGGCTGTGCGCGAACACCAACGCGAGCAAGAAGGAGGCGTTCTGAATCAGCCCGCCAAGGATGGTCATGCCGTCGTGCCTCGGTTCTCGTCACTGCGCAACCGCCGGGGAGGCTCCATTCTATGCCGAGAACGGTGTAGCGGCTCGGTTGCGCGGTACGTCCCTACGGCGGACCCGTTCCGATCGGTCGGGGCATGCCGAAGAGGCCTATCGGCGAACCCTGCCGGCGCTCTGAATTCGAAGGCCGCACCCTTGCCTTGGATCCGAATGCACGAGTGCCTATATCACCGCCGAGGGAGTTGTCGACGACCCGACATCCCTCCTCAGGCGGCACGGCGGTCGCGGGCTGTCATTCGACCACGCGGGGCGTGGTTCACTGTCACATCGCCGATGTCTGCGGGCACGGCGCGCCACGAGGATCGCCGGCCCGACCCGGCATTCAGGAGACACGACATGCATCGGATCGTCTTCCTGTTCGCTTTCCCGCTCGCCGCCGCGGCCCAAGGACCCGGCACCGCGAGTCTGCTCAGCAACCCATTCGCAGAATCCTATCAGCCGGAAGTCTCCGTGAGCGGCAGCGTCATCGTCGGCATCATGGTGGGCGCCGCCGCCGCGGCCGTGGTCGAGGACGCGATCGCAGTGAACGCAACCGCACGGCGGGGAGAGGGCTTCATCTGCCTCGAGGCGGCCTCGCGCGACGGCATCTACACATCGAAGAACGAGTACCAGGTCCCCAGCGAGGCCGCGGGCCTCGTGCGGCTGCCCTACCGGTCGCAGCTCGGCGACGTCCTGCGCGAGTACGCATCCGAGCGCCTCGCACTGCTGGCCAGCGCCGGCCGCTGCGACAGCGGCAGCAGCGACTACTACCTCGTGCGCCCGTCGAGCCCAAACGCCACGGACGACGTCGCGATCTTCATCAACTCGTTCGGCGCGACCGACGTGTTCTACGCACTGGATGGCGACGCCGACGTCAGCGCCTGCGAATACATCTCGCAGGGACGCCGCACGACCTACGACTTCGTCTGCAGGCCAAGGATCGCCTCGACCGCGGATGCGGTCGGCGTAACGATCATTCGCGAGCGATTCGGCCGCGAACAGCCATCGGTGGCGATCAACATCATCGGTACCGGCGAATGACCGACGGGGCGACGGAGGACAGCACCGAGGAACCGCGCGCCCGGCTGTCGTGGTGGAAGGTGGCCGTCGCGACCATGATCGCGGCGATCGTCGCCTTCATCCTGTTCGCTGGCGGGCAACTCGTGCTGCCGACCAAATGGGAATTCAGCGTCGAGGTCGCGACCCAGATCGTCGAGATCCAGCTGCCACGAGGCACCGAGACGCGCTGGCAGGTCGATGGTGCAGTGCTGTGCGCGCGCGAGCGACTGGACCTCCCCGATGACAGTCGCGTGACGAGCGGCGCCAATCCCTGCGGCAGCCGTACTTGGCAGGCCTGGCGGTTCGAGGAGCCCGAGCAGGTCGTGCGGCTCGACGGCGACCTGGCGGTCATGCTCCAGACCAACCCGGGTGGCGGATTCGCGATCTCATTGCGGGCCAACCACGCCGGCAGTGTCGGCACCTTCTCGATCGTCGGGCTGATCGAGGACGCCGCGCTCGGTCCCGCCGTCAACTTGGTCTGGCCGACCGCACCGGTCGACACGCGGATCTTCCCGTTCTACGGCGCGACCACGCTCGGCCGCGCCGTCAGCTGGTCCGGCTCGCACATGCTGGAATCGGGCCGCGTGATCGTCTACACGGGCGACGAATCGGCCGACCGGCGCACGAAGGTCGACGAGGCGGCACTGATGCTGGGCGACCAGGTGCGACTCGGCGAGCCAGAGCCCGAGCCCGGGCACAGACAGCCCGGGCCCAAGGGTTTCGTGCGCGTCACCCCAGGGGGCAGCCTGATGCAGGTGGTTGCGTTCGGCCGCGCCGACAGCCTGACCATCGAACGCTACGGCGAGAGCGGCTACGACTTCCGGCCAGGGCCGCTCGCGAGGCTCTCGGCGAATCCGGCGATTGGGTTCTGGGGCTCGCTGCTCGCCGCCTACATGACACTGATCGTGAGCCTGCACCCGTTCGTCGGCAAGGATCACGATGCACCGCCGCCGGCCGACCTGTGGCGGCGCGTCATGCGCTGGTTCACGAAGGCACCAACATCATGAAGGCACACCGGATCGGCACCGCCGTGCTGGCCGCCTGTCTCGCCTTCCCACACGCAGCGGTCGCTCACCAGGCACTCGTGCGTTCCTACGACGACCCGGCGCTGGAGATCGGCCAGGCCTACCTCGCGCACTTCGGCGATCGCTGCCTTGCCATCCTGCCCATGCACGTTGCCGACGAGGCGGGTGACATGGCGGCCCTGCTCGGGGAAGGTAGGACGCCGCTGCTCGGCGAGGCCGCAGGCTACACGGATCTCGGCGACGATATCGCGATCGCTGACGTCGCCGGTGGCCTCCGTCAGGACTGCGGCTACAGCATCGTGGCGATCAGCCGCGCCGTGAACACCCACATCCGCGCCAACGCGATCGCCGGTATCCGCTCCGTAAATGCCGACGGCAGCATCGCGCAGCTATCGGTGGCGATCATCGACGACGATGGCGGAGAGTTCCTGCGGGTGCAGCCGACCCACGCCACGAACCAGCTGGTCAAGGGGCAAAGCGGCAGCCTGCTGCTGGCGGGCGACACGCCGATCGGCATGTTGCTGTCGGTCGATTCGCGCTTCGGTGTCGGCAAGGTGATCCGCCTCGACCGCCTGCTCGAGAAGGTCGAGCGCCGTTTGGGCAACAGCGCGCCGCTGGCTCCGGCGGCAGCCATGCGCGGCGCGACGGCGCCGGTGGCGGCCGATGCCGGCGCAGCGATCACCGGCTGGTCGGCGCTGCCCATCGATGCGACGCACCGCGCCGCGAACCTGGTCGCGAGCGACGACGCACCGCCGTGGATCGCCGACGTCGACGCCTGGCCGGTCGAGATCGAGCTGGAGCTGCTAGGCGGCCGCACCACGATCACCGGCATCGAGCTCGACGGCCGCGGCATCGAGGATCCCGGCGTCCTGCCGGCCGTCGTCGAGATCATGATCTCGGCGACCGGCGAAGGGCGCCGCTGGCGCAGCGTCGCCGGGGGGCCGATCGCGTTCGAGGATGGCGTGGCAAGGGTCTCGATCGCGCCGAGCTGGGCGCGACACGTCCGCCTGGCGATCAGCGCCCCCGCCGACGGCGGCCGGCGGGTCGGACTCGGGCGCCTGCGGGTGATCGAATCCCGCTAGCGGATCTTCGCCGTGGCGATGAAGCCACCGTTGCCGCGCTGGTAGATCCTGATTGGCCCGCGGATCGTCGTCTCGTCGACGAGTGCGAGCTGACCCGAGTCGTAACCGTTCTTGAAGGTCACCGTCGTGCCAGACACCTGGCCTGTATCGGAACCCCGGGTCTTGAACACGCCGGTCTTGCGGTCGCCCTCGACGATCGGCACCTCGTAGGACGAGCCGTCTTTTTGCAGGATCGCCTGTGCCCGTGCCTGGACCTCCTCGGGTTGGCCCTTGTCGACCTCGAGCGACATCAGGATGCGATTGAGACCCAGGATCGCCTCCTTGAACGCCATGCCCTGCAACAGCGCATCGGCGCTGGCCAGCCCGGCATCGATCGCGACCTGCCGCATCGCGTCGTCACCGCTCGTGACCATGACGTCGAAGGCGGCCAGCCGCATGTTCTGATCGGGACCGTTCAGTACCCGCTTCAGCTCCTCGATGTCTCGCGCCCTGGCGCGCGCCTGCTCCAACATCTCGGCGACGCTCGTCTGCGCGAGCGCGGGTGGGATCGCGGCGGCCGGCAGCAGCGACACGGCAGCGACGCTCGTCACGAGCAGCAACCTTCTCATGTCCAACCCCCTTTTCGTTTGATCTCGTCTATCGATCGCCGGCCGTCAAGCCGATGAGCCAACTCCCGCGAGATAACATACCGGCTAAATCGCGTAGTCAGCCTCCAGCCTCCAGCCTCCAGCCGCCGGCCCTCAGCTCAGACCGATCTGCGCCCCAATTCGGCCCTTGCGGCATGCCGCCCCAAGCTCCAGCTCACCCAGCGCTGAAGAGCGCCGCAGTTGCGCTTGGCCGTCCCATGGATGCAGGTCCTTGCATCGCCGGATCCTACGCCTCTTACCCACGGGATGGCGCAGGGCGCCATGGCCGTCAGACGACCTCGCCCTCGATCACCTGCTCGAACGTCAGGCCGTCGGCCCCGAGGTCGACCTCGATGATGTCGCCCGGGCCGAAGCGCCCGGCGAGGATGGCCTGCGCGAGCGGGTTTTCGAGCTGAGTGCGGATCGCCCGCTTCAACGGGCGGGCACCGTAGACCGGGTCGAAGCCGGCCTGGCCCAGGTGATCGAGGGCCGCGTCGCTGATCTCCAGGCGCATCTCGCGATCGGCCAGGCGCGCCTGCAGATAGCGGATCTGGATCCGGGCGATGGCGCGGATCTGCTCCGACTGCAACGGGTGGAAGACGACGATCTCGTCGAGCCGGTTGATGAACTCGGGGCGGAAGGCCTGGCGCACGCTCTCCATCACGGCCTCCTTCATCGCCGCATAGTGGGACTCGCCGGCCAGGCGCTGGATGATGTCCGAGCCCAGGTTCGAGGTCATCACGACGACGGCATTGCGGAAGTCGACCGTGCGGCCCTGGCCGTCGGTCAGGCGCCCGTCGTCGAGGACCTGGAGCAGGACGTTGAAGACGTCCGGATGAGCCTTCTCGACCTCGTCGAGCAGGATCAGGCTGTAGGGCCGACGGCGGATCGCCTCGGTCAGATAGCCGCCCTCCTCGTAGCCGACGTAGCCCGGCGGGGCGCCGATGAGGCGCGCGACCGAGTGCTTCTCCATGAACTCGGACATGTCCACGCGCACCATCGCCTCCTCGGTGTCGAAGAGGAATTCGGCGAGCGCCTTGCACAGTTCGGTCTTGCCGACGCCGGTGGGGCCCAGGAACAGGAAGGAGCCGATCGGGCGGGCGGGGTCGGCGAGGCCGGCCCGCGAGCGGCGGATCGCGTCGCTGACCGCGCGTAGCGCCTCGTCCTGGCCGACGACCCGACCCTCGAGCGCGGCCTCCATCCGCAGGAGCTTGTCGCGCTCGCCCTCGAGCATCCGCGAGACCGGGATACCGGTCCACTTGGAGACGATCTCGGCGATCTCCTCGGCCGTGACTTTGTTGCGCAGCAGCCGTGTCTCGCCCTGCTCGGCCTGTTCGGCATTGGCGAGCTGCCGCTCGAGCTCGGGGATGCGCCCGTATTGCAGCTCGGACATGCGGGCGAGGTCGCCGGCGCGACGCGCGGTCTCGTACTCGAAGCGCGCCCGGTCGAGCTCCTCTTTGATGTGGGCCGTGCCCTGCACGGCGGCCTTCTCGGCCTTCCAGATCTCGTCGAGGTCGGAGAACTCCCGTTCGAGCCGCTCGATCTGCTCCTCCAGGTCGGCGAGGCGCTTCCGCGAGGCCTCGTCGGTCTCCTTGCGCACGGCTTCGTGTTCGATCTTGAGCTGGATCAGGCGCCGGTCGAGGCGGTCCATCTCCTCGGGCATCGAGTCGATCTCGACGCGCAGCTGGGCGGCCGCCTCGTCGATCAGATCGATCGCCTTGTCCGGCAACTGGCGGTCGGTGATGTAGCGGTGCGAGAGGGTCGCCGCGGCGACGATCGCCGGGTCCGTGATCTCGACCGCGTGGTGGACCTCGTAGCGCTCCTTGAGGCCGCGCAGGATCGCGATCGTGTCCTCGACGCTCGGCTCGTCGACGAGCACCTTCTGGAAGCGCCGCTCCAGCGCGGCGTCCTTCTCGACGTACTTGCGGTACTCATCGAGCGTCGTCGCGCCGATGCAGTGGAGCTCGCCGCGGGCGAGCGCGGGCTTGAGCATATTGCCGGCGTCCATCGCGCCCTCGGCCTTGCCCGCCCCGACCATCGTGTGCAGTTCGTCGATGAAGAGGACGACGTTGCCCTCCTGGCGCGCGACATCGTTGAGGACAGCCTTCAAGCGTTCCTCGAACTCGCCGCGGTACTTGGCCCCGGCGATCAGGGCGGCCATGTCCAAGGCCAGCAGGCGCTTGGACTTGAGCCCCTCGGGCACCTCGCCATTGACGATCCGCTGGGCCAGGCCCTCGACGATCGCGGTCTTGCCGACACCGGGCTCGCCGATCAGGACCGGGTTGTTCTTGGTGCGCCGCTGCAGGACCTGGATCGTGCGGCGGATCTCGTCGTCACGGCCGATCACCGGGTCGAGCTTGCCCTGCTCGGCCCGCTCGGTCAGGTCGATGCTGAACTTCTGCAGGGCCTGGCGGGTGTCCTCGGCGTTCGGATCGCCGACCGACTGGCCGCCGCGCATGGTCTCGATCGCCTTCTCGATCGCACCCTTGCTGGCGCCGGCCTGGCGCATCGCCTGACCGAGTTCGCCCTTGTCGTCGAGGGCCGCGAGCACGAAGAGCTCCGAGGAGATGTATTGGTCCTTGCGCTGCTGGGCGAGCTTGTCGGTCTGATTGAGCAGGCGGTTGAGGTCGTTGCTGACGTGCAGGTCGCCGCCGGCGCCCTCGACGCTCGGCAGCCGGTCGAGGACCTCGCCGAGGCGCGAGCGCAACTGGTCGACCTTGACGTCGGCCTGGGCGAGGAGATGGCGGGCCGTACCGCCCTCCTGGTCGAGCAGCGCGACCATCAGGTGCGCCGGCTCGATGAACTGGTGATCGCGGCCGACGGCGAGGCTCTGAGCCTCGACCAACGCCAGCTGGAACTTGCTGGTCAATTTGTCCATCCGCATCGTACTTTCTCCGATGGAAACCGAGGTTATGCACCGAATTGGGGCATCACCGGGAAGCAATCAAGATGCCGACGATCCGACCGAGATGATCGTGGTCGCAGGCCGCAGCGGGCGGTCTCGTGAATTCCGCCGCCTCGCACTCGCGGCGGTGTCGGGGTGAGAGGATCGTCGACTCCCGGGCGGCGCCCATCGCAACCGGCGGGCGGCCGCCAGCCCGCGTCAGTCCCGGGACTGCGACGCCCCGGATCGGACGGTCTTGCAGATGCGATCGCGGCGGGCACGGTTCTCGTGGCTGTCGTCGTAGAGGACCGACACGGTCGCCTCGTGGCAAGCCGCATCGCGGAGCGCTTCCGGCTCCGACCAACGGATCTCGGCACCCGACCGAGGGTCCTGTCGTCCGCTCGGCGGGCGTACCAGGTCGGGCGCAACCGTTGGCTGACGGTCACCGGGGGCGACGGGCACCGTGGGCGAGTCGGTCGGCAGCGATGGGGGCGCCTCGCCGAGCGCCGACGCCGGCGGTGCGGTCTCACCGCGCAGCCATCGCTCGATCGGCGACGGCGTCGAACTCAGCCACCACAGGACCACGAAGAGCGGTGCCAGCAACAGGAGAACCAGCCCTATGGCCCGGACGAAGTCCGATACCGGCGTCTCGTTTCGCCGAACCAACGCGAGTTCCCTCCAGCGGGTCGATGGATCCATGCACGATGCCACCCTCGCCCGCCCGCGAGTCGAGCCCAACCGAGCGCGGCCTCCACATCATGCGGGCCTTGCACGAGCGCCGAGTGCAGCACTTCAGAAGTCCCGAGGCTGTTCGTTGTCGTTATCCTAATCGTAGTCCGATCGTCGATTACGACAACGACAACGATCGTCGTTGGAGGCGGTCTCGGAACATCCGCACTGCTGTACTAGGAGAGGCGCGAAACACGCGACAGCGGCTGGCTGGAGAACCGTTCGCGCCCGAATCTTCCGATGACAGGCTGCGACGTCGGGTATCCATGCCCCTCACGCGCATGCCGGCGTGGCGGCACCCCAAAAGATGGGGTGCATGCCCCACGGCGACCCGACGAATGCACCGGTCGTTCTCGGCCCGATGCGAAGGCGTCCCCTCTCCTGCCCGGCCGGGTCGATGCGGGACCCGTTTGCGGGCGGGCCTGAGACGGGCACAACGCGACGATACCCGGCCCGCCGCGGGCGGGCCGGTCAGCCGGCGTTCTTGACCGCCGTCACCTCCATCTCGCAGAGCCACTCGTCGCGGCAAACGTTGCAGTCGAGCAGCAGCACGCACCGTTCGAGCGGGAAACCATTGCGCGCGACGAGATCGAGACACACCTCCCTGTCCTCGCCATGCTTGAGCCACAGCATGGCCTGGGCGACGTTCTCGAACCCCATGCCCACGCCCTCGAGCAGGTCCCTGACCGAATCGAGCATGTGTTGGCACTGCTGGGCGACGTCGCCCAGGTACTTGACCTCGCCGCACTTGTCGGTCGAGGCAGTGCCGCTGATCAGCGCGATGCGGGTCTGCGGCGTGGAGAGCAGGATGCCCCGACTGAACATCTTGCCGTACTCGATCGGCTCGTTCTGCAGCGCACAGTGCATCTGCTCGATGGCGATGCCCGCCCCGTCGACCGCGAGGAACTCCAGCGAGAAGTGGCCCGCCTCGTTGATCCGGCTCTGGATCCCGGTACTGGCCGGGATGAAGCAATCCTTCGTGAACCATCTCCCGAACCACTCGTCCCGCACCTCATTGAGCAGGTCGTAGTCGCGCAGGATCTCCTTGACGAGGAACCAGGTCCGGACGATGTTGGTCTCTGTGAAGCCGGCCTGCCGGAGCAGGTCATCCAAGCCACGATAGACTTCGTTGAACGAGTCGAACGAGATCTCCCGCCCGGTCAGGAAGGGATAGCTGAACAGCATCCGGATGTCCTCGGATTCGAGAAGGACACCCGAGTCCAGCCGCTGAAACGCATCGAGGCCCGTCTTCTGGACGGCGACGACCGAGCGCTGCACGGGCAGGCGGTCGTCGTTGACGATGACCAGCGGATTGTCGCTGACCGGCTTGACCTCGCTCAGCTTGCTGGCCGGAGAAACGATCCGTTCCTGCAAGACGAGCAGATCCTTGTCGCATACATAATCGACCAAGTCGCCGCCGATGGCATCGGTATCGACGATGTATTCCAATATGAGGCGTTTGCCGACAAGACATTCCATACCGCTGAGTACCTCGAGAATCTGTTGGCCGGTCACCCGCGCATCGGGCGTCCATGGGCGACGAATCGGCCTCGACGCGCGCCCGTCGACATCGCCACCAGGCAACCTGGATGCGGCGGTGAGCGCGAGCCGGTCTCGGTGCCCGGGCGAGGCCCGATGGACCTGGCGAGACTGAGAGGTCGGTCGGCGCCGACCCGCCGGCCGCGCCGCGAGGATCGACCTGGCGAGGGCCGATCATTCGCTCTTCTCGCACGCAGGCGACCGGACAAGCCCTCATGCACGGCACAACCGATTTCGCTGGGCTCATCTGGCATGACGACACGTTACCCCGCCAGCCCCGAACTGGCAAGAAACCGCTGAATGAAGAGGAGATCTTCGATCAGTAAAAGTTATCCACCGTGATCGTATGGGCCGAGATGTGAAAGACGTGGCCCTTGCGCCGCTTCTGAAAATTGAAGGTCGCCTGCACCTTGCCGGTGTCGAAGTCGACGATGTAGAAATCGAAGAAGGAATTGCAATAGAACTGCTCGCCATCGGCCGAGACATGCAGGCCATAGAGCGGCTTGATGCCGGTGTCGATCTTCTTGTGCAGCGTCATCGTCTCCGCATCGATGATGACGATGTAGGGAGAGGAGATCGAGGCGATGTACTTTCGACCCTTGTTCTTGAATGCGAAATGCCAGGTCGCGCGGACGAAGTCCTTGCCGGCGGCGTAGGTGCCGAGCAACACCGGCCCTTCGGGTGTCATCCGGTACTTGTGAATCGAGGCGACGCCGACGACCCCGCCGATCTCCTTCGTCACGAACTTGAGCCGCGCGATCAGCGTCACGTCGGGGTTCTTGGCGACATCCTGCTCGGTGACCTCGTCTTTGACGACGATCCCGATCTGATGCTCGGAGATGTAGAAGACGTGCGGGTCGTCGGGGTCTGGCTCGACATGGGCCGAGGCCTTCAGCCCCGGGATCTCCCAGGTCTTGCGCGTCTTCAGATCGACGACATAGACCGCATTGGGATCGAACTGGCAATCCTCGTCGAGGGCGAAGCGCAGATCGCTGAAGATCGCATAGGATTGGTCGGCCGTCACGCGGAAGCCGTCGACCAACAGGCAGTTGATCTCATCGGTCCAAACCGTCGTGATCTCGTCTGTCTTGGTATTCCATTTCTTGATCGAAAAGCGGTTCTTGAACTGCGGGTCGACCAGGCTCAGCTGCAAATGGCCCTTGACTTCGTAGGTGAGGAAGAACACCTCGCCAGTGCGTTCGTCGTAGGAGACTTGAGGCCCCAGGATGATATCTTCGGTGTCCGGGACGACCGACGTGACCTGCCGCTTCTCCAGATCGCAGATCAACGCGTTGTGGGTACCGACGTTGCCGATCCAGAACCGTTTGTCGCCGATATATCTGACGTGGTGCGGAATGTTGGCACCGACGAGCAGGCCGTATTGCTTGATGGTGTAGGTTCCGTCCTGAAACAGGGTCCGCAGCCGCCGAAAAGATGTATATTGCTTGTGATTATTCCTTTCGACCACCTGGAGGCATTTGTGGAAATTCCCCAAGGTATAGAGATTGCTCAGCTCGACGATGTGGCACTGGGAATTCCATAGATCGACGATGAAATAGGTATGGGTCCTGAGCGGATTCCGCACGGCCCCATAGAACACCACGGAATTCAGCTTCTTGTTGTTCTCGAAATCGACGGTTCGGAAATTGGCCTTGATAATGCGTTTGTCCATCTCCAAGACTCAGATTTGAACGGATAGGAAAATCGACCGAGCGGGAGATGAAACCAAGAGGAGCGTAGGCCCGACGCGGGATCCGGGCGTCGGGTCGACCTCGGCGATGCGACACCGGCCGTGCGCGCCGCGTGTCCGGAGACCGGCCGGAGGACGGCGGTCGTTCCCGCGATCTCCAGGGGCGACATCCGCTACGGCGGTCGTCACGAGGCGCCGCCCTCCAGCACCTGCCCTCTCTTGGCCAGTCCCTTCGGCGTATCCTTCAGCACCGATTCCTCGCTCGGAGATCGCAGCCCCAATGCCCGACGCTCGCCGACGCGAGACCAGGGGGAGCTGGGTCCCACCACCCGATACCGGAAAACCCCGTTCGCAACCGGTCTGATCGAGTCGGGCGGCACTGTAAGTTGTCGACAAGTTTAGTGACTCGACCCGCTCGGTTGTCAAGCAGCATTTACGTTAAGCTGGATTGACAGATTCACCCAGGAGATCGACACGCGCTCAGCGAGTGCCCAGACCACCGCCCTGCGATGGCGTCAGTCGGCGGCCGTGACGGCCACCGCCGTGCCTGTGAGCACCGACGTCGTGCCGAGCGGATCGATCGCCGTCGGGTCGATCAGGCGGTTGACGTTGACGCCAGGACGCACCGCGGCGACCGAGAGCCGCACGCCCTCGCCGTCGTGGCCATAGCCGTGCGGCAGGCTCACGACCCCGGCCATGATGGCCTCGGTGATCTCCAGCGGTACCTCGACGGCCCCATGGGTCGAGCGCACCCGCACCCGCTCGCCTTGGCTCAGCCCGCGCGCCGCGGCGTCGATCGGGTGCATCAGGAGCGTGCAGCGATCCGCCCCGGTCATCAGCCGCGGCAGGTTGTGCATCCAGGAGTTGTTGCTGCGCAGGCTGCGCCGACCGATGAGCTGCAAGTCGAGCCCCTCGGCCACCGGCGGCTCGCGGGCGGCGGCGAGCCGCGCGAGTTCGGCGATGAAGTCGGTGGGAGCCGCATCGATGCGCCGGTCGGACGTGCACAGCCGCCCCGGCAGCCGCGGCGCGAGCGGCCCGAGGTCCACGCCGTGCACGGCCGCCGCGAGCCGGCGGAAGGTCAGGTGTTTCGAGGACGGGAGGAGTCCGGCACCACGGGCCTCGACCTGCAACGCCAGCGCAAGCAGCCGGCGCGGCCCGAGACGCCCGAGGAGCGCGGCCCCCGCCCGCTGCCGCCAACCCTCGGCGAGACGCCGATGCAGCCCGCTCAGGATCTCCCAATCGCCCAAGGCGCCGGCCGGTGGCGCGAGCACCGGCGGCGACCATTTGGCGACGTTGCGGATCGCCAGGATGTTGAAGACGAGATCGTAGTGATCGCGCTCCAGCGGCGAGACGGGCGGCAGGATGATGTCGGCATGGCGGGTCGTCTCATTTAGATAGAGGTCGACGCTGACCATGAAGTCGAGCCCGGCGAGCGCCCGATCGAGGGACTCCCCGCCGGGCATCGACAGGGCGGGATTGCCGGCGATCGTCAGCAGCCCCCGCACCTGGCCCTCGCCCGGGGTCTGCATCTCCTCGGCCAGCACCGCCACCGGCAGCTCGCCGCAGAACTCGGGCAGCCCCCGCACGCGACTGCGCCACTGCCCGACCGTGCCCGGCTTGGACAGGCGCAGGATCCCGAGCGGGTCGACCGCGGGCGAGGTGAACTGGATGCCGCCGGGGCGATCGAGATTGCCCGTGACCAGGTTGAGCAGCTGGATGAGCCACTGGCAGAGGACACCATGCACCTGCACCGAAGTCCCGATGCGCCCGTAGACGACGGCCCGCTCGGCCGCGGCGAGCTCGCGCGCCAGCGCCGCGATCGCCTCGGCGGCGATACCGGTCGAGGCCGCGACGCGCGCCGGCGTGAAGGGTGCAACGGCCGCGCGCACCGCCTCGAGCCCGTCGGCGAAGGCGCCGAGCCGCCCCGGCCGCTCGAGCCCCTCGTCAAAGATCACCTGGAGCATGGTGGCCAGCAGCCACGCATCGCGACCGGGGCGAATGAACAGATGCCGGTCGGCGAGCTCGGCCGTGCGCGTGCGGCGCGGATCGACGACCACGAACCGACCGCCGCGCTGCTGGATCGCCCGCAGGCGTCGTCCGACCGCGGGCGCGGTCATCGCCGAGCCGTTCGAGGCGAGCGGGTTGGCGCCGACGATCAGCAGGAAGTCGGTCCGATCGAGGTCCGGCACGGGCATCAGGAGCTGGTGGCCGTACATCCGCAGGCCCACGAGCATATGCGGCAACTGGTCCATCGAGGTCGGCGAATAGATGTTGCGCGTGCCGAGCGCGCGAATCACCCCGTGACCGAAGAGGAGCAGGCCCAGGTTGTGGGCGTTCGGGTTGCCTCGATAGACGGCGACGGCATCGGGTCCATGCGCCCGCTTGACCGCGCGCAGACCCGCGGCGGCGCAGTCGAGCGCGGTCGGCCAGTCGATCTCCTCCCAACCCGTCGTGGTTCGACGCAGCGGCCGCCGCAGGCGGTCGGGGTCCTCGTGCAGTTCCGGCAGCGCCGCCCCCTTCGTGCACATGAAGCCGCGGCTCAGCGGGTCATCGCGATCGCCCCGCACCCGGGTGACCCCGTCCCCCTCGACGGTGAAGAGCAGCCCGCAGCAGGCCTCGCAGAGCGGACAGGTCGCCTCGACAGTGCGGCTCATACCGCGGACTTCGCCTCTCGCATCACGGAACTCCCCTGCATTCCGGCGACCACGAGCCGGCAGCGCGGCACAAGGTCCCCACAACAGGCGGCTAGTTACGCGACGGGAGTCGACCTGTCAACTCGCTGCCTGGACCGCATCGCGGAGGGACCGCTTTGAACAGCAGGAGGGCTTAGACGAGGTGCGCCGGCTGCCTGCGGCGGTGGAGAGGGGCGCAGAAACGACCGACACAAGCGCGGGGAATATAAGAAACGACGCAATACACGGCAGTCGCGAAAAACAGAGGATAATCCTATGCGTATTGAGTTTTTTCGCGTGATTCGCGTATTTCGTAGTTCCAAGTAGTTCCAAGGAGATGTGCCGGTTGTCCTCGAGTCATCACCAGCCTTCCGCTTGCGGGCGATCCGGGCCGGCGATCCGGGCGACGCCCATCGCCGGCAAGCCGGCTCCTACGGCGCGCGTCAGCCGCCCAGGACGTGGCCCAACGAGAACGCGACTGGGGATTGCGCGAACCCGGGGGGCCGGTGCTAGAATAGTTGGTCTGCGATGGCCGGATCGCTCGAAACGATCCGACACCGTGGCAATGGGGCCGTAGCTCAGCTGGGAGAGCGCCGCGTTCGCAATGCGGAGGTCAGGGGTTCGATCCCCCTCGGCTCCACCAAAAAAGGCATCCTCGCCATGAAAAGGCCCGCCCTCGCGCGGGCCTTTTTTCGTCGTCTGCCGGCGGTACCGACCCGCCGCTGGCCGGGCACGCGAAGCGCGGCGCGCGACGACGGACCTATCCTACCAACCCGGTCTTCGGTTAGATTTCCCGCCTGGGCGCTGGCCGCGTGGTTGCGTGGCCCAAGGGGGCGTGCTCTAATGCCGCCCGCCGCGGCGCGGCGATCTTTCCGAGGAGCGTGGAACGGGCTCCCGGCAGGCGTGGGGAGCGCGTTTCATGAAACTTTTGGATGGCAAGAAGGCGGTCGTCGCCGGGGTCGCGAACAGGCGCAGCATCGCCTGGGGTGTCGCGCAGGCGCTGCACCAACATGGCGCCGAGGTCGCGCTGACCTGCGTCGAGTCGACGATGCGGCGCGTCAAGAAGCTCGCCGACGAGATCGAGGCGACCCTCGTGGTACCGTGCGACGTCCGCGACGATACGGCGATCGAGGCGGCCTTCGCTCAGATCGGCACGGCCTTCGGCGGCCAACTCGACGTCCTCGTCCACTCCATCGCCTTCGCCCGCCTCGAAGACATGGGCGGCGAGTTCATCGCCGTGCAGCGAGAGGGCTGGAACCTCGCGCTGGAGGTCAGCGCCTACTCGCTGGTGGCGATGGCCCGCGCCGCCAGGCCCCTGATGGTCAATGCCGGTGGCGGCTCGATCCTCACGATGTCGTTCGCCGGCGGCGAGCGCGTGACGCCCGGCTACAACCTGATGGGCATCGCGAAGGCGGCGCTCGAGGCGAGCGTGCGATACCTCGCCTACGACCTCGGACCCGACCGCATCCGCGTCAACGCGCTCTCGCCCGGCCCGGTCGTCACCACCTCCTCGATGGTCGTGGACCGTTTCGACGGGGCCCTCGAGATCACCCAGCAACGCGCGCCCCTCTTGCGCAATGTCTCGCCAGAGGACATCGGCGACGTCGCCGCCTTCTACGCCTCCGACCTCTCGCGCATGGTCACCGGCTATACATTACGCATCGATAGCGGGCTCGACATCCTGTCGGCCGGCTGCCAGGCCCATCCACGCGCCCCGAAGGAGTCCCGATGACCCTCGAACGCCCGGGCTCGTCGTCAGCACTCGTGGGCGCACCGGCCGGCCGCCTGATCACCTTCTCGATCTGCAACCCCCCGGACAACCGGATCACCCCGGCGATGATCGAGCGGCTCGACGCCACGCTCGACGACTTGCAGGACCCATCGGTCGACGCCCTGCTGATCACCGGCGATGGGCGGACCTTCTCCAAGGGCTTCGACATCGCCGCCGTGAGCGGCGATCCGGATCGCGCCAACCTCAGGCGGATGCTGGTCGAGTCCAACGCGGTCTTCACCCGCCTCGCCCGGGCACCGAAACCGGTCATCGCCGCGATCAACGGCGCCTGTCTCGGGGGCGGCCTGGAACTCGCGCTGGCCTGCCACTTCCGGCTGTGCATCGAGAAGGCCCGACTCGGGCTGCCAGAGGTGTGGGGCGGCATGGTACCCGGGCTCGGCGGCCTGCACCGCCTCGCGCGGGTCGTCGGACAGGCCAAGGCGCTGGAGCTCGTGGCGCTCGGCGACCTCGTCACCAGCGACGAGGCGCTGCGGCTCAATCTGGTCAATCGGGTCTTCCCGAAGGACGGTTTCCGCGACAAGGTGGAGTCGTTCGTGAAGGCACTGCTCACGGCCGACGCGCTCGTCTTGCGTGAGATCCTTCGCCTGTCCCGCTGCCCGACCGAAGACGACGACGGCATCCGCGAGGGGATGGAAAGCTTCGCCCGGTTGGCGCCGTGGATCAGGGCATAGAACTCGTCGAGCTCAGCGCCCTGACAGCCCCAGGCGTCGAGATCGCCCTCATCGACATCGAACGGCATCCGCACCTCGAAGACGCGGCCGATCAGTTCCTCGAACCCGACGAACGCGCGAGGTTCGTCACGCTTCGCAGCCCGCATCGCCGGCGCGAATGGCTGGCCGCCCGCGTCTGTGCCAAGTTGCTAGCCGCCCGCAAAGGATTGATCGCCGGCCCGCACGAGGCCCGCATCGCCCAGGATCGGTCCGGCCGTCCGGCGCTCGTCGATCCCGCCGGGCGGGCCGTGACAGGCATCACCGATTGCTCGCTATCGCACAAGGGCCGCTTCGCCTGCGCCTGCCTGGGACGGCCGCCCATCGCCCGGGTCGGTATCGATATCGAGACCGTGTCCCCTCGCCTGAGATCGCTTCGTGACGCCTTCGTCAACCCCAGCGATGCGATGGAATTCCACGTCGACACCGATGCGGACCTCGCCCTCCTCTGGTCGCTGAAGGAGGCCTATTCCAAAGCGATTGGCGCAGGCCTCCACATCGGGCTGAAGAACATAACATCGAACAGGAACCCGGCAACCAATTCCCTACGTGTTCGAACCCTGGCAGGACGCGTCGCGCACGCCCGCCACGTCGTTTACAGCAACTGCGTGGTTGCGGTATGTTTCATCGCTCAATGATCGGCGCAACACGGCATTACGAGATCGATATCGACAAGGTGGATCACATGAGCAAACAGCTGACGGAAGAAGAAAAGAGTCAAATCTACGACGACATCAAGGAATTCCTCTCCGAGGAATTGGATGTTCCGGCCGATCAGATCACCCCGCAGAGCAAGATCATCGACGACTTGAATGGCGATTCGATGATCTATCTCGAACTGGTCGAGATGTTCAAGAAGCGGTTCGACGTCAACGTGGAGGTCCGGTTGATCGGGCAGTACTTCCAGCGTCACCCGATCTATACCGTCGGCGAGACGGCGCAGGCGGTCTACGACATCGTCGAGCGCGGCGACAACCTGCTTGCCGACGAAGACAAGGCATCGGTCTAGCGGGGCACGACGACTGGCGCGTCGCCTCGGAGAATGATGAGGCGGCTGTCATGGCGGACGTCGCTCGCCCTCCGGCCGCACCCGCAAGGCGCGCAACCGGGGCTGGGCAGCTGCGACACTTCCAGGATGGCGATCCCGGGCGAGACGGGCGCGACCGTCGATGCAGAGGCGGTCGCCGACCTGTCGGCGATAAAGAGGCAACCATGCTGAAGCGAGAGAAGAAGGTCGCGGTCACGGGGATCGGCATGATCACGGCGCTGGGCTGCAGCGCCCCGGAATGCTGGGGGGGGATGCTCGCTGGCACCTCGGGCATCGCGCGCATTCGCCGCCTCGACGTGTCGGACTGCATCACGCAGATCGGCGGCGAACTGCCGGATCGCTACTACGAGATGGAAGAGCAGGCCTTCTCGCGCCGCCTCTTCAAACAGACCGAGGTGACGACCCGACTCGGGATCCTCTGCGGCCGCGAGGCCATGGCCGACAGCGGGTTCTCCGTCGAGGGAAGGGATCCCCTCGCCTGCGCCGTCATCAGCGGCTCGGGACAGACCGGATACGAAGAGACCTTCGATCTCAACGGCGAGCCGGGCAAGTTCGCGATCATCCAACAGATGGCGAACGCCCTCAGTGGCTGGCTCTCGATCGAATATGGCTTCCAGGGCCCCTCGTACAACGTCGCCACCGCCTGCGCGTCCGGGGCCTTCGCGGTCGCCGCCGCCTATCGCCACATCGCGAGCGGTGCTGGCGAGGCGGTCCTCGTCATCGGGGTCGACGCGATGGTCTCGCCGCGCGCGATCAAGGGATTCAACCAGCTCGCAGCGCTCTCGGAGCGCAACGACGATCCGCAGGCGGCGAGCCGCCCGTTCGACCTCGAGCGCGACGGCTTCGTGCTCGCCAACGGCGGCGCCGCGCTCATGCTGGAGTCCGAGGCGGCCGCGCGGCGGCGCGGGGCGCGGATCTACGCGCTGATCTCGGGGGCCGGACTCTGCTCCGAATCCTACAACATCGTCGCGCCCGAACCGTCCGGCACGGCGATGGCACAGGCCATGACCCTGGCCATGCAGGACGGGGAGATTGCACCGGAACAGGTACAGTACATCAGCGCCCATGGGACCTCGACGCCGCACAACGACGCGGCGGAAACGGCCGCCATCAAGAAGGCGTTCGGAGAGCAGGCCCGGCGCTTGGCGGTCAGCTCGCAGAAGTCGATGACCGGGCACACGATCGGCGGCGCCGGCGCGATCGAATGCGCGACCACGGCCCTGTGCCTGCATCACGGGGTCATCACCCCAACGATCAACTACCGCACCCCGGACCCGAGGTGCGATCTGGACTATGTACCGAACACGGCTCGCGAGGCCAAGGACCTGACGTTCGCGTTGAGCAACTCGTTCGGCTTCGGCGGACACAACTCGACGATACTCATCGAAAAGGTTCGTTAGTCACCACCCTTCACCACGCAGCATGCTCGCGATTTCGTGCGCCCCGACTCGATCGCCCGACCAGGTCCAGCCAGGGTGTCCGCCGCAGGATCCAACAACATGAAAATCGGCATCGTCGGCTACGGCAAGATGGGGCGCGGCATCTTCAGCCTGTTCTCCGATGCGGGCCTACCGGTCAAGGTCTTCGTCCGCGATCCGGCCAAGGCCGCGCAGGCCGCCGCGCGCCTGGAGAAGCGGCTCGCCCGGGCGTTGCGCGACGGCGCCCTGACCGAGGCCGATATCGAACGACAAGGCCTCGCCTTCTGCTCGGATCTCGAGGGGCTGCGCGACAGCGATCTCGTCATCGAGACGATCGCCGAGGACTTCGAACTGAAGGCCGACCTCCTGCGCCGCCTGGAACCCCTCCTCGCGCCGGAGGCGCTGATCGCCACGAATACCTCGAGCCTGTCGGTCACCGACCTCGCCGGCCTCCTGCAACGCCCCGAGCGTTCTTGCGGCCTGCACTTCTTCCATCCGGTCCAGCTCACGACGATCGTCGAGATCATTCGGGCGAGGCAGACGAGCGACGCGACCGTCGGCACCGCTGAGGAGATCGCCCGCGCCGTCGGCAAGCGACCGATCGTCGTCAGGGACCTCCCGGGGTCATGCGTCAACATACCGTTGTCGTTCCAGATCTGCGAGTCGCTCTGCATCCTGGAACAGGGGCTCGCCCTGCCCTCGCACCTCGACGCCCTCGTCGAGGAGGTCGTGCGCGTCGGACCCTGCACATCGGCCGATGTGGTAGGACTGCCGCTCGTGACCGCCGCGACCGAGCGCTCACTGCGGGCCCTGCCCACAGCGTTCGCCCTCCCCGAACTGGGCCGAAGGCTGGTCGCCGACGGTCGTCACGGCAAGGCCGCGGGTCGCGGCATCTTCCGCTACCGGGAGGACCGCCCGGTGGACGACGACTCGACCTACTATCGCAATCCCGATCAGTCGCATTCCCGTGGTGGTCGCGCCAGCGACGAGGCCCTGCGCGAGCGCATGCTGGCTTCCATCTATTACCCCGTCCTCTTGATGGCGAACCTCGGGCTCGGCTCGCTCGAAGACCTGTGTGCCGGGATCGCCGATGTGATCGGGCTGAAATTCGACCCGCTCGTCGAGATGCGGCGGCTCGGCAGCACGGGGATGCGCGCCCTCTTCGAGCGACTCGCCGCGGAACTCGGCCCACGCTACGACTGCGGCCCGGTCCAAGGGATCCTGACCAGGCTCGATCGATAAGGACGCGCCCCGAGCCAACCCAGACCGCGATACCGCGCACGCCTTCCGAGATCACCGGATCTCCGGACTTCAAGGCTCGGCTCGCGGCCCATCCGCCCAATCGATCCGAAGCCGGCGCACAACGAACTATTTTCGAAGGGTTAAAGATGGAAACGACCGTAACGTATCCGAACATCCAATCGCGCCTACTGATGCACCGGGTGGCCCGGAGTCAGCCGACCGCGCCTGTTCAACCCTCCCCGAAGGTCCTCGCCGTGACCCGCTGGCTGGAACGCAAGCTGTTGGGCCTCGACACGACGGTCGTTCCGCTCGATCGTCCCGTGTTCCTCCTCTCGATGCCACGCTCCGGCACCACGATGCTACAGGACACCCTCTGCGCCCACGAGGGGATCGCCTTCGTCAACAACGTGATGAACCGATTCCCGACGACCTTCTGCCTCGTCGAGTCGATGCGCAAGGGGCTCGGCCTGGATTTCGAGGCCCAGCGTTACATCGGCGACAGCGTCACCGTCTCCCCGGGATCACCGAGCGGCGGACTCACCTTCTGGGGCGATTGGTTCCATCTGGATCCGTTCTCGCTCGCGTATCGACCGATCCAGGCCAGCGACTTCAGCGACAAGGACATCGAACGCATCCACGACATGGTCAAACAGGTGATCTGGTCTTACGGCCAGCCCTGGCGGCGATTCTTCATGAAGATGATCGCCGTCTACCCCTATGCCGAGCTGATTCCGCACCTCTTTCCGGATGCCCGCATCCTGCATGTCGTGCGCGACGGCCGCCAAGCCGCGAACTCGATGTGCAAACAGCTCGACAGATGGATCGAACATCAGAAGGCCAACGGCCTGTACAGGCGCGACCCCGTCCATGGCGACCAATTCTTCGTGCCCTACCCGCGATTCCCCAAGCTGGCCGAAAACGCCGAGCGCTTCGGGCTCCATGACGTGCGCACCGCCGCCCATCTGTGGAATGACGCCGCCAACCACCTCCGCACCGTCCGCGACGGCTTCAGGCATTTCTACCAGGTGCGCTATGAAGATATACTGGCCAACCCGGAACACGAATTGAACGGCATCCTCGAGTTCCTAGAGTTGCCACCGGCATCGCCCGAAAACCGCAACTTCTGGGACCGAGTGAAGCGCATCGGACACGTCCAGCACGTCAATCGGTACGCACAATTCGACGTCGTCGAGGAGATCTGCCGAGATAACCTCGAGTATTACGGCTATCTGTAGTGGACCTTTTCCATCGTTTCGGCGATTGACGCGAAGCGGAAATCGCATTTTCGCTTCGCGTCTTGAAAAATTGCCCGGATGGCAATTTTTCAAGCCCCCCTCAGGCGTCCCCGCGTGCCTTGACCGACGCCCGTATCGCCCAATCGATGAGAGAGTCGGGGACATTACGCAACAGGGCGGTGAGCGCCCATATTCCCCAGCCCGCATAATAAATGCCGCGCGGGCGCTCCGCCTCGACGGCCCGCACGATCAATCCCGCCGAGGCCTCTGGCGATACGCTGCGGGCCTCGCGACGCCGCATGATGGCGATCCCCTTATCGAGCATCGGACCGTACTGCGCCTTCCCGTACTCGGGTATCGCCTCGATCATCGCCTGCGCCTCGCTGAATCCCTTGTCCCACATTGGGGTCCGCGGTACCAAGGGCTTGACGATCGTGACCGGAATTCGCCAGGCGACCAATTCCCTTCGCAGTCCGATCGAGAGGACATCCTGCGCCGATTTCGCCGCCTGATAGCTGGCGACGAACGGGGCCGCGAAGGTATTGCCCGACGTGCTCACGTTGATGATCCGGCCCTGCCCTCGACGCAGCAGCGGCAGGAAGGCCTGGGACATCGCCACGGGCGCGATCGTGTTCACCTCGAAGAGTTGACGCAGGCGCTCGATCGGAATGAATTCCAACGGGCCCGGCGTGATGATGCCGGCATTGTTGACCAGGGCATGCAACCCACCCTCTGGCCCCAGGCAAGCGCCGACCTGACGCACCGCTGCAGCGACCTGATCGGCATCCGTGACATCGAGCAGTATCGGAGTGATCCGTCCGCCACTCTCCGCTACGATATCCAGGGCGTCCTCGTCACGCCTTACGCCGGCAAAGACGCGGAACCCCTTGTTTGCCAAGATCAGGCTCGCGATCCGACCGATGCCGGTAGAGGTTCCGGTGACGACCACCGCGCGCCCCTTGGGAATGCTCATCTTCTTTTCCTCTGATCGATGTTCGAAGCTCATCGCGGAATACGGTCGGCGAGAAGCCCACGTTTGTCAACACGAAAGGAGTCGGATAGACTTCCAATCCGAATGGGCGCCTTGACGAATCGCCTTCCTGCCAACCTCCCGACGCAGCGCCGATCCCGCATGGCTGAAGGGGACCTTGAGAAAATTGCCATCCGGGCCGTTTTTCAAGATGGGGAATCCGAGCCCCGCACGGGCATAGCATCTTGTTCGAGATGCCCTGAATTTCAAACCGCATTGCCAGTCGAGGAGGCCCGCATGGAGTGTCCGTCCAGCAATAACGAAGACGCAACCGCCACCTTCGGCGTCGAGGACATCCTGTCGGCTCCGCCCGGAAAGACCTGGGACAGCGGACGCAGACTGGTCCTGCTCGTGTTCCTCGTCGTGCAATTGACGGTGATCGGTGTCGCCTTATGGCCGACCTGTTGGCTCCTGATGGAGTACGCCGCTTGGGCCGAGACGCCAACGCGCTGGGTCTTTCTGATCCTCGGGGCGATCCTCGTCTTCAATTACGCATATCTTCTTGCGCTGCTGGCACTGCGTCTGGTGATCCCCAAGCCTCGCGAGGGCCTCTTTCCGATGGAACCCGACGGCGCTCCGCCGCGCGAGGCGACCGTCTATATGCTCAACATCCTGCTCTCGAAGGTGCGTTTTCACACACCCTGGGCGGGCATGTTTTCCTCGGTACTGGTCAGCCTATTCCCTCTCAACCTGATCTACCCACGGGTCTTCGGACCCAAGACCACGTCCAACAACATGGGCGACAGCGCCTTCATCATCGATCCCTATTTCGTCGAGGCCGGCAAGAGCGTCACGTTCGGATTCGGCTCCATCGTCGCCTGTCATCTCTTCGATGGGCGACGACTGTACATTCGACGCGTCAAGATCGGTGACTATGTCGTCATCGGGGGAGGTGCCGGAATCGGCCCAGGGGTAGTCATTGGGCATCATGCCGTCATCGAACCAGGTGCCCTCGTCGCGCCCAATACCGTGATTGGCCCCTACGAGTACTGGGGTGGCACACCAGCACGGAAGATCCGGGACCTGCCGCGACGAAAGGTGATCGCCGGCAAGCCGGGTCATTGACGAAGGCGCGTGTCGAAAGCCCCCGAAGGACCACAGCAACCCCGGTCGGGTCCTGGGCATCTCCAGGGCTCGCTCGCCGGCGGGGCGAACTGCATTCCGCCAAGACCGGGGTTCGCCACGAACCGGGAACCTGGTGGCGTCCTTTCGCGCCCGCAGTGCCTTTGAACCTAAAAACGGCAGTTGACCGCTTCATCATTGATTCAAGTGGTTGAAATCGCGCGGAGGCTCTACGTGAGTCCTGCTCACCCGCTCGGTGAAGGCCGCTACGGCACCCGATGCACGTCGCGCGCGACGCCCGGCGGTGTTACAAGTCGTTGCAATAGCCTGGTTATTGCGCCTACTTGTGCCTTGCCGGACACCCCGCGCGGCGCACCTCGGGCACCGTCCAACTGCCGCTTTCAGGTTGAATCCTGTGCTCTGGATGCGAACGAGGCAGTTCGCGGCGACGAGGGGCCGCGAGACTCGCGAAAGGCGCGTAGACTAGGCGACCGCAGATCAACACCTGGAAACGACCGACCAGCCCCTGCGTCCGTGGTTCCATCTCCGCCACTCCCCGGCGACTGGTCGGGCACGGTTCGTCGGCCACCGCCTCCACCGACGTTCGCACATTTCCTGATTGCTCGTCGACAGACTACATGATGTAGAGGCCGCAACCCCACAGTGTCCTTGCCTCGAACCCGCAACCGACCTTCTCCAGTAAAAGCCAGAAGAGACCCCGTATGGACCGCGCCGCACCGAACAAGGCCAAGACCGATTCATCCGAATCGTTCCCCCAAACGATCCCTACCGATGTCATTGCCCGCTATTCGAGCCTTGGCCTGTACTGGCGCGCAATCGCGGCGACCTGGCGCACGTTCGGCCTCGGCAAGGTCTTCGCGATCTCCGTCGTCAGACAACCACTCTGGTCGGGCATCAATCGCCTGGCCATGGCGCTCGACAACCTGCTCTTTCCCGAATTCCGGCGGGTCGAGGTGAAAAACCCGATCTTCATCATTGGCCATCCGAGATCGGGCACGACCTTTCTTCATCGCCTGCTGAACACGACGAACGAGTACTGCGTATTTCGCATCTGGGAGATATTCACTCCCGCGTTGACCATGCGCCATCTCGCGCGCCCGGTCGTGCGCCGCTGGAAGGCCAAGAGCAAGTCCGTTCTGTTTCCAAAAGAGACGGGGCACCAGGCCGATCTGGAGGATATCGAAGAGGAGGAATTGCTGTTCATCCACACGGGAAATACCCAGTTCTACGCGACCATCACGCCCTTGGCCTTCAGCGAAGCGGGCTTTCCCGAATTGGTCTGGTCGGATCATCAGCCGCCAGCTGTCAAAAGGCGGGCCATGGCCTATCTCAAGGGCTGCATACAACGCCAGATCCACGACACGGGGAAGACCCAGGTGGTCGCCAAGATGAACTATTCGGGCACACGGATACGTTCGATGCTCGAGGCGTTCCCCGACGCGCGTTTCATCTACCTGATCCGCTCTCCTCTGGAGACCATCCCGTCGCACCTGACCCTCGACCGCAACACGTTCGATCACATTTGGTCGCTCCATCGGATACCAGAAGAGAAGCTCCGGCGCTATTATGAGCTTCGCTACCACTACGACGTTGCCTATTATCGCTATATGGAGGACGTCATCGACAGCGACACGATCCCTGGGGACCGGCTGTTGGTAATACCTTATGGCCAGCTCAGGAGCGACTTGGCGCCGACGATCGAGCGGATCATCGAATTCACCGGCTTGCAGCCCAGCCCCGCGCTACGCGAGAAGATCGCGGCACAGAGCAACGAGCAGAAGAGGTTCGTCCGAACACACCGGAACCTGCCGCTGGAGACGTTCGGCTTGACCGAGCAGCGGGTCACCGAGGATTTGGGCTTCGTCTTCGATAAATACGGTTTCCCGCACGGATGACACTGGGGGCCCGCGTCCGGCATGAGCCCGGCAATCGCCGCAAGGGCCGTAGTGCTTCCAGGTCGTCGCTCGGTTGTCGCAATGTCGTCGCGCGTCGGGCATCGCGATCCGGATGTCGCGTCCCAATCGAGACCCTACTGGAGCGCCCCGGTGGTCGCTGCCGCGCCACCGCCTGCGATGGTCGGGCCGAAACTGGTTAGAACAGGCAAAAGCACCCCCGGTATACGGGTATTTGGAGTTTACGATGCAAAGCTATCTGGCAAACGGCCAACATGACGTCTATGTCGCCGGCCTGGGGTCCTTCCTTCCCGGTGATCCGGTTCGCTTCACGGAGATCGAGAACGTGCTCGGCAAGCTCACCGAGGCACCTCCGAAGATCTTGAGCTGGATCGAGCGCATGCGCCCGATCATGGAAGAGATGCTCGGCATCGAGACTTGTCATTACGCGCTCGATCCGGTGACCCGCGAACCGACCGAGGACAATGTGACCATGTCGGTGAAGGCCGCCGAGAAGGCGATGGCCATGGCCGGCATCACCAAGGACGACATCGACCTGATCGTCTACGCCGGCGTCGTCATGGAGAACATCTGCCCGCCGACGACGGTGCTGATCCAGGAGGCGATGGGCATCCCACAGGTCGCCGAATATGCCATCCACTCCAATTGCACGTCGATCTACAAGGCCATTCAACTGGCGGCCGATCAGATCGCCCTCGGCCGCTACGAGACGGCCCTGATCATGACCTCGCAACTCTCCTCGCCGATGCTGCGCGCCGAACACTACAATCAGCAGGTACTGACCAAGCCGCAGGTCCTGCTGCGCTGGTTCCTCACCGATGGTGCCGGCGCGATCGTGCTTACCCGCAACCCTCGTCTCGGTCAGAAGCGCATGCGGATCATCGAAACCTATACGGAATCGATCGGCTTGGGCGAAGGGCCGGACATGTATTGTCCGATCGGCGGCCATCGCATCAACATGCTCGAGGCCTACGAGAAGGGTTGGCACCACCTCACGCAGAACTTCGATCGAGTCGCGCGTCTGGCCCTGGACCTCGGCAAGCGGGCCGGCGACCGCATGGTCGATCGTCTCGGCATGGACTGGACCAGCATTCGTTACTTCTTCATGAATGTGCCGACGAAGCATATCGCGGATCAGATGCTGACCGATATGCGTCGCGACAAGAATCTGCCCAATCTAGAGTTCTACACCAAGCTCTCGGAGCACGGTTACCCCGGCCCCTGTGCCATCATTCACGGACTCGACGGGTTCCTCCAGGAACGCACACCGCAAAAGGGCGATATCATGTTCAGCGTCGTCGCCGAATCGAGCAAATGGATGTACGCCGGCTTCGTCTTCGAGTATCTGGGTCCGCCAAGCGAGGTGGGATAGAAGACAGGAACGGGCACCTCGAAACCTCGAGGTGCCCGCGCGGGGCGAGGAGGCTCCGCCATTTTCAGCCGCCTAAGCGACTAACAATGAAGCGAAGCGGGAGTCGTATTTTCGCTTTGCGTCTTGAAGAACTGCCCGAATGGCAATTTTTGGAGGTCCCCTTGCGTTCGGTATACAAGGCATGCCGAGGTGGCAGCACCCCCGGAAAATGAGCGAGGCATCTTTCGCGGTGATCCGACGAGTGCACCGTCCATTCTTGGACCATCGCTATCGAAGGCCCGTCACCGCGTCGGCTGCGGGATGAAGTAATCGACCAGATCGAGCGACTCGCCACCCTGTCGGGGGCCTTGCGAATCGAGGTGCACGAGCCCGACGCCCTCGGCCAGATACAGCGTCCGATCGAGCGGGACCGCCAACTCGCGAACGAGCCCGGGCCGGAGCGCCGCCCGGCTGCGGCCCTGAATGCTGAACGCAAACCGCTGATCGACGACCCAGGTATCGATGAACTGCCCCGCGGGGACGTCGACATCGGCGAACCCCGCGACCATGGCATCCATCGTCACCCCCAGCTCAATGCGCGCCTTTTCATCCTCGCCGCGCAGGATCGTGACCTCAACGACGTAGTCTGCCTGCCAGGAGTGCCCTAGTGCCATCTCCTCGAATGGCGGCAACAACACCCCTTCCTGCGACTTCAGCACGATATCGATGACCAGGTCCCCGAACGGCAACGGGATCGACACCTGGTCCGCCGAAGCAGGCCGAATCCCGTCGGCGCTGCACAGATACGCGGTCGGCACCGCCAGGGCGTCACCGTCCGACTCGCTCGCCACCGTCGTCGCGAGCAATGCGAGCGCGGTGTCGCGCGCAACGGGGACCACGGACTCGGTCTCCCGCTCGAGCGACGCCGCCTCCGATCCCGTTGCCGCGTAGGACCAGGCGCTACCCCCGATCATGGCATCGATACGCAACGGCAAGAGGGGGTGATCGCAGAACTGCGTCGGGCTGATGACCTGGGCACTGGCGGGCGCGGCGCCAACCAGCAGAAGGATCGGCAACAAGCGACGCGTGGATTTCTTTCGCATGACGATTCTCCGTTGTCGAGGGTTCGGTGACGCGCGCCCGTCAGAGGTCATCGACGCGCAGTCCTCGCCGAAGGGCCCAATCCGACGACGCCGGCGCCCGCCGGCCCCTGCGGCGCCAGCCAGCATCCGAGGCATCAGACAACCGTAATCCGACGCGGGATCTTGTACGACGACACCATCTGTCGGCACCACTTGCGGAACGCGCGTTCGGTGATGCTCCTCCCCGGTTTCGGCTTGAGGTCGCAGACGACGAGCGCCCCGTAGCGGTCATGCTCCTCGGCGTAGACCCGCACCCATTCGACGTCCGGGTGGGTGCCGAGCAAGCGTTCGACCTCGCGCGGATACACCTTCAGGCCGAAGACGTTGATCATATCCTTCTTCAGCCCCTTCCATGTGAGATAGCCGTCCCGATCGAGGATGCCGAGGTCACCGGTGCGGAACCAGCCATCGGGACTCAAGACCCGAGCGGTCTTCTCCGGTTGGTTATAGTAGCCGCGAAACAGATTCAGGCCCCGCACCAGGATCTCGCCTTCCCTGTCGATACCGACGTCGACGCCCTCGTCGTCGACGATCTTGAGCTCGCAACAGGGTAGCGGCAGGCCGGCCGTGCCGGGGCGGGGCGGGCGATCGCTGGGGTTCCAGGTCACCACCGGGCTCGCCTCCGTCAGACCGTAACCTTCGAGCAGATCGAGCCCGAGACGCTCGCGATAGCGCTCGATGAGCTCCATCGGCGTCTGCGCCCCCCCGGTGATGCAGTTCTTCAGCCGGGCGCAGAGATCGGGGCGTTCCTCCAGCGAGCGCGCCAGGGTCGCGTAGACGGCCGGGACCGATACGATCTGGGTGATGTCGCGTGCCTCGATGACGGCGATGATCTCGTGGGCCTCGCGGAAGGCATCGATCGGATAGGTCGGAACGGCCGCCGCCAACGGGGCGAGAAAGCCGCTCGTGAAGCCGTGGCAGTGATAGAGGGGCAGCACGCAGAGGGCCGCCTCGCCCGCCGTGTTCGATAGATCGAAGCAGGCATCGGCTAGCCATACGGCGTCGTGGAAGATCGAGCCGTGCGTCAGCTCCGCGCCCAAGGCATAGCCCTCTCCGGCCGCCGTATAGACGATCATCGCCAGGTCGTCCTCGTCCATCCGCGCGCAGTGCTCGCAGGGCCGCGCCGAATCGATATCGCCGAGGTGGATGGTCAGCGGGATCTCGGGCTCGATCGTCACCAGCGTCGGGATCGACACGCTCGGTACGAGCTTGTAGGTCTTGAAGAACCGCGGCAGGCTGCGCGCCTCGACGAACGCGAGCCGCGGCCGCGTCTCCATCGCCATGTGCACGAGTTCGTGGGGCCGCACCCCGGGATTGACCGGCACCAGCACAGCCCCGACACGAAAGACAGCGTGGGCGATGACGGCGAAGCCCAGGCAATTGTGGGCCATCAGCAGCACGCGATCGCCACGCCCCAGGCCGAGATCGAGCAGGCCCTGCGTCAAGCGGCAGACGCGCTCGTGGAACGCACGGAAGCTGAGGACCTCGTCGGCGAAACCGATCGCCTCTCGGTCGGGAAAGCGCTCCATGGCGCGATCGAGCAGGAGGCTCAAATTGCCCTGATACGGGATCGATCCGGCCTTCAACGGCGTCTTCTGGTTCATCTTCGCTGCGGCCCGCCTATTCTGATCAATACCGTATTCGATCGCCGAGGATCGCCTCGAGCGTTGCCGTCAGGCACTCCCCGTCCCCACGCCGTTCGGCCAGGGCCGTCAGCTCGATCGCCTCCCAGACCCGCCGGCGCTCGACCGACAGGACCGAGCGAACGAAGGCCTGGACCGCCGGGGCGAGGCCGTCCTGGGGAACGACCCGATTGACCAGCCCGATGCGCAGCGCCTCCGCAGCGCTCACCAGATCGCCACCGACGAGGAGTTCGAGCGCCTTGGACCGACCGACCAGGCGCACCAACCGGTGAATGCCGCCGAGGCCCGGCAGGAGCCCCAGGGCCAGCTCCGGCAGCCCCAGGCGCGCCCTCTCCGAACAGAAGCGCAACTGGCAGGCGAGCGCCAACTCGAGCCCGCCCCCCAGGCAGGCACCGTGGATCGCGGCAATGGTCAGTTTTCTGCTCGCCGCGAGCCGGCTATAGACATCGTTCCAGGCGACGAGGGAGGCCCGCTGCGTCCGACTGCGCGCCGCCGCAGCGATGACCTGCTCGTCGAACCCCTTCGAGAAGGATCGCCCCGACCCGGCCAGGACCAGGACGTCCGGCCCATCATCGGCCTCGAGCCGATCGAGGGCACCGGCGATCCCGCGGAGCATCCCCGGCGTGATGCGGTTCTCGGGCGGATGATCGAGGGTGAGGCGTAGCACCCGCCCAGCCTCGGCACATTCGACGCGTAACCGTTCGGGTCCCTGCCCCATCGTCGCACACCCCTGGCTCTACCCGCCCTGCTTGCCCCCAGCCTCCTCGACCAGTCGCCGGAAGGCCTCGGAGTGGATGCAACGGTGCTGCGCGGCCAGATAATGGCCGAGAAAGTCGTCGTAGCTGGCCGAGAAGCTCTCCATCAGGAGCCGCCGGGCCATCTCCAGGGCGACCGGATGGAAGGGCAGCAGGCTCTCGATGGTCCGCGTCAATAGATCCTCGAACTCGGCCTGATCGCAGACCTGATCGAGGATCCCCCAATCGCGCGCCTCGGCGGCCCGAATCGACCGGCCGGTGAGGATCAGGTTCTTCGCCCGCCCCAGGCCGATGTACTTCGCCAGGCGGAAGGTCGCCATCCCGGGCAGGAAGCCCTTCTCCACCTCGTCGAGGCGGAACACCGCATGCGACTCGGCGATGCGGGCGTCGCAGAGCAGGGCCAACTGCAGACCGCCCCCGGTGCACTCGCCCTGGACTGCGGCGACCGTGAACTTGTTCATCCGCTCCAGATCCCGGCACATGCGTTCCCACTTCTGCAGGCCGTAGATGTCGCGCGGTTTCTCCACGGGGAAGTCGCGCAGGTCGATCCCGCAGGTGAAGACGTCCGCATTGCCGCGCAGGACGAGGACCGCGACATCGCTGGCATCCTCGACCTTGTCGATCAGATCGCTCAAGTCCCTGACCATCTGCATGTTGATCGCATTGCGGCCGTCGGGACGATCGAGGAATGCGGTGACCACGTTGCCGTCGCGCTTCACCTTGAGGGTCTTGTACTGGTACATGCTAAATCCCCTTGTGAGCCATTGCCGAGCGCCTACCAGGCAACCAGAGCGGTCTCGATCGAGGTACCGGGCCCCATCGCGATCACCACCCCGACATCGCCGCTGCGAATCAGGCCTTCACGCGTGAGCTCCTTATACGAAAAGAGGATCGATCCGGACGAGAGATTTCCGTAATTGCGCAGGATGCCGAGCGTGTGGCGCATGTCGTAGTTCGTCAGGCCGATATTGTACTCGATCGCATCGATGACCTTTTTGCCACCCGAATGCACGATCCAATGGTCGACGTATTTGCCCTTGAGGCCATGCCGGCCCAACAGGCGACCGACGGGCTTCTCGACATTCGCCCCGATCACGTATGGGATATCGCGTTCGAGGAAGAACGACAGCTTGGTATTGTCGAGATCGTAGCGCATCGCCCGCAGGGCCTCGGGGATGATGTGCGATTCGAAATCGATGACCCTGGGCCCTTGCTGCCAGGTGTCCGCCGGGTCCTGCCGCACGAGCACGGCCGCCGCGCCATCGCCGAATAGCGAATTGACCACGGCCGTCGACAGGCTGCGGTTGTCGACATAGGCCGCCGAGCAGATCTCGACGCACAACAAGAGCCCGAGCTTGCCTGGATTGGCCGCCGCGTACGAGGTGACGGTCTGCAGGCCGTTCACCCCGGCATTGCAGCCCATGCCGAGGATGTCGACGCGCCGCACGCTCTCGCGGAAGCCCATCTTCTTGATCAGGTGGGCCGTGATACCTGGACACAGGAAGCCGGTCGTGCTCAGCGCACAGAAGAAATCGACGTCATACGGCTCCAGCCCGAGCGGCCGCAGGCACTCCTCGATCGCCTGGCCGCCGATCTCGAGGGCACCGTTGAGGTGCTTGTCCAACAACTGCTGATTGGATTCCTGCGGCAGCGCCCCATCGACCGGCTCGGGCAGGTACAGATAGCGCGACTGGATATGCCCCCCGAGAAAGACGCTGCGGATCTTCGGGCTGGACTCCTGAAACAGCTCCAGGACCTCCTCCTGGGTGTATTTGCAGGGCGGCGTCGCGGTGCCGACGGACAGGATGCGTGGCGCGACCTCGGGCACCGTGAAGCCCGCCTTCTGGCGCCAGTCGTGATTCAGGCTCGAAATTGGCTTGTACAAGGTGCGAGACCCCCCGATTACCGGTTGCTTCTCTTCTCGTAGAGCAACGCCTCGGCCAGCACGGCGAGCTCATCGGCCGGGGGCGCGGCCCGCCCCATCACACGCTTGGCGAGCGTCAGGGCCAGCGCATCCTTCATCGCGATCGCCTCGCCCCAGGCCAATGCCCGATCGAGCAGCGCGGCGCGCGGCACCACCTGGCTGACGAGGCCGTGGCGCAGGGCCGCCGCGGCCGTCCACTCCAATCCGCCCAGGATGATCTCCTTGGCCCGCCCGACGCCGACGATCTCCGTCAAGCGGCGCATGCCCCCGGCCGCCGGGATCAGCCCGATGCCCGGTTCAGGCAACGCGAAGCGCGCCCCCTCGGCGGCGATCCTGAGATCGCAGGCCAATGCCAACTCCATCCCGCCGGCGACCGCAGCGCCGTTGATCGCCGCGATACAGACCTTGGGGTAGCCCTCGAGGCGACGGAAGAGCGCGGCGCTCGCGAGCGCGAGCGCATCCTCGCCGCGCCGAGCGCCGATCTCGCCGAGGTCGGCCCCGGCACAGAAGGCGCGCTCGCCAGCGCCCGTCACGACGAGCACTCGGACATCGCCGGCCGCCTCGAGGCGCTCGAGCACGGCCGCGAACGCGGCCAGCATGGCCGCGTCGTAGGCATTGGCCCGCTGCGGCCGGGCCAACTCGACGACGGCCACGGGTCCGCGCCGCCATTCGCGCAACCCGTCGTCCTGGCGAGGGCTTGTCGCTTCCATCAGGCCACCAGCGAGGCGCGTTCGACGAGACGACCGAAGATCTTCGGATGATAGACCTGTGGTGCCGGGTCGAGCCCCTTGGCGAACTTGCAGAGGCTTTCGCTGAAACCGCACTCGACGACCGTGCCCACGCCAGCGTCGACGAGGACCTGCATCGTGCGCAGCCAGTGCAGCGGAGAGACGATGTTTTGCGCCAACTCCCGCGCGACCGCAGCGGCATCGGTCATGACCACCTGATCGACGGCGGAGACCACCCTGCAACGCGGGGCGCGGATGCGCAGCCGGGGCAGGAACTCGCGAATCCTCGGCCCCGCGGGCGCCATCCACGATGAGTGAAAAGGCAGCACGATCGGCAGCATGGTCGCGTACAGCGCGCCGGCGCTGGTCGCCGCCGCGAGCGCCCGATCGACGTCGGCGCACAAACCGGCCAGTACGATCACCCGCTCGGCACTGACATCGGCGACCTCGACACCCGGACCCGTGTCGCGCACGATCGCCTCGACCACCTCGAGGTCCAACCCGATCACGGCCCCCATGCCGTAGTCCCGCTCGTCGACGACATCGTGGGCGACCCTGACGACGTGTTCGATGAGGTGCAAGCCGTCCTCGAACGAGAGGGCGCCACAGTGCGCCAGCGCGGCGAACAGGCCCATGCTGTAGCCGGCCGCCAACGCGCAGGGCAGGCCCGAGCGCGCGACGACGGCGGCCAGTGCGCAGCTGTCGATGTAGGAGAGATGGTGCTCCCGCAGGCTGTTGCTCAGGGGGTCCGCCGCGGACGCGAGACCGGCCGCAGCG
The DNA here is from genome assembly GCF_016583835.1 of Thiococcus pfennigii. Classification (GTDB taxonomy): domain Bacteria; phylum Pseudomonadota; class Gammaproteobacteria; order Chromatiales; family Chromatiaceae; genus Thiococcus; species Thiococcus pfennigii. The sequence continues at coordinate 17,827 of NZ_NRRW01000005.1, read as the reverse complement.
ACATCGACGGCGACGATGCCGCGCGCGACGGCGAGCAATCGCTCGCGCTCCTCGTCGAAGCCGACCGGCCACCGCTCGAGCGGCCCCCGGTAGCGCATGCCGAAGGCGGGAAACAGATAGGCGACAGACCGAATCATCTTGGCTCCGAGTCAGGCTCGTTCGAAAGAGGCCGGTGTCGGCACGCGCTAGGCGTCGTATCGGCCGAGGACCAGCGTCGCATTGCAGCCGCCGAATCCGAAGGCGTTCGACAGGGCCACGTCGACCCGTTTCTCACGGGCCTGGTTGGGTACGAAATCCAGATCCAGATCGGGGTCCGGTTCGTAGTTGATCGTCGGCGTCAGGATCCCGCGCGTGATGGTCAAGATCGTGATGATCGCCTCGATCGCACCGCAGGCACCCGCGGTATGTCCGATCATCGATTTCGCCGAGGACACGGGGATCTGCCGTGCCGCCTCGCCGAACACGGACTTGATCGCCGTCACCTCGTAGCGGTCGTTCAGCGGCGTCGAACTGCCATGGGCGTTGATGTAGTCGATCCGCTGCGGCGCGATCGCGGCCTCGCTCAGCGCCTGCGCCATGGTCCTGGCCATGCCCTCGCCGTCGGGCAACGGCGCCATGATGTTGTACGCCTCGCTGGTCATCGCATGGCCGAGGACCCGGGCGTGGATCCGCGCCCCGCGACGCCGCGCCGACGACTCCGACTCGAGGATCGCGACCCCGGCCCCCTCGCCGATCACGAAGCCGTCGCGCCCCGCCGAGAACGGCCGGCTGGCGCCCGCCGGGACATCGTTGCGCACCGAGAGCGCCTGAAGCTCGTTGAAGCCATCCAGGTGCTCGGGATTGAGGATCGAACTGGTCCCACCGACGATGACCAGATCGGCGCGCCCGAGCAGGATCAGATCGAAGGCCTGGGCAAACGCGTACGCCGACGACGCACAGGCGGCCGATACCGTGTAGTTCGGGCCGCGCAGACCGTACTCCATGGCCAACCAGGCCGACGCCCCATGCGGCATCGTCTTCATGACCCAGTACTTGTCGTCGTCGAGGCGCGAGTGGCCGGTATCGGCCCCACCGAAGACGACCGCGCACCGGCTCGGATCGACCTGCGCGAGGTCGATCCCCGCGTCCTCCACGGCGCGCTTGCCGCAGACGTAGCCGAAGCGGATGGCACGGCCCATCTGTCGTAAGGCGCGACGCGCACCATAGGCCGCGGCGTACTCGTCGAACCCGTCTGGGACCTGGCCGCCGATCTGGGTCGCGTGGCCGGTCGGGTCGAAGCGCGTGATGCGACGGATGCCGGATCGGCCGGCAACTAGGCCCTGCCAGGTCGACTCCAGGTCCAGTCCCAGCGAGGTAATGAGGTCCATCCCTGTCACGACCACCGACCTATTCAAGGCACTCTCCTCTTACATCCCCGGCAGGTTCGGCCTGCGCCGATCACATTGTCGCAAGAGGCCGGCTCGAAGAACTCGCCGTCCATCGGCAGAACGACGCCTGACGTCGTCCACCCGACGCCGCCGACCCGGTCCGAGAAGAACCGCCGTCGCGACTCGCCAACCCCGCACCCACGGGGCGCCACGCAGCCCGCGCCCTCCAGGGACTCGACCCATCGGCTCGGTATCGCCGCCCCGCCTCGCTGTGAGCATCGGTCCGATGCAGCGAAATTCCCAGTGTGGCAGTCCGATATCGGGAACGACTGCGCGCCGATCCGCCTGACCTCGGCCGGCGAACTCGCCCGGCAACAGGCCGATGCGCCAGGGCCGATCGCCGCGGGGCGACCAACGCCTCCGGCACCCTGGCCCCGGACGAAGGGGTGTAGCCGAACGCCGTCATCGCATCGACGCCATTCCAGCGAATTCTGGAGGACCTCACCATTGGCGTCGGAGGAATCAAGAAACAGATTGCAGCGAAAAAGACAAGCGGCCTCCGAGCGAGCGAGCCGACGCCTACCCCGGCCGTCAGCGAACGCCTACAGCGAAGACCGAAGAATCGACACACCCGCCCCTCGTGCCGCCGCCGCCCGGCGGCGCAAACCTAGCGGAGGAGGACGTATTCGGAGGGAACGGAACACCCACGCCAGGCCGCAACAAACAAGACATCAATTCGCCATGCCCTTCGATGGTTATCGTACCGGCCTGCCATGATGGATTCATCGAGCGCGACACGAAACGACGACGCCCCACTGGCGCGGCATCGCCGCCTGCCTCGGCGGGCGGCAGTCTACCGCCTCGACCCTGCCGCCGCAACGCGGAAGCGAACAGGTGAAGAGCCCCGAGCATTGACCCTGGCGACCCGCCTTTGCTAGCGTGTCGGCGCGCGGTCGAACGGCTCATCCGGGGCAGCGGGCTCATCCATTCACAGGCCGGACGGCATCGCCAGGCGTGCGAATGGAGGCTCATGCGCGCTCGGCGAGTGCCAACGAGGCGAAGCCGCCAGCGCGGCGTACCGGAGGCGTCGCCGGGGAAACGAACCTTCAGCCTCGAAACGGCAATCGAGTGCTTCGCCATGGAGTCAAACCACGGCAATGGCGAAGATTTTGCTTTTTTCGAATTCGCCGCGCTCGTCTCCTGGCAGAGGCCCGCTCCGGCCGCCGACGCACGCCCCGCGCGGCGACGGCGCTATCGCGAAGCACCGCAATCGGCGGGCATGGCGTCTCCTCGTGCCTTGCCGGACACCCCGCGGGACGCACCTCGCTGGCCGTCGGACCGCCGCCCCTGGGCCCGAGACCCCAGTGGCAATTCGCGCGCCGCCCGCGCCACCCGCCACCTTCAGCCGTCTAAACGATTGAAAATGAAGCGAAGCGGAAATCGCATTTTCGCTTCGCATCTTGAAAAACTGCCTGGATGACAATCGTTCGCGGCCCCCTAGCCCCTCCCCGGCCGGGCCATCCGTGGCCAGCCTGCGGCCAACCGCGCCCCGAAGTTCGAGATACCGATGCAACAGGCCGGGTGGACGGGTTCCGACCCCAAATGCGAGGGCCGATTGGAGCACCCGGAGCAAACATTCCACGCGCCCGATCGACCGCCATCCGAGGAGCGCGATGATGATACCCGCCACGCGCAACGCCGGCGGATCGGCCTTTCGCTTACCGTGAGACAGGCAGCCTCATTTTTCGGGGTGCCGCCACTCGTGCATGCTCGTTAGAATGCCGGCGCGTCCGCCCCGCCGGTGTCGGGGTCGGCGCTCGAAGGGACATCGCCAAGCGATGGGCCGGGGTCCGCCGACGATCCGGTTCAAATCTTCATTATTGAGAGAACGACGTGACAGAGGAAATCTCCCAGGTGTTGGAAGACGCGAAGAAGCGGACCAACCGCAATCGCGTCTGGCGCAATCTCGGCGTACTCGTCGGCGTGACGCTCATCGTCCTCGTCGTCGGTCGCTATTTCCGCACGGACCACACCGCGATCACCTACACGACGGACGCGGTGACACGTGGCGACCTGACCGTCACGATCACCGCCACCGGCTCCCTGAGGCCTGTCAACCAGGTCGAAGTCGGCACCGAGGTATCGGGCACCATCGAATCGGTGAACGCCGACTTCAACGACCGCATCACAGCCGGGCAGATCCTGGCCGAACTCGACACCGATCAGTTGGAGGCAGGCTTCCGCCAGTCCTCGGCAGCCCTGGCCCTCGCCGAGGCGCGGGTCGTCGAGGCCCAGGCGACCCTCACCGAGACCAGCAACCGACTGCGCCGCGTGCAAGATCTGATCGCCAAGAAGCTCTCCTCGCAGGAAGAGCTGGACAGGGCCACGGCGGCGGCGGCGCGCGCCGAGGCCGGCCTCGCCGTCGCCCAGGCCGAGGTCGCCCAGGCGCAGGCACGGCAGGACTCCGACCGGCGCGCGCTGGAGAAGGCGATCATCCGCTCGCCGATCGACGGCATCGTCCTGGAGCGACGAGTCGAACCGGGTCAAACGGTCGCGGCCGCCCTGCAGACGCCCGTGCTCTTCAGACTGGCCGAAGATCTTGGCCACATGGAATTGCACATCGACGTCGACGAGGCCGACGTCGGTCTCGTCGCCATCGGACAGCCGGCGGTCTTTTCGGTCGACGCCTACCCCGACCGCACCTTCCCGGCCAAGATCGAGGAGGTGCGTTTCGCGCCCGAGGTCGTCGCGGGGGTGGTCACCTACAAGACGATTCTCGCCGTCGACAACGAGTCGCTGCTGCTGCGCCCGGGCATGACGGCCACGGCCGAAATCACCGTCACCCGACTCCAGGACGTCGTGCTGGTCCCCAACACGGCGCTGCGCTTCAAGCCACCCGCGGCCACCGAGGAGGAGGAATCGTCCGGCGGAGGCGGCGGCCTGGTCGGGATGTTCCTGCGTCCGCCGACGAGCACGACCAAGCCGGTGACGCGACCCGACGCCGACGGGGGATCCCAGGTCTGGCTCCTCGAGGACAGCCGCCCCAAGGCCGTCACCGTGCAGACAGGCCCGACGGACGGCATCGTCACGCAGATCATCGACGGCGATCTCGCACCCGGCACCCCGGTGGTGGTCGACGCCGTCAGGACGGGAAGCCAATGACCGCCGTCGGGCGCACCGATCCGCCGCTCATCGAACTCGTGCAGGTGACGAAGGTCTATGGCAGCGGCGCGGCCGCGATGCACGCGCTGCGCGGCATCGACATCACCATCGAGCAAGGCGAGTTCGTCGCCGTCATGGGCCCAAGCGGCTCCGGCAAGTCGACGACGATGAACATCCTCGGCTGCCTCGACACCCCGACCTCGGGCAGCTACCGCTTCCGCGGCGCCGAGGTCGGGCATCTGACGCGCGACGAGCGCGCCCTCTTGCGCCGCCAGTACCTCGGATTCGTCTTCCAGGGCTACAACCTGCTCAGCCGGACCTCGGCCATCGAGAACGTCGAGCTGCCGCTGATCTACCGCCGCGAACCGGCCAGCGAGCGCCATGAGCGCGCCCGCCAGGCCCTGAAGGCGGTCGGCCTGATCGGCTGGGAGACCCACACCCCGGCCGAACTCTCCGGCGGCCAGCAGCAGCGCGTCGCGATCGCCCGCGCGCTGGTGACCGAACCCGCCGTGCTCCTCGCCGACGAGCCGACCGGCAACCTCGACTCGGCCCGCAGCCGCGAGATCATGGACCTCCTCACGGACCTCAACCGCACGCGCGGGATCACCATCATCATGATCACCCACGAGCCGGACATGGCCGAATACGCGAACCGCTCGATCCACTTCCTCGACGGACTGGTGGAGAGCACCGTCCCGGGAGATGGGGGCCGCTGATGCTCTGGAACAGCTTCCTGCTCGCCTTCCGCGAGATCCGCCGCAACGTCCTGCGCTCATTCCTCACCGTGCTCGGCATCGTGATCGGCGTCGCCGCCGTGATCGTGATGGTCTTCCTCGGCAGCGGCGCAACCATCGAGGTCCAGCGCCAGATCGAGAGCCTCGGCAGCAACCTCCTCATCATCCGCCCGGGCCAGCGCGTCGGCCCGGCCATCATCTCCGAGGCCAGGCCCTTCGAGGTCGACGACGCCGTCGCGATACGCGACCAGATCGGCGGCCTCGTGGCCGTGGCGCCCGTCTCCTCGCAGCGCATGACGGCGATCGTCGGCAACCGCAACTGGGCGACCAACGTCGTCGGCACCGAGAATGCGTATCTGACCGTGCGCAGCTGGCCGCTGTCGGCCGGCCGTGAGTTCTCTCGGACCGAGCTGAGCACCGGCAAGGCCGTCTGTCTCGTCGGCGCCACTGTCCAACGGGAGCTGTTCGGCAGCAGCCCACCGATCGGCCAGCGCATCCGGCTGAACAACATCGCCTGCCAGGTGATCGGCCTCGTCGAGCCCAAGGGGCAGAGCAGCGTTGGCATGGACCAGGATGACATCGTCATCATCCCGCTGCGCACGATTCAAAGACGCGTGACCGGCAGCCAGAACATCAGCCTGATTTACGCCACGATGCGCGATAGCGCATCGACCGAGGAGGTCAAGGAGGCGATCGCCACCCTGCTGCGCGAGCGCCGGCGCATCGCGCCCTGGGAGCAGGATGACTTCATGGTGACGGACCTCCAGGAGGTCTCCGGGCTGCTGACGGCAACCACGGAGATCCTGACCGCCTTGCTCGGCGCGGTCGCCTCGGTCAGCCTGCTGGTCGGGGGCATCGGGATCATGAACATCATGCTGGTGTCGGTCACCGAGCGCACCCGCGAGATCGGCATCCGCCTCGCGATCGGCGCCCAGGAACGCGAGGTACAGACCCAGTTCCTCGTCGAGGCCATGGTCCTCTCCTCGCTCGGCGGCCTCATCGGCATCGTCCTCGCGATCGTCTCGTCGCTATGGCTGTCGCAGGCCCTCAAGGTCCCGTTCGTATTCGACAGTGGCATCGTCACGCTGGCCTTCGTCTTCTCGGCCGTCGTCGGCGTGGTCTTCGGCTATGTCCCGGCCCGCCGAGCGGCCCAACTCGACCCGATCGAGGCCCTGCGTCACGAGTGATTGGCGCCCGCCCTGGGCCCGGTCAGGGCGGGCCGACCCGGGGCATGCGCGCCCGCAGCGTCTCCTCGCGCTCTTGCTCCTCGAGGGCCGCGGCGACGGTGCGCAGGGCCTCGTCGAGTTCCGGCAGCAGCACGTCCTCCATCGCCCGGGCACGGCGTGCGGTGCGCGTGTACTCGCGGCGCAGCCGCTCCAGGTTGCCGACCAAGACCGCGAGCCGCTGCGCCAGCGGCACCAAGGCCCGAAAGGCGGCCCGGGCGGCGTCGCCCTCGGGGCTCGCGTCGACGGGCGATGGCGGCGGCCCAGTCTCATCCTCAGGCGTCTCCCCCGGCGCCTCCGGCACCTCCTCGAGGACCACTCCGAGCACCGAGCGCGTCGTCGGCGCACCGAGGGCCGGCGGTGCCGGGCTCGCCGGATAGAGGCTCAGCCCCTCGAGACCGTAGCGGGCGACCGCCCCCGCCAGGGCCGCGCGCGCCTCGGCGGCGCGCCTCCGATATTCGCCCATCAGGCGCTCGTGGCGGGCCAGTTGGTCGAGGATCTCGGCGGCCAGGATGAGGCGCTTCTCGTCGAGGAAGCGGTAGCCCTCCTCCATGCCGAGGCGCTCCTCGCGTAGCGCGAGGTAGGCGCTGTGGGTCGCCTTGACCTCGTGCAGCGGCACGCTCAGGCCCCCAAATGGGCGGCGATCTGGGCGTCGCTCAGGCGATGCAGCTCCGCCCGCGGCAGGCCGCGCAGGACCCCCCAGCCGGCCTCGAGGCTCTCCGCCAGGCTGCGCGCCTCGTCCTGATGGACGAGGTCGCCCTCGAAGGCCTCGCCGAACGCGAGGTAGCTGCGGTCGACGGCGGACAGGCCCTCCTCGCCGACGACGCTCGCGAGCAGGCGCGTCTGCTGGGTGCGGGCATAGGCGGCGTAGAGCTGGGCGGCGAGCGCCGGATGATCGGCGTCGGTGCGGCCCTTGCCGGTACCGTCCTTCATCAGCCGCGACAGGCTCGGCAGGACCCGCACCGGCGGGTAGATGTCGCGCCGGTGCAGGTCGCGGTCGAGGACGATCTGGCCCTCGGTGATGTAGCCGGTCAGGTCCGGGATCGGGTGGGTGATGTCGTCGTTCGGCATCGTCAGGATCGGGAGCTGGGTCAGCGAGCCGGGCCGACCGCGGATCCGCCCGGCGCGCTCGTAGAGGGTCGCGAGGTCCGAGTACATGTAGCCGGGATAGCCCTTGCGGCTCGGCACCTCGGCGCGGCTCGCCGAGACCTCGCGCAACGCCTCGCCGTAGTTCGTGAGGTCGGTCAGGATCACGAGCACATCCTTGCCCTCGCTGAAGGCCAGGTATTCGGCGGCGGTCAACGCGAAGCGCGGCGCGAGCAGGCGCTGGGCGCTGGAGTCGCTGGCCAGGTTCAGGAACAGGACGGTGCGCGCCAGCGCCCCGCTGCGCTCCATCTCGCTGCGGAAGAGCTCGGCGCTGTCGTGCGGGATGCCGATCCCGGCGAAGACGATCGCGAAGTCCTGCTCCCTGGCGCGTCCGCCCGGCAGGCGGGCATGGCAGGCGATATCGACGGCGATGCGGTCGTGCGGCAACCCCCCGCCCGAGAACAGCGGCAGCTTCTGACCGCGCACCAGGCTGTTGAGCAGATCGATCGCCGTGAAGCCGGTCTCCAGGAACTCGCTCGGGGCCTCGCGGGCCGACGGCTTGATCGGCAGCCCGTCGACCCGGTAGGCGCGCGCCGCCGGCAACGGCGGACCGCCGTCGAGCGGCTGGCCGATGCCGTTGAAGATGCGCCCGAGCAGGCCGGGACCGACATGGAAGCGCAGCGGCTCGCCGAAGAAGCGCACCCGGGTCCCGGCGAGCGCCAGGCCCGCGGTGTCATCGAGCATCTCGACCGTGATCGTCTCGGTATCCAGCGCGGCGATGCGCCCGAGCCGCACCCGCCCGTCGGCGTCCTCGACCTCGACCGCCTCGTTGAGGCCGACGTCGACGCGCCGATGCAGGAACAGGAGCGGCCCGGCCGCACGCTGGGCCAGCTCTTCGCCGACGAGTCTCGCGTACATCGTCCCCGCCTCCTGTCAGCCCGCCGCCGGCGGGGCCGCGGCGCCCGCGCCATCCGCCGCGCCGCTCTCGAGCTCGCGCAGCCCCGCCGTGAGGGCCTGATCGAGCTCGGAGAAGCGCTCCCAATCGCCCTCGGCGATCTCCTCGCCCATCCGCATCAGGGCACGGAAGACCGGCAGCGCGGCGAGCCGCTCGGGGGCCACGCCCTGGGCGAGCAGCGCCTCGGCGCCGTCGATGAAGCGCCCGATCAGGCGCATCATGACCGCCTGGCGGGCCGGCGTCGCGTAGCGGTCGATCGGCGAGAAGGCCGACTGGCGCAGGAAGGCCTGCTCGACGAGCTGGGCGCACAGGAGCGTCAGGCGCTGGCGCTCGGGCATCGCGTCGCGACCGATGATCCGCGCCATCCGCTCCAGGCGCGCCTGCTCCTCGATCAGGGTCAGGAAGCGCCGGCGCAGACCCTCCCAGCGGGTGCAGCCCTGTCCGTGCCACCAGCGGGCGAGACCGGTGGCGGCCAGGCTGTAGGATTGCAGCGGATGGATCGCCGGGTAGAAGCGCGCCTGGGCGCGCTGGGCGTCGAGCACCCAGAGGCAGCCGACATAGCGCCGCGTGTGGTTGGTGACCGGCTCTGAGAAGTCCCCCGACGGCGGGCTGACGGCGCCGAGCACCGTCACCGCCCCCTGGTTGCCGGCCAGCGTGCGCACCCGCGCGGCCCGTTCGTAGAAGTCCGCGAGCCGGCTGCTCAGATAGGCCGGATAGCCGGCCTCGCCGGGCAGCTCGCCGAGGCGCCCCGAGACCTCACGCAGGGCCTCGGCCCAGCGGCTCGTCGAGTCGGCCATCAGGGTGACGTCGAGGCCCTGATCGCGGAAGTACTCGGCGACCGTAATGCCCGTGTAGATGCTCGCCTCGCGCGCCGAGACCGGCATGTTCGAGGTATTGGCGATCACGACGGTGCGCTCCAGCAACGGCCGGCCGCTGCGCGGATCGACGAGTTCGACGAACTCCCCGAGCAGCCCGGCCATCTCGTTGCCGCGCTCGCCGCAGCCGACGTAGACGATGACGTCGGCGGCGCACCACTTGGCGACCGTCTCCAGGAGGACCGTCTTGCCGGTGCCGAAGCCGCCCGGGATCGCGCCGGTGCCGCCGCGGGCGATCGGGAACAGGCAATCGATGATCCGCTGGCCGGTCACCATCGGCTCGTCCGACGGCAGCCGAGCCGCAACCGGCCGCGGCAGGCGCACCGGCCACTCGTGGCACATGGTCAGGTCGCGGCTCGCCCCGTTGGCCGTGCGTACCCGGCAGATCACCTCGTCGTCGCGGTACTCGCCGGCCCCGGCGACCTCGGCGACGGTGCCGGGTACCAGGTCGGGCGGCGCCAGGCACTGCTGGACCGCCCCCTCGACCAGCCCGATCTCGCCGAGCGGCTGGCCGGCGGCGAGGGCGTCACCCGGCGTGCAGAGCGGGCGGAAATAGAAGGTCGAGGCGCTGCCCTCGCCCAGCCCCGGCGTCACGTACGGATCGGCCGGATCGCCGAGCGGGCGCAGCAGGCCGTCGAAGATGCGCCCGAGGAGGCCCGGACCGAGCCGCACCGACAGGAGCTGCCCGCGCCCCTCGACCGGCGTGCCCGGGCGCAGCCCGCTCGTGTCCTCGTAGACCTGCACGACGATCTCGTCGCGGGCGATGCGGATGACCTCGCCGAGCAACCGCTGCGGCCCGACCGCGACCGCCTCGCGCAGCCGGAAGGTCCCATCGGGCCGCGCCCGCAGCACCGGCCCATTGATCCAGGTCGTCGTCGCCGTGCTCATCGCGAGGTCCCGGGCGGCCCGATCTCGGCGGCCCGCTCGGCCGCCTCCCGCAGGGCCAGCAGCCGCGCCTCCAGGCGCACCCGATCGCGCAACAGACCGGCCAGGCTCGCATCCAGGATCGCCCCGCCGCAGGCGATCGTCAGCCCGGCGACGAGCCCGCCGTCGGCGAGGAAGCGCGGCCGGTGGCCGAGCCCAAGCCCGAGATCGACGGCGAGCGCGCGCCGTTCGGGCTCGCTCCAGTCGGGTGCGTGGCGGATCACCCAGTGTCCATCCGGTCCGGGCGGCGGGAGCCGCTCGCGCGCCGACCGCAGGTGGTGCTCGGCCCAGGTGCGCCGCCCGGCCGGCGTGCGCCAGCGCCCGCGCAGCGCCGCCTCCAACCGCGGCCAGGCCGCGGCGAGCCGGCGCGCGCTGCGCCGCTCGCCGCGGTGGCGCAGGCGGGTCTCGCGATCGGCATGGATCGCCTCGATACGGGTGCGGGCGCGGTGGCGTTCGGCCTCGATCTGGGCATGCAGATGGGTCCGCTCCTCGGCGAAGGTGCGCCGCAGCAGCGCCCCGGCCTCGGCCCGCGCCTGGGCGAGGCGCCGCCGGCACTCGGCCTCGCGATACTGGGCGACGAGATCGAGCAGCCCCTGTTCGCGCTCGGCGAGTCTCATTCGCCCATCCCCAACTGGCGGCGCAGGGCCGCGGCGACATCGGGCGGCGGGTGCTGGCCGCGGATGTCGGCGACGACCAGGACCAGCGGCCGGGCGGCCTGCAACGCCGCGCGCAGCCGCCCGGCCGGCAGCCAGTCCGCGACCTCCGCCGTCAGTAGGATCAGCTCCGCCTCGCCGCAGAGGGCCTCGAAGAGCCCCGGCAGGGCCGCCGGCGTCGGCACATGGACGGCGACCCCGGCCAGGCGAAAACCAACGGCGCTCACCTCGTCGCCGATGAAGGCGCAGGCGCCCATCTCAGCCGAGCCGGTTGAGGATCAGCACGGAGACGATGACCCCGTAGATCGCGATCCCCTCGGCGAGCCCGACCAGGATGATCGCGCGGCCGAAGAGCTCCGGCTTCTCGGCCAGCGCGCCGACGGCCGCGGTGCCGACGGCCGCCACCGCGTAGGCGGCACCGAGCGACGAGATGCCGGTCGCGAGCGCGGCGGCGACGAAACCCCAGCGCATCACGACGGGATCGAGCCCGCCGCCGGCGAGGGCCTCGGCGGCCTGCGCCGGGGACTGCCAGAGGAGCAGGCTGGAGAGCCCGGCCAGCAGCGCAGTCATGGCGACCAGGGAGGCGACGAACAGGCCTTTTCTTGTCATCGGCGATCTCCGAACGCAAGGCGATACCTAGTGACGCCTGAAGTACAAGCGGCACATCTTCTTGGACGCACCGAAACACGCGAGAAACGCGAAAAGGCCAAAGATCATTATCCGCTGTTTTTCGCGACTTTCGTGTATTTCGTAGTCTCCCTTCCTTCCCCTCGCTCGTGTTGGTTGTTTCTGCACCCTTCCTGAGGGGACTCAAGGCCGGCATGGGTGCGGTTCGTCCCTCACCACACCCGACACGGCGGACCTTCACATTGATCTCAGGCCACGCCGACCATCGCCGGCGGTGGCGGCAGCGGCCGGAAGACCCGACCACCGCCATGCAGAAACCGATTGAAGAACTCGAAGAGTACCAGCCGCGTCGTCTGGATCGAGACGACCAGGCCCTCGAGGGCGATGATCACCAGGTTGCCGGCGATCAGGATCGCGAGGCCGGCGCCGGCCGGCGCCGCCGCGGCCATCGTCACGATCGCCGCCGACAGCGCGGCATGGGCGAGCGCGAAGGCCCCGATGCGGGCGAACGACAGCGTGTTGACGAGGAGCTGCAGCGCCCGCTCGACGAGTTCGCCGAGCGCCGCGAGCCGCACCGACCAGCGACCCGACAACGTCAGGGCCCCGACCAGATACCAGGCGAGCCCCGGCCACACGAGCCAGGCGGCGCCTGGATGAAGCAGCCAGCCCAGGAGCCCGAGATAGACGAGCAGCAGCCCCGCATCCAGGCGCAGCCAGCGACCGAACTCGCCGCCCCGCTCGGCGCCGAACCCGGCGAGGACCTGGCCCAGGCTCAACAGGCCGACGCCGAAGGCGAGCGGCACCGCGAGCACGCGGACCGGCTCGTCGAGCGGGTGGAGCCAGAGGGCCGGGATCAGGTCCTCGCGGCCGAACAGGCTGCCGAACAGGACGCCGAAGGCCATCGACGCGAGGCCGCAAACGAGGATCAGGCGGGCGAGCGGCCGGGCCGTCTCGCGCCGCCCGCGAAACCGCCGGTCCAGCCACCCACCGAGCAGCGCGAGGACGAGCCCCTGGCCGAGGTCACCGAACATGTAGCCGAACAGCAGCGGCACGACGACGGCCAGGATCGGCGTCGGGTCCGCCTCGTCGGCGTCGGGGGCGCCCAGGGCGCGCGTGAAGAGCTCGAAGGGTCGCAGCCAGCGGGGATTGACGAGGATCTGCGGCGCGCGGACCGCGGGCGGGGGCTCGGCGAGGCGCAGCAGGGCCCGCGTCTGCGAGTGCGCGAGTGCGTCGATCAGGGCGCCACCGTGCGGGTCGTCCGTCCAGCCGGTGATCCAGACCAGCTGATCGCCGGCCCGCTCGAGCGCCCCGACGTGGCGCGCGAACCAGGCCAGCCAGGCCACCTCGCCGAGGACGTCGCCGAGCGCGAAGTCCTCGAACAGGGCATCGAGCTCGGCGTAGCGATGGACGATCCCGGTCGCGAGGGCCTGGCAACGTGCCCGAAGCTGCAACCCGGCCTCGGTGGCATCGCCGCGCAGCCAGGCCGGGCGTTCGATGATCCGACCCTTCACGGCCTGGACCTGACGCTTGGCCGCGGCGATGCCGGCCGCCGGGCCGAGGATCAGGAGGCACTGTTGGTCATCCCAGGGGACGCGCCGGGCGATCACCGAGGCCGGCAGCCGCGGGTCCGCCTCGCGCGGCAGGATTGCGCAGGAGGTCGCGAGCACCGGACCGCACTCGCTCACCAGCCGGTAGTCGAGCTGTCCGGCGGTCAGGTGGGCGATGATCTTAGTCAGCCAGCGCAGGTGGGCGAGTTCCTCCTCGTCGGCCTGCAAGGCGACGATGAGCGGATCGGCCTCGCGACGCCAGGCGCCGAGCCGCCCCAGCGTCAGGTCGAGCAGCGCATCGGGCGAGCCGACCAGTGGCGACTGGCGCAGTCGGCCGCGTTCCCAGTAGCGGCCGTAGCGCGCGTGCAGCCGCTCGTACTCGGCGAGCCCGGCGGCCAGGTGGCGCAGCGGCTGCTCCGTCGGCGCGGCGCGGCGCAGCTCGACCTCCAGGGCGCCGGTCGCCGCGAGCGTCGCAACGGTGCGCACCCCATCGCGACGGCTGCACAGGACCTCGAGCCAGCGGGCGGCCTGCGGGCGCAACATCAATCGGCCTCCGCGACGAACAGGGCACGCCCGATCAGCTCGGCGCGCAGCCGCTCCAGGTCCAGCGCGACCAGGGCCAGGAAGATGAAGGCGGTCACCGGCTGCAACGGCGACAGGTGGAAGCGGTGCTGAAGCTCGCCCCGCAACGCGCGGCGCAACGGCCAGGCGGCGCTCGGCGGCGCGGCGCGAAAGGCCGTGGCGTGCGCCCCGAGCAGCGCCAAGAACCCCGTCAGGCCGGCGCGCGTCGCGCCGCCGCAGCGCGGCCAGCGCCCACGCCACTCGCGCAGCCAGGCCGCCGCGACCTCGTCACCGTCAGCGAGCAGCGGCCCCAGGCCGGCCTGCGCCAGCGCCGCCGGACGGGGCTCGCCGGCCTCGTCGAGCAAGGCGGCGAGCAGGTAGTCCTCGCGGGCCCAGGGCGGCGGCGTCCCGCCGCGGGCGAGTGCCGCGAACAGCGGCAGACACGGCAGCCAGCGCGTCCAGGCGACGGCCGCGCGCCACCCTTCTGGCACCCAGTCGGCAAGGGCATCGACGGCGTCGCGAAAGTGCAGACGCAGGCCGCGTTCCAGCTCGTGCACCCCGCTGTGGCGCGAAAACCCCTTCACCCACGGGCCGAAACGCAGCACGCGCGCCTCGGCCAGGCAGGCGGTCAGCGTGCGCGTCGCCGCGAGGCGGCCCCAGGCCGCCTCGTCCGGCAGCGCCGCGCAACGCGCCTGCATGCGGGCCTGGGCGTAGGCGAACGGACGGGCGGCGACGATCATGGCGCGGGGCCGACCATCTCGTCGAGGAGGCGCGCGATCGCCTCGTCCATCGCGACATCGGGGGGACCGGTCGGGACCGGTGTCGCGGCCCCGTCCTCGTCCGGGTCGATCGGGATCGCCGCAAGATCGGCCAAGACCTGCTCCAGGCACCGATCGGCGATCCGATGCACGAGTTGGACGCGCTGCTCGGTGCGGGCACGGACCCGTTCCGCCCGTGCCTGGGCCGCGGCGAGGATCGCCTCGGCCTCGGCCGCGCACTGCGCGACGCCGGTGCGTGCATCCCGCTCGGCGGCGAGGATGCGGTTGATGGCCTGATCAATGGCCGCAGTATCGGAGGGGTCGGAGACCATGGCGTAGCTCGGGATCGACGACGGACGACACAACGAGGCGGGAAACGCGTCAGACCCGGCATGGCCAACCGTCGGCCCCTCGCCTAGAGTCTTAGCATAGCCCGTCGCCGGCCGGCGGCCCGCCCCGCCATTGACCGGGGTCAAGACGATCGCGAACCATGGCCGAGCGGCGCCCCGACGACCCTGCCGGCCCGGCACCCGACCTCGGAGACACCCGCATGGCCACGCCCCCCGCCCCGTCCGTCACCTCTCGACCCGCGCCCAAGCGCCGGCGACGCCGCGCGCCTGCGTGCCGGCCGGCATGCCTGCTCGCACTCTCGACAACGCTCGCCGCCCTACCCGCCGGCTGCGCCTTCGACGGCCCGCCGGCCGCGACCGGGCTGTCGCTGACCGTCACGGCCCCCATCACGATCCCGCCCGGCAGCGCGCACGTGGTCCTCCAGGACGGGCGGCTCGCCTCTGCGGGCAACAGACTCGAACCCTACTGCGAGCTGGAGGTGCGCACCGTCTCCGGCGACCAGCCGCAACGGATCACCAGCGGCGAATTCCGCGTCAGCCGCGCCAGCCACCGTCCCCTGCGCGACCCCACCACGCGCATCCCCGCCCTGCTCGGCCTGCGCAGTTGCGCCGAGCCGATCTTCCAGGAATTCACATGGTGGCTCGCATCGACCGCGCCCAGCGACGTCATGTACCTGCGTTGCCTCGCCCCCTACTACAACTGCGACTTCGGCCCGCCGCTCTCGCCGGCCCAGGTTCAAGCGCAGGTGGGGCGCTATCTGACGATCGGCTCGTCGCCGACCCCGCCCGATGGCGGATCGGCGCCATGAGCCCGGGCGTCGGCCGCGACGAGGCCCTGACCAACGTTCAAGACGAGCCCGCCCGTGCGCGGGTCATCGCCGAGGCATTCGCAGGTTTACCGCGAGAGTCCGCGGCATCGTAAGGATGTGGCGAGGAACGAACTGCGCCCGAAGCGACCTCGCGAACGGTGCGGTTCACAAGCTCACCGCACCTGGTCAGCCGTGCCGGGACACCCTGCGCGCCCCAGAAGCGAAGCGGAAATCGCATTTTCGTTTCGCGTCTTGAAAAATCGCCCGGATGGCAATTTTTCAAGGTGCCCTTCAGGAAATCTCCCGACTTGTGGGTGATCGGTATGGATACCCGGTGCGTACCCTATTCATGTCGCTTCGCGCTGCACTGCGCACAGGTGCCCAGCACCTCCACGACCGGTCGCTTCGCACGGAATCCAATGGCCTTGCCAGCCGCCTTCAGGCTCTCGGCCACGCGGAGATCCTCGACCTCGGCGACTTCGCCGCAGGCATCGCAGATCAAGAACTGACTCGCGTGCGGATGATCCGGATGCGCACAGCCGACGTAGGCATGCAGGCTCTCGAGCTTGTGCACCAGTCCCTGTTCGAGCAGAAAATCCAATGCGCGATAGACAGTCGGCGGCGCGGGATTCTTGACGACACCACGCATTCGCTCCAGTAACTCGTAAGCGGTCAGCGGTTTGTCCGACAGGCACAACATGCGCAGAACCGCCTTGCGTTGATCGGTCAAGCGCACGCCGCGTGCGCGGCACAGCCCTTCGGCACACTCCATCACCTGCATGAATTCTTCATTGTTCACGGACTCATCCTCGCAACATGCCCCGCGAGACGGCCCGTCGGCCGCGGCGGCGATCAAGGATCAGGGCAACGATCGCAGACACGATAAAGACCCCGCCCGCGAGCGGCATGATTGACCGGCCAACCGACGAGTCATGACCACGCGATAAGGTCAAGCCGACGACGCTCACTGCCGCTCCCAGCGGGAGGGCGATCCACCTCGTGCGCACAAGGGAATGCGGATAGTGCCCGGCCAAGACAGAGATCGACCGTTGGGTAGCCGCGGAGTTCGTAGACCACCTCCGCCAGCAGCGCCAAGCCCCGATCTGCGCCTCCCGCTCGGGGCACCCGGTCGACCGGCGCATCAGTGAGCCGACCAGCAACTGGCACATGATACGTCGGTCCTCGGCTGCACCTGGGTGCAGCCGGCATGAAACCCCGACAACCGTCGTCGGGTGCCGTCGCTGCCGCGGCCATCGATTCAGGATCGATCAGGACCATGACGCATGACGAGCCGGCACATCGTCTGCAGGATGCTGTTATGTTATATCGTTACGCTATGTTATAACATATTTTTCGCAAGACCCATCCATGCCTCGGCGCGCGGTGCATCCCGAGGCGGGGTCCCACACCCAGCGACGGAGACTATCGACGATGAAGAGATCGCTATTGGGCTTCGCAGTCGCGGCGACACTGGCTGTCCCAGCGGCGGCGACGGCGGCTGACGGCACCGAGATAGCCGAAATCAAGCGCATGATCGAGCAGATGAAGGCCGACTACGAGGCAAAGATCGATGCCCTCGAACAACGACTGAAGGCTGCGGAGCGCACGGCCGAGACGGCCGCGACCGCGCAACGGGCGAGCGCGTCCGAAACGGTCGAGCGCAAGCCCAGCGGCATGGGTTCCCTGACCTCGGGTACCGCATTCAACCCGCAGATCTCGGTCATTCTCGATGGAAATTACTACCACGACGATATCGACGGCGAGGGTAGCGAACTGCTCGGCATGGCCGACGGCATCAGTCATGCGCACGGCGCTGGCCATGACCACGGTGGCGGGCACGGGCACGCGCACGGCAGCGCAGAGCAGGGTTTCAACTTCCGCAGCGCCGAGATCGCCTTTTCCGCCAGCGTCGACACCTATTTCGACGCAACCGCCCTCCTGGCCATCGATGCGGATGGCGGAGTCGATCTCGAAGAGGCCTGGTTCCAGACCCGCTCGCTACCCAATGGCTTGAAGCTGAAGTTTCTCATTTCCGCATAGCGAGATCATAATATAAGCAAACACTAATGAACGCGCATATTAGTGAAAGCTTATTGACGAATGCCATGCGGCGGCAATGACAAAAAGGGTGTGACAAGCGCGGGCAAATCGGCGAATAAACAAGCAGTTAAAGGTGAATACGGGCTCGCTTCGGCG